>DAOTYF010000017.1:0-97680 GCA_034434995.1 Anaerolineae bacterium
CAGCCCTGGTTTGAGATCGGCGGCCTGCGCCAGCCCATCCCCCCGGTGATCCACCGCCTCAACTTCACTATGCTGGTTTCCACCACGCTATCCGCCTATATGTCCCTCTTGATCCCGGTGGGACTGGCGTGGGCCATCTCCACCACCTCGCGTGATACGCGGCGAGCGATGACTGTCTGGCTGGCGGGCGCGGCGCTGGTGGTTATGTTCAGCTTCTCACGAGGCGGGTTCCTGGCGCTGACGGTCGCCCTGCCGGTCTTTGGTCTGCTGGTGCTGGTGGACAGCCCGGGGGGGTGGCGGGCGCGTATCGCCGCCCTGGGGCGAGATCGGCGTGTACTGGGCGGGGCGGCGATCCTGGCAACGGTAGGGATCGTCGCTATGCTGCTATGGTTCCGCCAGGCGGGTCTAGCGGGCCACGCCAGCGGCGACCGCGTCCGGCTCGACCTCTGGCGCAGCGCCTGGCAGATTGGGCTGAGCCATCCCGTGCTGGGCGTCGGCCCATACGGGTTCGGCAGGGCCATGCGTGAGTATCGTAACCCGCTGATCACCCACGATGGTCTGACCTCACCCCACAACGTCCCGCTGCTGGTGTGGGCCGAGATGGGTGGGCCGGGGGTGGCGGCGCTGTTCGTGTTGGGGATCAGCGTGGCCTGGGCGGGCCTCCGGCGCTGGCGTATGGTGCGCGGTCGGGAAAGGGTGCGCGTGGCTGGCGTCTGCGCTGCGTTGCTTGGTTTCGCAGCGCTGAACCTGTTCGACACCTACAGCAGCACCACGCCGGTGCTGCTCCCCGCGCTGGCGCTGGTGGCATATCTGATCGGGCCTCTCAGGTCTGCGGCGGAGCGAGCATCCCGCGTGCGGCGATGGGCTCCTGCGCTGGTTCTGGGGCTGGTCATGCTAGCCGGGATCGGTTGGGCGATCTCGGATGCGGCCCACATTCGCTTCACGCGGGCCATTCGACTAGCAGACCAGAACGACCTGCAGGGCGCTGTGGTCGAGATCGACGCGGCACGCCGGATCGACCCTGCGCTGGGGTTATATGCCGCGCAGCGCGCCCAGTTCCTGGGTCGCCTTGCTGCCAGCAATGACGCCTACCTCCCCGCTGCCCTGGAAGCCTACCGGGTGACGCTATCTTACGAAGACACCTACGATCTGATCCACGCTAACTACGCGGCTCTGCTGGCTGAGTCCGGTGATTGGGAGGGGGCACTGACACATATGCAGCAGGCTGCCCGCATCCAACCCGGCGAGGCGCGCTATTCTCTGTGGAGCGGGGACTTCGCAGCAGCGCTCAGCCAAGATGGGGTGGCGCACAGCGCCTATACCGAAGCAATGGAGCGCGACCCGCACCTGGCGGCCTCGGCTTACTGGGATGCCACACCCCGGCGCACCACCGCCCACGACGCCTTCCTCCGCGTCAAGGGGCTTGAAGGCTTCGACAGGGGCACGCTATCTGCGCTGCCCGACCTATGCTGGCCGTTCCTCGTCACTCCGCCAATGGAGCCGGTGAGCGACCCTCTCGAGCTGCGCTGCCGGGGCGAGATCAGCCTGCGGGTAGATCGGCAACCATCACAGGCGATGGGCTGGCTGGATCGAGCGATTGCTGCCGATCCAGCCGCAGGGCAAAGCTACGCCGCCCGCGCCGAAGCGTCTGCGCTGATGGGCAACCTGCCCGCCGCTGAGCGCGACGCGCGGATCGCGCTCTTTCTGAACGACCGGCGCGGCTTTTACGTCCTGGGGCTGATTGAGGAGGCGATGGGCAACGCCGAATCTGCCGAGCAGTATTACCTGCAAGCCGGGCCGCTGATCGTCCAAAGGCAGGGTTGGGATGTGGCAGTCTACGGACGGCGGGGTAGTCTGCTGCTGCTTCCCCTGCCCACGCTTGACGCGCCGGGGCCAAGCCGCTATGATTTGGCGGCATGGCTCGCGCTGGCGCGGCTGTATGAGGCGCTAGGCCGAACCAGCGATGCTCAGGCCGTCTACGAGGCTATTCGCGCTCTCGATCCCTTTTTCGATTTCCACACTGCCATGCCCCTGAAAGCGACGACCTGTGGTTGATACGATGGTGGTTCTGCCCACCTACAACGAGCGCGAGAACATCGAACCGATCATCGCCGCCCTGCTCGACCAGCCGGTCGATCTAGGCGTGATCGTCGTCGATGACAACTCGCCGGATGGCACAGGCAAGCTGGCTGACGAGCTGGCAGCACGCCATCCGGGACGGGTGTTCGTCATCCACCGCCCGGGGAAGCTGGGCCTTGGCACGGCTTACCTGGCCGGCTTCAAAATGGCCCTCAACACGGACGACATGGGGGAGCGCGTCGAACGCATTATGACGATGGACGCCGATTTTTCACACCACCCCCGCTACGTCCCGGCGATGATCCAGGCCAGCCGCGAGCGGTACGATCTGGTGATCGGCTCGCGCTACGCCCCCGGCGGAGGCACGCCGGATTTCCCGTTGAAGCGAATCCTGCTCAGCTCTGGGGCCAACGCCTTCGCCCGGACGATGCTGGGCCTGCGCGCGCGGGATGCGACGGCGGGTTTCCGTTGTTACCGCCGGATCGTGCTTGAAACTCTGCCACTGGACTCGATCTTTTCGAGCGGCTACTCGTTTCTGATCGAAATGTTGTTCCTCGTCCAGCAGGCTGGCTTTAGTGTGGGTGAAGTTCCCATTACGTTCATGGATCGCACACAGGGACAATCGAAGATCTCGCGGCAGGAGATCATCCGCGCCCTGTACACGGTGTTACGCCTGTCCTGGCGGCGTTTCTTCGGGCGCGATCCGCGATTCCTGATCCGGCGAGCGTCTGCCTGATGCCCGATCCTTTGCTCAACGACCCCACGTTGGAACTTGTGGTGTGCAACCTGTGTGGCGGCACAGAGTACACGCTACGCTTCCCCAGCACGCGAACGGAGCTTTCGTTGGATGGGAACTGGCAGGCTTATTGCTGCACCTACCCCGGCTACGGCATCCATCCGCCGATTGTCGCCTGCCGGAACTGCGGGCTGGTCTACACTAACCCACGCCCAAGCCGGGAAGCCATCAAACACAACTACGAGGTCGTCGAAGACCCCCTGTATCTGCAAGAACGTGTGGCCCGCGAGATCACCTTTCGCAAGCACCTCCGCGCGCTGGAACGCTTCACCGGGCCGGGGAGGGGCCGCCGCCTACTGGACGTGGGAGCCTACGTGGGCGTGTTCGTCGAAGTGGCCTGTGAGGCTGGCTGGGACGCCGTTGGACTAGAGCCATCGCTGTGGGCCTTCAACTACGCCCGCGAGCGAGGTCTGACAATGGTGCGCGGGACGTTGGAAGAGGCGGATTTCGACCCGAACAGCTTCGATGTCTTCACCATGTGGGATGTGATCGAACACCTGGGCGATCCGCTCGGCGAGATGCGCCGCGCTTGCCAGATCATCCGACCCGGCGGCTGGGTCGCCATCCACACGATGGATCTGGGTAGCTTGTTCGCCCGGCTGATGGGATCGCGCTGGCCCTGGCTGATGGAAATGCACGTTTACTACTTCACCCGACGCACGCTGCGCGAGTTGCTAGAAAAAGCAGGCTTCCGTGTGGCCGCCATTCGGCCTGAGGGTCGCTACCTGCGTCTCCAGTACCTGACGACGCGCCTGCGGCCCTACAGCGCCTCCCTCGCCGACGCCGTGGACACCTTAGGCCGGCTGACGGGCCTGGACAAGCTGCCTTTGCCAGTCAACTTCGGCGACCTGGTGACCGCCTACGCACAAAAACCGGAATAGTGCCCGCACGAATCCCACCCCTTTGTCTTCATCATGGCTCAGGTCGAGACAGGCCCCCCTGCTGATCCGGCTCACCTCCTCAGACGGCTGGCCGCGCACCCTGGGGCGTGGGCCGCGCTGGCGGCGGGGCTGGCATTAAAAGCTGCGTTGTTGGCTACCAACAGCGTCACCTTCAACGGGGACGAGGCGGTGCTCTCGTTGATGGCCCGCCACATCCTGCGCGGCGAATGGCCGGTGTTCTTCTGGGGACAGTCCTACATGGGCGCGTTGGACGCCTACCTGCGTGCTGCGTTCTTCCTGGCCTTCGGCGAGACCATCCTGGCCGGGCGGCTACTGCAGATCGCCCTGTTTGCAGGTGTGGTGGCAACGACTTACCGTCTTGCCAACCGCCTCAGCGCAGACCGATTCGCGGCCACCGCCGCATCCCTGCTGGTGGCTGTGCCAAGCGTGCTATTCAGCCTGTACACCACCGCCGGGATCGGTAATTACGTCGAGGTGCTGCTGCTCAACAACATCATATGGTGGATCGGCTGGGACAGGCTGGCGGGCCGGAAGCAGGCCCTCGGCTGGGCACTGCTGGCCGGGCTACTGGCAGGGATCGGCTGGTGGGGCATGGCGCTGATCGCCGTGTCGGCGGGGCCGCTAACCCTGCTCTCCATCTGGCCCCAGCGCAAACGAGGAGCAAACGGACAGCACAGCACACGTGCGCAGGCTCTCCCCTGGCAGGGTGGCGCGGCTACGGCCCTCGGCTTTCTGCTTGGCTCCATGCCCTGGTGGTGGGCAATGATCAACGGCAGCGCGGCAGCCGTGGTGGCTGAACTGACGGGCGCGCGGGTAGCCGAAGTGCCCACCAATGGCCTGGGGGTGATCGGCCAGCGGATCGTGTCGCTGGTGCTGTTCAACCTGCCCGCGCTGGTGGGCCTGCGACCACCCTGGTCGGTAGACTGGATCGGCCTGCCGCTAGGGCTGTTGGTCAGCGGTGTGGCTGTCGTCGTACTGTGGCAGGCCACTCGCCGCGCACTCTCGGCGGCGGAGCCAGCCGAACGCCGGATGGCTTTGCTGACTCTGATCGGAGGTTGGGGGCTGGTGATCGGGGCCTTCGTGTTCACCCGCTTCGGCAACGATCCCACCGGGCGCTATCTGGTTCACCTTTACCCTCCGCTGGCCATTCTCACTGGCGACTGGCTGGCCCGCCTCAAGCAGAGGGCCTTGCTGAGTCGCAGGCCAGCGCTTCAAGGTAGCGCGTTAGCCGCATTGCTGGCGCTGATCCTCGGCTTCAACCTGTGGGGCAACCTCCAGGCGATGATCCACAACCCGCCGGGCCTGACTACCCAGTTCGACCTGATCTCCCACCTGCCCCACGAGTACGACGCTCCCCTGATCGACTTCCTCGATTCGATTGGCGCCGATCGGGGTTACAGCAACTCGTGGGTCACTTTCCGCTTCGCCTTCCTGACCCACGAGCGCATTGTGTTTTCCCCGCGCTTGCCCTATAAGGCCGATCTGAGCTATACCAGCCTTGACGACCGCTACCCACCCTACTCCGAGGCGGTGGCGGCGGCGGATCGCGTCGTCTACGTGACGAGCAACCTTCCGGCGCTGGACGAGGTGCTGCGGCAGCGCTTCACGACGCTGGGTGTATCGTACCGCGAGGGGCACATCGGCCCGTATACGGTTTTCTACGACCTCACCCGACACGTCACGCCGGAGGAGATCGGCCCCTTCGACGATCAGCGGTAAGGATATGCGGTGGCCAGGTTCTTTCGCTTACTGACGCTGGAACGGCTGGTGATCGTCCTCACCATCGCGGCGGTGTTCGTCATCGCCGTCCGCGCGCCGCTGGATAGCGACACCCTATGGCACCTGCGGGCCGGGGAGTGGCAGGTGCAGCACCGAGCGCTGCTGCAGGTTGATCTGTTCTCGCACTCCCGCGCCGGGCAGCCCTGGATCAACCATTCGTGGCTCTCCCAGATTATCCTGTATGCCTGCTACGTTGCGCTGGGCGATGTGGGGCTGGCGCTGTACGTCGGAATTCTCGCCGCCGCCGGGATGGCGCTGGTCTACCTACAGATGGAAGGCGACCCCATCGTCAAAGCGTTCGTGTTGGTGCTGGCGACAGGGGTAGCAGCGGTGTTCTGGTCGCCGCGCCCGCAGATGATGTCGTTTTTCCTCAGCGCGGCTGTTCTGTACTTGCTGTGGTTGCATTCTAGGCGGGGCGTGGATCGGCTGTGGATCATCCCCCCGCTGATGGCGCTGTGGGCCAATCTGCACGGCGGTTTCGCCATCGGTTTCATCCTGATGGTGCTGGCCGCGCTGGGGGAGGGTGCACATTGGCTGTTGGGGCGCGCCTTGCCCGACGCCTCCCGCAACCCAGACGCCGATCCAGCCACTCACCCCACCCTGAAGCCTGCTCTTCGCATCGCTGTTGTCGGGCTGGTAGCGGCGGCAGCCATCTCTTTCAACCCGTACGGCCCTTCGATGCTGCTGTACCCATTCCGCACGGTGGGCATCGGCGCGCTACGCGATTACATCCAGGAATGGGCCTCACCGAACTTCCACCAGCGCTACACATGGCCGTTCATCTGGTTGCTGCTGGGCACGCTGGCAGCGGCAGGCGTTTCGCCGAAGCGGCTGAGCTGGCGCGATTCGGTGATGGTCGGCGGGACGGCCTACAGCGCGCTGCTGGCCGGTCGCAACTTCCCAACCTTTGCCATCGTTGCCGCGCCGGTGCTCAGCGGGCACACAGAGGCATGGCTACGGGCACGCGGCTACCGCCTGCGTTGGAGCCGCCTGCCGCCGTCCGCTGGGTTTGTGCTGCTCAACTGGCTGCTGCTGATAGTCATTCTGGGCGCAGGCATAGGCAAGATCGTCTATGCCCTCCAGCCGGCTCGAATCGATGCAGCACGCCGCGACACTATGCCAGTCGAAGCAGTGGCCTACCTGCAGGAGCGGCATCTGCCGGGGCCGATCTTCAACAGCTACAACTGGGGTGGCTACCTGATCTGGACCGCGCGTGATTACCCGGTATACGTGGATGGGCGCACCGATCTGTATGGCGATGACCTGCTGGGCATCTACCTGAGCACCGCTCTCGCCCAGGAAGGCTGGGAGGCCAACCTCGACGCGGCGGGGATCAACAGCGTCCTGATCGAGCGCACCAGCCCGCTGGCCGGGGTGCTGGCTCTATCAGAGGGATGGGAGCGGGTCTACCAGGACAACCTGGCTGTCATCTTTGTCCGGGAGGCAGCGCGTGAACGATGAGGGTCTGACAGGCGAGGGCGAGCCTGCCCCGACCTCAGCGCTGCGCCACCTCCGGGCGCTGGTCATCCTCTTCGTGGGTTTGCGATTGACCGTTCTGCTGGCCCGCGAGCCGGGCGGGCTGATGCAGTTCGGCGAACTGCTGAACTTCTACCGTGTGGCGGAGATCACGCCACTGACGGGGCGGCTGCCGCTGATTGGCTACTGGGTGGAGTACCCACCGCTGTTTGCCTACCTGAACCTGGGGCTGCATCAGCTTCTGATCGCCTGGCTGGGCGCGGCGGATCAGGCCTACTTCTATGCCTGGGCGCTGATCACCCTGGCTGCGGATACCGGTAACCTGTGGTTGATGCATCGCCTCGGCTCCCGGCTGTACGGCCCGGCAGTCGGGCTGGACCTCGCCTGGGCGTACGCGCTGCTCGGCGCGCCGCTGGTGTTCCTGATGTGGAACTTCGAGGCGCTCACGGCACTGTGTATGCTACTGGGGCTGTGGTGGCTGCTAGAAGGACGGGAAGCCCGCTCAGCGATAGCCATCGCTGCTGGTGCGCTGCTCAAGGTGATGCCTGGTCTGCTGGTTCCGGTGGTATGGCGGTTCAGACCGCTTAAACAGGCCGCACGCTACACCGGGATCACCGCCGCCCTAGGGGCACTGGCCTACCTGCCCTTCCTGCTGATCAGCCCACCCTATGCGTTGGCCTCGCTGCTGGCGCAGGCCCGCAAATCGAGCTGGCAGACAGTCTGGGCGCTGATCGACGGGAACTTCGCCACCGGCAATTTCGGCCCGGTGGCGGAGCGGCTCGACCCGGCGCGCGCGGGGATCATGCTAGGCAACCCGCCCGCTATCCCTGGCTGGCTGACGCTGGTGGCCTTTGGGGGGCTATATGCCTTCCTGTTTACACGGCCCGTGCGCCGTACCGACCGCACGCTGGTCGCCTTCTTTGGCCTGACGTGGTGCGTCTTCCTACTATGGTCAAAGGGCTGGAGTCCCCAGTGGATGGCGATGATTCTGCCATTGCTTCTGCTGCTCTTCCCCAACCGCACAGGCGTCCTAGCCGCGGTGGTCTTCAGCGTGATCAACTTCCTGGAATGGCCGGTGCTGCTGTCGCGTGGCCTATGGCATGGGCTATATCTCACAGTGGCCTTACGCACCGCCTTCCTGATCGGGCTGCTGGCTGCCTGCCACCGCATCAGCAGCGACCCGGCAGGAGCCCCGCTATCATGGCGGCCACGCCGCGAGGCCAGCCCATGAGCCGCGCCCGGCTGGGTCTGCTAGTCGCGGTGGTCTGGCTGGCAGCGCTGATGCTCAGCGGCCTGATCGCCCAGCCGCCCTTGCCAACCGCGACACTGATGGCGCTAGGCCGCGTGTTCCTCGACGGACTGGCTGTTGCCCTATTGGTGCTGGCGGGGGGCGGGGTCGGCACGCTGGCGATGCGCGATCTGCCACGCCTCTCCGGGCTGGAGCGCCTGGCGCTGCGCGCGCTGGCCGGGTTGGGCGCGATCAGTCTCGCCGTGCTCTGCCTCGGCCTGCTTGGATGGCTGCCGTCGCGCTGGATCGGCTGGCTGGCGACGCTGGCTGTGCTGGCGATCCTCCATCGCCCCGTGCGGCGCTGGATCGGGGAGGCGCGAGAGTGGCTGCCGTTGTATTTTGGGCCTTCACCTGCGAGCTTCACGCGCTGGTTGCGAGTCGCCGTGCTGGCACTGCTGGGGTTGGCCCTGTTGATGTCTCTGGCCCCGCCCACCAAGTGGGATGCGCTGACCTACCACCTTGCCGGGCCGCGCGCCTATTTGGAAGCCGGGCGCATCATCAGCATCCCGCATAACCATTTCCTCGGCTTCCCGCAGCTCACTGAGATGCTGTATCTGTGGTTGCTGATCCTGGCCCGGCCCCAGGCTGCCGCGCTGCTGCACTGGGCGTTCGGCATGTTGCTGCTGCTGTCACTGCTTGGCCTGACGCGCCGCCTGCGCCATCCTGACGCGGGCTGGCTGGCGGCGGCGATTCTGCTAGCTGGGGCCTCGGTGTGGGGTGAGTTTGGCTGGCCATACAACGACCTGGCGCAGATGGCGATGACCTTCGCCGCGCTGGTCATGCTACAAGCCTTTGGCGAGATCGGGCAGGGGAGACGCTATGGCCTTCTGGTGTGGTCGGGCCTGTTCACCGGGCTGGCGATGAGCACCAAGTACACCTCAGCGGGCGCGGCGCTGGGGATCGCCGCCCTGTCGGCCTGGCTCAGCCGCCACGAGGGGTTTGGCGCTGCAGTGCAGCGTATCGGCATGGTGGCGGGCGTTGCGCTGATCGCCTTCGCGCCCTGGCTGATCAAGAATGCCTTGCTCGATGGCAATCCGGTCGCCCCATTTGTGTGGGGCACGTCTGGGTTCGACGCGCTCGACCAGTGGTATTACCTGCGCCCCGGCACGGGGCTGAGCCTGCGCTCCCTGATTACCTTCCCGCTGGAAGCCACCGTCTATGGGCGGGAGGGGCTGGGGCCATACATGGCTTCCAGCGGCCCGCTGTTGATCGGGCTGCTGCCACTGGCAGCGGTGAACTGGCACAGACGCCCCCCATCGGACCGAGCGCTGATCGTCGGGCTGCTGATCTTCAGCCTCCCCCCTTACCTGGCGTGGTTGGCCGGGGCGGCGACTTCCTGGTTTATGGCCCAGACCCGACTGCTGTTCCCCCTCTTCCCGGCGCTGGCGCTGGTTGGCGCACTGGGGCTGGATGGCCTGGGCGAGGAGATCAGCCAATCCGCCGATCTGGTGAAGGTGGTGCAGGCGGCGGTGCTGATCGCCGTTGCTGTGGCGCTGCTCAGCGCCTCGATTGCAGTCGCCGGGAGCGCTCCGCTGCCAGTCGTGGCCGGGTTGCAACCGGAGGAAGACTACCTGCTGCAACACCTCGGCACGCACTACGCCGCAATGCAGCAGATCAACGCGCTGCCGGAAGACGCCCGCGTTCTGACGCTATGGGAACCGCGCATCTTCTACTGCATCCGCCGCTGCGTCCCCGACTCGCTGATCAACCAGTGGTGGCACGACCGGCAGATCGAGCCTGATCCGGCCCGCATCGCCGCGCGCTGGCGGGCCGAAGGGATCAGCCACGTCCTGATCTTCGAGAGCGGCTGGCGTTTCCTGTACTACGAAGAGGGTCACGAGCCGCTGACCCAGGCCGACCTCGAGATGCTGGATCGGCTGCGCGAGGAAGAGATGACCCTGATATGGGAGGGATACGGCGCGTACACCCTCTACCAGCTTCACCGCGAGCCTGCGCCGTGAGCCAACGGATGGGTGACCTCCTGCTGCTGTTTGCCCTGGGCCTGGTTGTGAACGGGGCGGTAGCGGCGTTGACTTCCAGCCCCGGCTACACCGATGCTTACTACTATGCCAACGGCGGAACATGGTTCGTCGCCTGGCTGACACGAGGCCGTCCATTGACCGAGCCGTATCTGTGGAACTATGCCGCCGCGCCACCGGCCCTGCCCACACCCGCCTTCGCTTATTGGCAACCTCTTCCTTCCATGATCGCCGCCCTGGGGATGGTGGCTTTCCCAGCGCTGCCCCCCTTCGATGCTGCCCAGATTCCGTTCGTGTTGTTGGCGGCGATCCTGCCGTTGATCGCCTACATAGTGGGAATGCGCCTCGGCGAGCGCCGGTACGGGCTGCTGGCCGGGCTGCTGACCATCTTCAGCGGTTACTACGTGATCTACGGGGCGCTGACCGAATCCTTCACGCCGTTCGCGGCGGCAGCAGCAGGCGCACTGGCGTTGGCCTCGTGGGGCCGCGTGACAGGGCGGCGGATCGCGTGGGCGCTGTCCGGTGGGTGCGCCGCGCTGGCGCACCTCGCGCGGGCGGACGGTGTGCTGGTGATCGGGGTGGTGGCGCTCATCGCCAGTTTCCCCCCTGCTGCCCTTCCTCTGAAACCGACGAGAGGCTCACGGGGGCAAGTTAACGTCGCGCTCAGTCTTCTGACTTACCTGCTGGTCATGGCCCCCTGGTTGGCGCGGAACATCGCTGTGTTTGGCAGCGTGCAGCCGCCAGGCGGGCTAAGCACCCTGTGGCTGATCGATTACAACGATCTGTTCAGCTATCCGGCCCATCTGACCCCTGCCCGCTACCTCGCTGCCGGGCTGCCCGTCATCCTGCGCGCCAAGGGGGCCGCGTTGCTGGGCAATCTGGCGACGTTCGTAGGCGCACAGAATTTGATATTTATGACCCCCTTCTCCCTGATCGGCTTGGGGAGGCGCTGGCGGCAGGAGTGGCTGCTTCCGGCAGCGCTGTACGGCGCAGCGCTGTTCGTGGCGATGACATTCGCCTTCACCCTGCCGGGTGTGCGGGGGGGCTGGCTTCATTCCGGCGCGGCGTTGGTGCCGTTCCTGATGGCAGCGGGCGCGGCGGGGCTTAACGACGCGATCCGTTGGGTAGCACAGCGACGTTCAGGATGGAATGTAGCCAATGCACGGAAGGTCTTCAGCGGTGCAGCAACCGTCTTTGCGCTGGCGCTCACTCTCTGGCTGGTGGCGCGAAGTGTGATCGGCCTGCCGTTCAGCGAGCAGATCGCCTGGAACCAGGCGGATGCCGTGTACGGAGAGATCGGGGCTGCGCTTGACGAAATGGGCGTTTCCCCCACCACGCCGGTGATGGTCAACAACCCGCCGGGCTTCTACTGGCACACCGGGCATGGCGGGGTTCCGCTCCCTTCTGGCGACGAGACCATGCTGCTACGCGCCGCTGACGCCTACCGAGTTAGCTATTTGGTGGTGGACCAGAACGTTGCCGCACCGCTGATCCCTTTGTATGAAGACGGGCCTGAATCCGAACGACTGGCGCTGCTGAAGACCTTCGGAAGTGCCTCAGGGCCGGTATATCTTTACCGCATCGCGCCCTGAACGACCAGGCGAGTCAGTGCCTGCCTCCTCTCCCCCGCTTTCAAATCAGGGGATGGTAAACTGGGTGGCGAAATCATTCACCAGCAGGGTGTACGTGCCGCGACCTGGTATCTGCTGAAGCGTATAACTCGTCTCGAACTCCTGGATCACCTGGATGCAGGCCACACCAGTCGGCTCGTTCGTCTCTACCACGATCTGGAACACACTGCCGCCCCTGTACGTCTCTGTGATGCCGCTGATCTGAACGCACGGGTTGGGCAGCCAGCCTCGGATGATCACCTCAGCGGAAGGCGGCGCTGCTGTTGGATGCACCTCCACATCGGTCACATTCGCCAAGCCGGTCTGCACGCCCCCGCTCCCACTGGA
This sequence comes from Anaerolineae bacterium, assembly GCA_034434995.1. Classification (GTDB taxonomy): domain Bacteria; phylum Chloroflexota; class Anaerolineae; order Aggregatilineales; family UBA3940; genus DAOTYF01. The sequence goes on from DAOTYF010000017.1 coordinate 12,258, forward strand.
TGGGCCAGCCGGGTCGCTCCCCCCACCCTGATCGGAGCCGCCTGGTGGCGGATCAAGTGTGTTGTCCTGATCCAGCGTGAATGTCGCGGTTACCCCGTTCGCATCCACCGTATACGTGCCTGCGGGCAGGCCGTACACATCCAGTGGTACGTTTTCTTCAAACAGGGCAGCAATCTGAGTACACACGGCATCAGCGGGCCGGGCCGTGGTGATGCGGATGGTGAAAGTATTCCCCTGGCGCGTCGTGGTGACCTGATCCAACTCCGTGCAACCATCGCCCAGCACGCCGCGCACAAGGGCGTGAATCTGCAAGGGGAACGATTCGAGGAACACAAGCTCCACGCTCTCGACCATCGCTTCACTGATAATCCACTCACCTACACGCGGCGTTGGCTCAATGGGCGGCAACGGCGTATCGTTGGAAGTCACGGGGCTGTTCGGGTCCAGGGTCGGCGGGCCGGCAGGCTCCAGTGGCGTGGCAGCGGATGAGCACCCAGCCAGCAACGCAAAGCCTAGCACAAGGAGCATGAATCGCATTCTGGACATAGTTAGGGTACCCTTTCGTCAAGCCATGGTGATGCTCGCATCATCATATTCATCTATAGAACGCTACAACCAGATCGTAGGTTCCCGTGGAGACCCCACGCAGGCCGAAGCTCACCCCCCGCCTCCGCGATTGGCTGATCGTTCTGGCGTGCCTCGCGGCGCACGCAGTGTATCTGATCGTCGCCCGCCTCAACGTGGGGCGATTCGGCTTTCCCCTCGACGACGCCTGGATTTACCAGACCTACGCTCGCAACCTGGCAACGACCGGGCAGTGGGCCTTCGTGCCGGGCGTGCCCAGCACCGGCTCAACCTCGGTGCTGTGGACTTTGCTGGTCACGCCTGCCTATCTCCTTCGCCTGAATCCCTTCTGGTGGACACAGGGTCTTGGCCTGGTGGCGCTGATCGGCACGGCACTCGGCGCGGCGCGGCTGTTCGAGGACGATCCGCTGCGCACCTCATTGATCGTCGGGCTGGCGGTGTCACTGGAATGGCACCTGATCTGGGCAGCGGCGTCGGGCATGGAGACAGGGTTGTTCACTGCGCTGGTTGTGTGGTTCTGGGCTTGGTTGCGCAGGCACGATCCCGCGCTGGTGGGCCATCGGGCACAGGATGGGCTGCTGGTTGGACTATGGGGCGGGCTGCTGATGCTGGCCCGCCCAGAAGGCATACTGGCCCTGGCTGCTGCTGGTATCTACGGCCTGCTTGTCCACGATGCGTGGTGGCGGCGGCTGGGATGGGGGTTGCTGGCTGGGATCGGATTGGGGCTGGTACTCGTGCCATTCCTCACTGCTAATCACCTGATCAGCGGGCAGTGGTGGCCCAACACATTCTACGCCAAGCAAATGGAGTACGCCGCATTGTGGCAGCAACCATTCCTACAACGGCTTTCCCAGCAGGCGACCGCCCCGTTGGTCGGTGCGCAGGCCCTTCTGCTGCCGGGCCTGATCTATGAGCTGGTTCACGAAATCCGGCAGCGTAGCGATCCGGTGTCGCTGGCGCCCTGGCTGTGGGTCCTGTTGCATCTGGCAGCCTATGCTGCTCGCCTGCCGGTGACATACCAACATGGGCGTTATGCGATCCCCGTCATCCCACTGATCGTCATCTACGGGAGCCGTGGCGTGCTGCGCCTGGCCCGTCCCTTCGCGCCGAGCACCCTGACCCGCGTCGCCAGCCGGGCCTGGATGGTTTCCCTGGCCGTGTTGTTCCCACTGGTAGCGGTGGCGCTCGGCGCACCCGCCTATGCACGCGACGTGCGCTTCATCGAGCGCGAGATGGTGGAGGCAGCGCGCTGGGTGCGTGACCACACGTCGCCGGACAGCGTGATCGCCGCGCACGACATCGGCGCGTTGGGTTACTACGCTTCCCGCCCGCTGGTCGATCTGGCCGGGCTGGTCTCGCCGGAGGTCGTTCCCTGGATGGGGGATGCGGAGGGCCTCACCGCGTTTATTCTGAGCCACCGGGCCGAATATCTGATCGCCTTTCCGCGCTGGAGCGATGCCTACACGACTATGCTCGCCAGCCCCCACTTCTGCCCAGTGTGGAACGCTGATCAGGCCGGCTATGTCTCGGATACCGGCCTTGGCCCGCTGACCATCTACCGCGTTAGCCCAGATGGAACCTGCCCGACCGGACGCAGCGCCGCCCGCGATTAGCGCCCCTCATTCGGGCGGCTATATAATGAAACACGAGGAAGGGATCACAACCAGCGTATGGCAGAGGCCCCCCCGTCTACACACCGCCAGGCAGACCTCGGCTTGCTCACTGAATTGAGCAGATCGTTCAGTGCGGTGCTCAACCTGCCAGAGCTGCTTTCCAGGATCCTCGATGCCGCGCTGCGTCTGACCCCCAGCCAGGAGGCCCGGATTGCCCTGCTCGACGCCGAGACCGGTGAAGTCACGATCCACACAGCCACACAGGGGGGGGAATACCGCGAACCGACGCACGCCGATGTAAGCATCGATCCACTCATCCCCTACGTCGCTGCCCAGCGGAAGCCATTGCTCGTCCGCCCTGGTGATAGCCTGCGAAACTTCGGCCTCAAGCAGGATGCCGACGACTCGCGGCTGTATGTACCCCTGATAGCCAAGGAAAAGACCATCGGCCTGTTGATCGCGGTCGCTGGGGACAAAGCGGGGCCATTTGGCTGGCAGGATCAGGATGTGCTGGCTGGGCTGGCCGGCTATGCCGCCATCGCCATCGAGAATGCGTTGCTGTACCAACAGGCGCTGGACCGAACGCTCGAACTCAGCCTGCTGGTTGAATCAGCCGATGCAGTATCCTCGTCACTCGACCTGGGGCGTGTACTGGACGCAGTGGCACGCCACCTGATGCGCGCCCTCCAGGCCCACTGGTGCATCATCTCCGACTGGGACCCCCCTACGGGAAGGATCGGCAGGCTGGCGGAATACCGGTCGGCGGTCTGGCCCCCCCACGATGGCCGCCCCCTCGATCTCAAGACACACCCGCTTCACCGGCGCGCCCTCCAATCGGGCAAGCCGTGCACCGCAGCCTGGGATAGCGCGGTCGACGAGGCCCAGCGATCCAGCCTCGCTGCACTGAGTTGCCGTCGCTTGATGGTGTTGCCGCTTCAGCACGAAGGGCGGCTGGTGGGGCTGGCCGAGCTGTCGAACGTTCATCTCGCGGAGCCGTTTGGAGCGCCTACCGTGGGGCAAAGTGTGCGCGCCGCATTGGACACTGCTGCGCTGCTGCTGAGCAGCAGGCGGATGGTCGAGCCGAAGCGGCTCCAGGAGAGCGCCCGCCATCTTCTCAGCGCCGCCGGAGCGGACTGGTGCACCCTATACGTGGGCAGGGAGCAGGACCCCACCTCGCTCACCCGGCTGCTGGCCTTCGGCGCGGGAATCTGGTTCGAACAGGGTAGGCCAGAATTGGATGCCAACCGGCTGCCAACGCTGCGCATCGTGCTGCAGGAGCAGCGCGTGGCTGTGCTGCGCGCAACCGACGAGCTTCTCCACCCCCAGGAGCGCGCGCTGTTCGACGAGGTGGGGGTGAGCGCGCTGCTGGCCCTCCCGCTGGCCTTCCGAGGCACGACAGCGGGCCTGGTTCAGCTCTACGACCTCAATGTGAACCGCACGTTTTCAGGGCGAGAGGTGGCGGTGGCCCGTGCCCTGGCCAATCAGGCTGCCGTCGCACTGGAAAATGCCCGCCTGGTGCGCGACCTTCAGCGCAGCCTGGAGCAGCAGGCCGCCATGCAGGGGCAACTAGTGCGGGCGGCGCGCCTCTCAGTGCTGGGCGAGCTTTCGGCGGTCATTGCCCATCAGATCAACAACCCGCTGACCACCATCCTGGCCGATGCCGAGATGCTCGTGCAGGACATCGGGGAAGATCGGCCTGAGCGCACCTCTGCTCAGGCCATCTTGCGGGCAGGCCAGCGTGCCAAACAGGTCGTCGAGCGCGTCCTGGCAATGGCCCGGGGTGACGATACGATCTCCCCGTTGAACATCAACGGCACGATCCGGGCGACGCTGATCCTGTTGGAGCCGCAGATCACCCAGAACGGCATCACGCTCGAGGTTGATCTGGCAGAGGGCCTACCCCCTGTCAATAGCAACCCCGGCCAGCTTGAAGACATCTGGATGAACCTGCTGATCAACGCCCGCGATGCCATCGTGCAAGCCAGGGTCAGCCGGGGCGCGATCCGGTTGCAATCGAGCCTGAGCGAAGATGGTAAAATGGTCGAGGTGAGTGTGCACGACAACGGGGGAGGCATCCCCTTAGAGGACCAGGAGCGGGTCTTCGACCCATTCTTTACCACCAAACCGCGCGGGAAGGGCACAGGGCTAGGGCTGTACATTTGCCAGCAGATCGTCCGGGAGCACGGCGGCGAGATTCACCTGACCAGCGCCCCCGGTGTAGGGACGTTGGTCAGGGTGTTCCTTCCGGCCATGAACCGGGCAGAGGGAAGACGCAGCAATGGCGACGATCCTCATCGTGGATGATGATACCGAAGTGCTCGGCACAGTGTGGCGCGCCCTGAGCCGCGAAGGGCACACCGTCATGCTGCTTGAATCCGCAGCCCAGGCGCGGGAGGTCATCACGAAGACACCTCCCGACCTCATCGTGCTGGATATCATGATGCCGGAGATGGATGGTCTGGCCTTCTGCGAGGAGCTGCGCCAGCATCCCCAGTACAGAACCATCCCGATCCTGTTCCTCAGCGCCAAGTGGCGCACCGATGACGTGGTGCGCGGGCTGGACGCTGGCGGCGACGATTACCTGACCAAACCGTTTGCGTTGGACGAACTGAACGCCAGGGTACGCGCCCTGCTGCGTCGAAGCTCGCCCGCTAGCCATACTGCGGAGGTGATCTCGGTCGGCGGGCTGACCCTTGATCAACACAAGTTCCAGGTCTCAACCCCGGAACGCAAGAACATCCAACTGACCTCAACCGAGTTTCGATTGCTGCATCACCTGATGAGTGCGCCCGATCAGGCCCACTCGGTACGCGACCTGCTGGACAAAGTATGGGAGTACCCGCACGGCGCTGGCGACCCCGACCTGGTTCGTGCGCACATCCGCAACCTGCGGGCCAAGCTGGAGCCGGATTCCAGCCGACCGGTCTATATCCACACCATTCACGGCATTGGCTATATGGTGAAGAGTAGCTCAGTCTAACCTCCCCGGAGTTTCTGTGAGCCGCCAGTTCGCTACCCAAGCTGTTGCCTACATGGACCTTCCAGTGACGATTCGCCACGCGGAGATGGACGACCTGCCCCGCCTGGAATGGGACGAGCACACATGGGGCCTGCGTGCCCTCTTCCACAAGACTTACCAGGAGATGCTGCTGGGAGAACGATTGATGTTGCTGGCCGATGTGGGCGGCTATCCGGTGGGACGCCTGTTCGTGCAGTTATGCGCGGGAAACCTGACCTACGCTGATGGGGTGACGCGCGGTTACTTGTACTCCCTTCACGTGATGCCCGCCTTCCAGGGGCGCGGCATCGGCACGCGGTTGATCCGCTCTGCTGAGGCTATGCTTATTGAGCGTCGCTACCTGATCGCCACCATCGCCGTCGCGCAGACCAACTCACGCGCCCGCGCCTTATACGAGCGGCTAGGCTACCGCATCTTCCGCGAGGAGGAGAGCCACTGGTTCTACACCGATCCCGACGGCAGGCAGCACGAGGTCAAAGAGACCTGCTGGGCGATGAAGAAGTGCCTGGCCCACACCGATTGGTAGGGGCATGGCTGTGCCCTACCCAGACGGAGATTGTGCCCATGTCCGATGTGATTCACACCCCCTGGCCTCACACAGAGCCACCCACTGAGGAGGCGATCCGCGCACTGATGCAGGCGGAAAATCTCTCACCCTACATGTGGGCCAACGACAGCGGTTACCGCTACCCTGTCCACTCCCATGATTACCACAAGGTGATCTATTGCCTCGAGGGCGGCATCTGGTTCACCCTGCCCGATGAGGGCGACCGTGCCATCGAGCTGGAACCCGGCGACCGCCTCGACCTGCCCGCCGGGGTGCGCCATGGGGCCATCGTGGGGATGGACGGGGTCACCTGTCTGGAAGGGCATCGCGCCGGGTGAAGCAGTCAGCATAGGGTGGATGGCCCGCCTCGCTCGCTCAATAGCCGATTGCTTCTCTTGTAGGCGATCAGCCCCCACGCTATGTGAAATCCACTGGCATTTTCCTGTATAATCCCCTCTATCTCGCCAAAGGGATACATCGAGGCCCTCAATGTCCGCGCCTATCTCACGCCGGGACTTCCTGCTATTGGTGACGGGCACGGCGGGCGCAACGCTGATCGCCGCCTGCCGACCGCTGGGCAGCAGGGAAGCCCCTCACACCGTACCCACCCTCGTCCCGCCGGATTTCCGTACCACCCCTGGCAGCCCCGGCGGAGACTCCGCCGCCGACGGACGCCGGGCGCAAGCGTTCAACTTCACTGTCCCTGACCCGAATCATAGCGATCTGATCGTCAGCCGCCAGCCGCTGATCACCCCCGTGGATCGCTTCTACGTGCAAAGCTGGAACGTGCTGCCCGATCCTGTTGACACGGCGGCCTGGTCGCTCACTATCGATGGGCTGGTGGATCGCCCGCTGACCCTCAGCTACGAAGATGTATTGGCCTTCGAGCCAGTGGAGGTGATGCGGACTCTGGAGTGCATTGGCAACCCCGTCGGTGGCAACCTGATCGGCAACCAGACTTGGGCAGGCTGCCGCCTCAGGCCGCTGCTGGACGAGGCTGGAATCCAGCCGGAGGCGATCCGGGCCAAGTTCACCGCTGCTGACCGCTATATGACCTCCATCGACCTGGAGTGGATTCTCCAGGAGGATACGTTGCTGGTCTATGCGATGGACGGCCAGCCGCTCACCCACGAGCATGGCTACCCGCTGCGGATCATGATGCCGGGACTGTATGGACAGAAGATGCCCAAGTGGATCCAGCGCATTGAGTTCATCCCCGACCGCTACCAGGGATACTGGGAGCATCACGGTTGGAGTGACGTATGTGAGGTCAAAACCAACTCCCAGATCATCCTGCCGGAGAACCTCTCAACCGTCACGGGGGCGTTTGCGCTGCAAGGCTGGGCCTACGCGGGCAAGCGCCGCATCATCGCCGTCGAGGTCAGCGTCGATGATGGGCCATGGCAGCCATGCGACCTGCTGGAAGGCCCCTCGCCGCTGGCCTGGACGATGTGGTGGACAACCTGGACGCCGGAGCGCACGGGCGCGTTCCGCGTGGCGGTGCGCGCCACCGACGAAACTGGGTTCACCCAGTCTCGCCTCGGCGAGATGCTCGAGTCCGCCTACCCCGACGGCACAGACGCGATCCATAGCCTGGCCTACAATGCCCAGCCGCCGGAGGAATCATAGGTGGAGGCTTCGACCCCACGCCGAACTGGGCGGCTGTTGATCCTGGCTCCGTTGCTTCTGCTGATCCTGGCTGCCATCCCAGTCCTGACCGTCTCGGCGCTGGAAGAGAGCGACCGTTTCTGCGCGTCGTGCCACGTGGTCCCAGAGCGCACCTACTACAACCGAGCGCAGTTCGCCCTGGCAGGCGTCGAGCCGGTCACAGACCTATCCAGCGCCCACTACCTGGCCGATCCCGCCGACCTGCCACACCGGAGGCCCTTCCGCTGCATCGACTGCCACCGGGGGGACGAGGGGGCGATCCACCGCGCGACGGCGCTGACCCTCGGCGCGCGGGATACGGCGATCTACCTGTTCGGTGCGCCCGACCCATCCATCGAAAAGACGCACATCGAAGTGCCGGTGCTGCTGACCGAAAGCTGCATCAAGTGCCACGCCGGGTCGCTGTTGGTGGTCGGCTTCCCGAATCACTACCACAACAAGCTGCCGCTGGCTTACCAAGTGTGGCAGCGCGGCGGGACGCTCACCACGCCGCAGGAGAACGCGGAGCTATTCCAGCCCGCGCTCGAAGCGGGCTTGCAGCCCGTCGAGGAATCGACCTTGCTGTGCGTGGATTGCCACCCGGCGCACGTCAGCACGCCGGGGTCGGAGCAGATGGGGTTCATCGACGTGCAGAACGTGGTCTTCCCTGCCTGCGAGGAGTGCCACATCGCGGCACTGGGAGTTCCGCTGGGCCTGGCCGAGGTGGGTTCGGGGATCGAGGGGCTAGACCCATAACGCGACTAGACCGCGCTGGTGGTGAACACCTGCGTCGCGTGCGCCTCGAACTCGGCCAGCGGCACAAGGATGCCGTGTGTGGCGTACTCCCGGTTCTGGGCTGGGCGCGTCGGGTACGCCCTGGCCCAGCCTGGCAGCAGCTTCCGCAGGGTCTCCAGTGGCATGACCATGATTTTCTTCAGCGCGGGGATGTAGTACACCAGGAAATCCGCCCCGCTGGTGTATGCCCAGCCTGCTGTATCGTCTGTATCGACCGAGATCGTCTCAACAAAGACATGCCCTGTTTCGTGGGCACGGTAGTCGGTCTTGTACTCGACGTAGGCGACCTTGCCGTCCCTGACAAACACCCGGTCAATACCGTTGAGCTGCTGGCCGCGCGTCGCTTGCTGGATCAAGTGGCCACGCGCCTCGAAGAAGCGGTCGAGGACTCCCTCGCCGCTCTCACCGCGCGCCCGTTGAGCATCGAAATCGTGCAAGGTTCTCACCCCCACAGCCCCTCTCCCACCCGCTCGGCTGCGCCGCGCTGGGGAAGGGGGAGTAGACGGTCATCCGCCGCACACCCCCGACTTATCGAAGTACCATGAGCCGAGATTCCAGGTCAGCACATCATGCGGGCCGGGGACAATCCCGCACACGTACATCGCGCTGGCCGCGATGCGGGGCCGCGCGAACAGCGGTTGCGTCGGCAGATCGGCGGCCCACCATGTTTGATGCTGGACATAGGCTGCCTGGCGTTCCGCCATGCTCAGCGCGCGGCTGGCCTGCACAATGGCGATGTCGGCTTGCTCATTGCACCACCCGCTGAAGTTCTGGCCCTGGTAGCCATTCTCCAGCACCGGAATCTGGGCTGGTGCAGCCCGCTCGACGAGCTGCTCGCTGGTCAACCAGCGTTCCTCAAGCTGCCAGCGATGCACCAGCGTCCGCTCAAGGGGATGTACGAACACATCCGAGCCAACCCACCGGCTGATCCCGCCCGGATCGGGCCGCGTCACCGCGCTGAGCAGCGCCAGGTCGAAGGCGCGGCGCACAATGGGGCCATCCGGCGCGAACAGCGTCTCGGCGGGCAGTGGCTGCACCTGAACCCGCACCCCAATCTGCGCGAGGCTGGCCCGGATCGCCTCCGTGATCAAGGCGCGGTAGGGATCGTCGGTCGTCAGCAGAAGTGGCGTGAGGGGCGTTCCCTCCGCGATCTGCCACTCACCGCGATTACAGCCATACACACCGCCCGCGCCATGATACTCGCGCACGCCGTCACCATCTTGATCCGTCCAGCCTGCCGCATCGAGTAGCGCCGACGCTGCCGCCGGATCGTAGGGGTACGGAGGGAGATTCCCGGCGCCCGCATAGGCCCAGTGACCAGGTGGCAGCCAGCTATCCAAGGCCGGGGAGAGTCCGTCTGCCATCTGCTGGGCTAACCCCGCGCGGTCGATGGCCTGAACGAACGCCTGCCGCACCCGCGTATCAGCTAGCAGCGGTAGGCCGACGAATGGATCGGGGTACGTGTTAAAGATCATCTGCTCGTAGACACTGCCCGACACAGCCAGCAGCCGCACCGTTCCGGCATCCTGAGCGGCGAGCAGCGCCGGAATCTGATCCACGCCTAGATCGCCATCGAGCGCCACGTCGCAGCCACCCGCGGTTAGCTCCGTCACCATCTGGCTCGGATCGGGGATGAAGCGCACTCGCACCATCGGGATCGCCGGAGCGGGAGTGTAGTTGGGGTTAGCGTTCAGCAGAATGTGGCTGCCGAAAACCCACGAATCGAGGATATAGGGGCCTAGGGAGGGGTTCACCTGCCGCATGTAATCTACGCGGTCAGGGTCAGATAGATCAATGCCGCGCAGCGCGTGTGACGGCAGCGGCGGCTGCGGCGGCACGTAGGGATACTCCGCGCCCTCTGCGACAGTGACTTCCAGAACCCGATCACCGGTCTGTCGCGCCTCGACCACCTCAAAGTAGGGATCGGAGGCGCTCGGCGGGAGTTGCAGCCCCAGCAGCGCGTCTGCCGCTGTGAAGGGCGTCCCATCCGACCAGGTCAGCCCGTCGCGGTACTTCAACGTCACGGTGAGCGTGCCATCATCGTTGCGGACGAGCGTTCCATCGTCGGGACTCGGCAGCGAGGCCAGCAACACCGGCTCGGCAGCGTAATCGTCCCCGTAGCTGATGGCGGAGGGCAGCACTGCCTGGCGGATCACCGACGCAACCCACGTCGTCGAGCCGACGATCCTATCTGGCTCGGCGTACAGGCACAGCACTAGCTCCGATTTGAACGGCGGAGGTGTCGCCGTGGCTGCCGGGGATGGGCTGGCCGCGCCCTCACCTGGCGTCCCGCCCACCGGCCCCGCCGTCGGCGCGGGGATCGTGCCGCACGCTGCCAACGCCGCCAACCAGGACCCTGCCATTATTCCACATACCACTGCCCGCAATGGTCGCTGCACGATGTGCCCTCTCGTTTGTTCGCCGTGTCGTGCTCTGGGGTGTCTAGTCTCTCAACCGTGCCCCGTACTGAGCCTCGTAGTATTGCCGGTACTCCCCGCTCTTGATCTTGCGCCACCACCACGCATTCTCGATATACCAGCGGATCGTGCGCTCCAACCCTTCATCAAACGTGACGTGATGGGTCCATCCCAGCGCCCGAGCTTTGCCTGTGTCCAGTGCGTAGCGACGGTCGTGGCCGGGTCGATCCTCGACCGGGCGGATCAGCGACTCCGGCTTGCCCATGATCGCCAGCATCCACCGGATCACGTCGATGTTGTGGCGCTCGTTCTCACCGCCCAGGTTGTAGACCTCACCGGGCTGGCCCAGGCGCAGCACCAGATCAATGCCCGCGCAGTGGTCGTCCACATGAAGCCAGTCGCGCACCTGCATCCCATCACCGTATAGGGGCAGCGGCTCGCCGTCGATAGCATTGGTGATGAACAGCGGCAGCAGCTTCTCCGGGTACTGGAAGGGGCCGTAGGTGTTGCTGCCGCGTGTGATTACCACATTCATGCCGTAGGTGATGTGGTAGGCGCGGGCCATCAGGTCGCCGCTGGCTTTGCTGGCAGCATAGGGGCTGTTGGGTTCCAGCGGGTCACTCTCCTTGAAGAACCCCTCTGGGATCGAGCCGTACACCTCATCGGTGCTGACGTGCAGTAGTCGCTCGACGCCGTGCTGGCGGCTCTCGTCAAGCAGGGTGTAGACGCCCTGGACGTTGGTCAACACGAAGGCGTCCGGGTTGAGGATGCTGCGATCCACGTGCGTCTCGGCGGCAAAGTTCACCACCGTGTCGATGCTGTTGGCCTGCAGGGCGCGCCGCACTGCCGCGCGGTCGCAGATATCGCCACGCACGAACTTGTAGCGCGGGTTCTGCGAAACGGCTTCCAGGTTGTCCAGGTTACCGGCATACGTCAGTTTGTCAAAGACAACGATGGTGATATCGGAGTGCCATTCGAGCATTCGGCGCACGAAGTTGCTGCCGATGAACCCCGCCCCGCCGGTGACAAGCAAGTTTCGCATGAAAGATAACCCTCACTAAACATGGACTACGCGCCGGGATTGTACCGCAAGGAAGGGGAGAGTCCACGAATCCGCTATTCCGCGAGAGGGTGGCTCGCCTATAGAGCATGGGCATTCTATCCCAGCGTTGGGCGCACCGCGGCATCCACGACGGCCCGCATCAGCCGCAGGCCGCTATGCACGGTGCGATCTTCCTCATCGTGCATCGGGTTGAAGCTGGTCAGCGCCGCCGCCTTGATCTCGAAGCGCCGTCCAATCATGCCGATCGCCTGCACCAACTGATCGACCGACATCCCGCCGGGCGACCGGTAATCCACGCCTGGTGCGTCAGCAGGGTCGAGCGCATCGATATCCAGGTGGAGGTAGATGGCACGGGCGCGAGATTGCAGCACCGTCAAGGGGGAGATCAGCGCCATCTCCGATCCCGACGCTCGCAGCCGTTCAGCAGGGATCACCTGCACCTCCGACCGTTCCAGCAGGTCGCGCTCACCAGGGTCGAGGTCGCGCACCCCGGCCAGGATGGTGTTCGCCTCACGGATGGGCCGCCGGTTGCCGATCCCCTGCCACACGTCGGGATAGCACTGACCATTGGCAATCGCCAGCGGCATCCCCTCGAACCAGCCACTGATCGTGGTGGCAGGCGTGTTGTAATCACCATGCGCATCGAACCACACGATGCCTAGCTCTGCTGACCCAATCCCCGCCAGCGTGCCCAGCGCGGAGTTGCAGTTGCCTGCCAGCACCAGCGGGAAGCGCCCACTCTCCATCGAGTCCCTCACTGCCAATGCAAGCTGCTTATCCACATCGAGGACAGCGGCGATCTCATCGGTTTCTTCCGGGTGGGCGCGGAGCACTGTCTTGATCCGGGACTGATGGCCCCCCTCGGCCAGTGCCCATTCCGCTCCCCCCTCAACATAGCGCTCCGGCCCGTTCCCTGGCCCAACGCGCTCCTGCCCCATGTGATAGGGAACCAAAATCAGATCAACGCGCATACGTTCCTCCCTGCAGTGGAGCGTGCAAAGACCCCTGGATTATGGCCGCCCAGCCCCCAAAAAGCGAAACCCCGGCGCTGCCGGGGATGCTTCGCAAGGAGAATGCACCAAACGGGCGCTGCCACCCGCCCGATGGAACACGTTGTCAATCGCCAGCCTCGCCAAGCAGAGCCGCGCGTTCGGGCAACGGTAGGGGCTGGTCGGATGCAGCCCGACGGAAGGCCACCACGTCCACGTGGCGCAACATGATCAGCGAAGCGCCAACGAAGGCGGCCTCGATCACGAACACCGCTACATAGGCGACCGCCGGATTGGCGACTGCCCTGGTCAGCAGATCGCGCACGACGCCACTCATCAACTGACCCATCAGCCGCGAGATGGCATTGGCTACGCCCCACGCGCCCATGTACAGCCCCACGTTCTGGGCAGTGGTCATATCCAGCATCAGGGAGAGGTTGGCGACGGTGGACAGACCTGTGCCCAGCCCAAGCACCATAATCCCGCCGTAGAACAGGCCCCGGCTGATCGCCAGCCCACTGATTGCGATGGCCAGGAATCCGATCAGCGCGGCCCACGCGCCGACTCGCGCCAGCCCGCGCTTGCTAAAACGCATCTGGAGCCAGCCCGCCGCGATTAAGGCGACCAACATGCACGTGCCCCAGATCGACGTGATGCGGGTGGTGGCCTGGACAGACAGTCCCAGCGCTTGCCCCCCAAACGGCTCCAGCAGCACGTCCTGACCTAACAATGCTGCCAGCAGCACAACCAGGTAGACAAAGAACAACCGCGCCTGGGGGTTGCTCCACACGGTCGACAGCATCTGCTGCCAGCTATGCCGTTCCTCGGTAGCCCCCAGCAATTCAGCGCGAGGCTCTAGCGCCAACAGGCCGATCAGGCCAATGACTAGCGCCGCGCTGCCCACTGCCCAGAATGCCCGGCGCAGCGCGTCAAGCGAGTAGGGATCGACCATGTGCCCCACTGCCGCCGCTGTGAGGATGATGCCGATGATCATCATGAAGAACATGGTCGAGATCGTGCGGCTGCGGCCCTGTTCGTCTATTTCGGAGGCCAGTGAGAGGTAGGAGACGGCAGCAAAGTTGTAGCCCATCCCCCACGCGCCAAAGGCAGCGGCACTCAGCGCCAGGGCTAGCGCCGTCCAACCCTGTGCCTCCACCACCCGCACCGCCTGGGGAGCAAGGAACGCCCCGCCCACGCACATCAGCAACCCCAACAAGATATACGGCGTGCGCCGCCACCCTGCCACAGGGTGGCGGTCCGCATAGGAACCAATCGCCACCTGGATCGGCGAGAAGAAGTAAGGCAGCGCCACCAGAAGGGTCACCACCGTGGCGGCGAGGCCCATCTCATAGATCATGACTCGGTTCAGCGTGCTGGTGAACGGCACCAGCGTGATCGCCACCGCTGTATGGATCAGCCCCAATTGCAATCGCTTGCGCCACATGGTCACATCCCGCTGCTCACTCAGCTCCATACTCATGCCCGATTCTCGCCCGGCGCGCTCTCAGCGCGATGTTGTCGTCGCCGCAGCCGGCTCGGTAGCCGGAACCGGCTCAGAGCGTGGGCCGGAAGCCAGGCGGAAGCCACTGTACATGAGAATCGCCGCCATCAGCTCGCCGAGATACAGGTACTCACCGATCCCCAGGCGCGTCAGGGAACTTGCAAAGCCAATGGACAGCGCCCCCGTCGCGATCAGAACGTTGCCAATCACCCGATTGGGCAATACGCGCTTACGCCAGAACAGAAACGCGGAGTAGATCGCGCCACCGACCAGCGTCAGCAGCCCATAGATGTTGAAGAAAGGAGTGGTCATGCGAACCGGCGCGCCGGGCGGCATGATCTCGCGGTACTGCTGGCTGATCGCCAGCCCCGCGCGGTAAGCTCCGCCGTCCAGCGGCGTGGTGAGCATAAGCGCCCCCGCGACCAAGCTACCTAGCACCAGAACAGCAGTCACGGCGTGTACCCAGCGCTTCTTCACCAGCAGGTACAACGTACCATGCCCCAGCCAGGCCGCATTGAGCGCCGCCCCGAACAGATACCAGATGAAGAAGATCACCGGACTCCATGCTAGGGCCAGATAAGCCTCGGCGAAACTCCCCGATCCAAACATCGCCAGGCCAATACCCCAGAACAGAAAAGCAGGGTTGCGGCGCACCACATAACGCTGCAATACTGACCCTGTGAATACGAGCATGATGAGGGTGGACACGAAGGGAAGAATGTTGTTCAGTGACATCAGCAGGTCTCCAGGCAGATGAGAGAGAACGGAAGCCTAGCGCCAGGGGATGATGCCCGCCAGAACACCTATGGCGAAGACGATCAAGCCCAGCATGACTATGCCAAGCACCACGAGCAGGATCGGCAGAACGGTGTCGTAGAAAGTGGAATGGGGCGGCATCTTGGGAGATTTAAGCCCGCGTTGTGGCCGGGACTCGGGTGGCATAGACATCCTCCCGTTACGCACATCGGGCGGATGGCTGACGACCGCCCTAAGAAATACATAGTTTTATGCATATTTAGTTAGGATAGTAGATATAATAGCCGGTTATCTGTAAAGTGTCAAGAGAACATTCTATACCCATAATCTATGATATTTGCCATGAATCGTAGCAATTCTCAGGAGGCGCTGGCGCGGGAGCGCCCCTCGCGTTACTCTATGTGGCACGAGATGCTTAGCGAGCGGCGCCCGTTTTTGGAATCGCGGAGCGGATGATGGGGATATTGCACCGGTTGCGGGGACTGTTATCTGGCTCATCCACCGCAAACCAGGATGAGGGTCTCTACTTCTACGTCAGGCTGGACAAGACCGGCGAGATCGTTCGCTTGCGGATCGCGCCATCCCAGGAGCTTAACCCGGACTATGGGCGGGGTGGATTCGTCAGCCGGAAGCAAATTTTAGGACCACGCACCTTCGCACGCGCAGAGGCCACATTCCGCTTCGATGAGGCCCACCGTCTGATGGAATGGGATATAGTGGGGGGTTCGCTCACCACCCATGAAGCCTGGGAAGAACAGCAAGCAGTGGCTGATCAGCAGGCTGGCTAGGCCCAGGAGGAAGGCGGTTGTTCATACCTCCACAGATCGCAGGTCATCCTCAAGGGGATTAGCCGTTGGCTCGCGCAACGTCCGCAGGAATTCCAGCGCCCACTTTTGCCCGCGCTGGTATTCTTCCACCGATACATCGTAAAACCCCGCCATCGCAACCGGATCGTTGGCGTCCAATTCCAGGTCCAGGAACCGGGCAAACTGGATATCGCCGGGCAAATTGAAGCGCCCATCGTAACGCCGGCCATCCGGCATGATGGTTCCGCACAGCATTCCGGCCACGACAAGCTGGGTCAGCGTGATGTTGCAGCCATCCAGGCGGGCGGTGCTGATCCGCGCGCCCTGCAGATCGGCGTCGCGGAAGTCCGCCCCGCGCAGATCGACCTGAAAGAGAAAGGTCTCCTGGAGATTGGCCCCAACCAGTCTGGCACGGAACAGGTTAGCGGAGCTGAGGTCGGCGCGGCGGAGGTTGGCCCCACTCAGGTCCGCACCCAGCAAATCTACGCCGCTGAGCCGCGCCTCCTGAAGGTCGGCTCCCCGCAGATCGGCTTCCTGAAGGTTAGCGTGATTCAGGCTTGCCCGGTGCAGGTCGGCGTTGGCGAGGTTTGCGCTGACCAGCAAAGCCTGGTGGAGTGACCCATCCTCCAACGCGCCAATAGCGCGCAGGCGCTCGACAGCGCGCAGGGCAGCCCAACTGCTGGAACTCCGCAGTTGCCGGATCAACAGCAGCTTATTCTCTCCACCCTCAGTGGGCTGGCTGAGATTCTCGATCAGGCGCTGAACGATGCTCCTCAGCGCCCCTCTGGCTGTCACCGTTGACCTCCCCCATCACTATTATTCGATTGCGCCAACGATTGTAGCACAGATGCCACCCACACGCAGTCAAGCGGTCGCCGGGCCTGCCTGGGCTGCCCCCCATGCTCATAACACCTGCTGCATCCATTGTAATGCTACAAATAGGTTACAGAATGGGGCCAGGGCGGAAAAAGGCTATATACTTGTGATAAGAAGAACAATAAGGGAGGATGAGCGAAGGTTTGAACCACGATGGCTGATCGCGACTGCCCCTATCTGGAAAAGTGTCCGATCTTCGCCCAGTTCAAGCGGTACGCGCAGAAGGTGTACATGGATATGTACTGCCAGGGTGATTTCCAGCGCTGCAGACGCCACCAGCTACGTACCGCCGGTCAGGATGTTCCGCCCGATCTGATGCCATACGGCGGCCTTGCCTGGGAAAAGTTACAACGCCAGTAGCCCAGCCTTCCGCACAAGATCGAGGGATGAGGATCTAGGGCCACCACAGCCGGCTGTGGTCGCCCAGGTTCATCTTGAGCGAGCGCGGTTTGCGTTGGTCGTACTTGAGCGTGGCGTAACGCCCGATCAGACTATCTTCGATGCGGATGGGTAGGTGCAGAATGCGACTGTGCTCCAGCACGATACAGCGTGCCAGCTCGCTGCCCTCTATGGTCACATCGTGGTAAATGCTCGTGTACGGCCCCACGAAGCTATCTTTGATCACCGTTCGTTCACCGATGATGGAGGGGCCGCGCACGACGCTGTTGATGATCTGCGCGCCCTCCTGCACCGTCACCCGTGCGTCCACCTGCGATGCCTCATCCACCGTGCCAGCAATATAGGGTGGAAGCTCCTCCAGCACGTACGAGTTCGCTTCCAGCATATCGGTGGGTTTCCCGGTATCAATCCACCAGCCTTTATGGACATACGGGAAAACCCGATACCCGTTTGACACAAGCCACTGGATTGCATCCGTGATCTCCAGTTCGCCGCGCCAGGAGGGCTGGATCGCCTCCACCGCCTCAAACACGTGGGAGTCAAACATGTAAATACCAACCAACGCCAGGTTGGAGGAAGGCTCCTTGGGCTTCTCGATCAGCCGTCTGATCTGGCCGTCACCGTTGAGTTCCGCCACGCCAAAGTGCTCCGGGTCGGGCACCTCCTTCAGTACGATCTGGCCGTTCCAGTCACTCGATGCAAACTGTTGGATGAGGAGGCCGATCCCGCCTTGAATGACATTATCGCCCAGGAACATCACGAATCGCTCATCGCCCAGAAAATCGCGCGACACCTTGACCGCGTGCGCCAGCCCCAGCGGCGCCTCCTGCGGGATGTACTCGACATGCACACCCCATCTGCCGCCGTCACCGACCGCCTCTCGAATCTCCGGCCCCGTGTCCCCGATCACGATCCCGATCTCGCTGATCCCTGCATCGCGGATGCACTCGATAACCCGGATCAGCACGGGCTTGTTCGCCACTGGGATCAACTGCTTGGCGCGGGTGTAGGTGAGCGGGTACAGGCGGGTGCCTTTTCCCCCGGACAGGATCAGTCCCTTCATGCGCGTCTCCCCATCAATGTACAGAATGGAAGCCCACGAACGACACGAGCGGCGCGAATTGGTCGCCTGAATGAGTGGCCTTCGTGCATTCGTCGATCAATCTCATACATGGCTTGTCTAAGGCGCGTCCTCCTGCTGGTCCGGCTGACGCGGCGCGTCCGGCGGTGGGGAGTGGGGAGGCGTCCTTGACGAGGATGAGGGCCGAGTCGCCTCAGCATCCATATCAGCGCTTCCTGAGGCGGGCGCGGCCTCTTCGCTCGAAGCCCCTGCGCCCAACGCCTCTGCCCGAATCTGCGCTAACTGCTCCCTTGAGATCAACATCGCCGGCTTGGAGTCGACAAACGGATCGCGGGCGGCTGCCAGCTCGCCTTCGCGTGGCGCCTCGCTAACCGACTCCGGCTCTTCGCTATCCGAGAGCCATACCGGGTGGCGCGGCAGGCGAGAGAGGTCTTCGCCATCCATGGCCCGGCGGATCAGCGCCCCGGCCCGCACCCCACGCCAACGCAGCATCGCCGCGCCGACCTCCGCATCGGCATGGGATGGCCCTGCTCCTACGTATCCCGGCCAGTCCTGCATGTTGTACATCTGATGCCATTCCAACGTGCGGAGCGTCCGGTACATGGGATCGACCAGCTCCGGGCGCAGATGCAACATCAAGGACGTTTCGAACATCGAAGCGTGGATGCTGCCCTTTAGCGCGACTTCCTCCTGGGTGGTAAGAGGGCGGCCCAGCAGGGTCGCCAGGCCGGGCGTCACATCGAGCGCAGCCCCGGCCATGACGTACCCGCACGCTTCATACATCACCAGGCCAGGATGGCGCTGGCGCATCTCGGCACACAACTCGTCCAGCGCCACGTGTTGGCCTGCCCCGCCATGAAAGCTGAGCGGGAAGATATACCCGAACCCATACCGGATCAGATGTTCCGCAATATCCGCCACCAGGGCCTTGAGCGTCGCCGCGCTGATCCACACACTGCCGGCGCCCCGGAACAGTTCTTCGCGCCGAGAGTCCACTGGATCGGTACCGAAGGGCAGCATCGGAAGCAGCAGCACATGAAGCCCCCGGTCGTTTTCCAGCAGCCACGAAGCCGCCGCCAGCGCCAGCGCCTCGACTGCATAGTTATCCGTGCCGAGCGGCAGGTGCTCGCCGTGCTCTTCAACCATCCCAACCGGCAGGAGCACCGCCGTTCGCCGCCGATCCAAGGCGCGTAATTTCTTGAGCGTGATCTCATCCAGCCGGTGCAGCCGTGTGTGCGTCAGTGACGCGACCATGTTCGTGTGCTCCTGTCCTCATTCTTCCAGGAGTTACGCAGTTGGCCCCCTGACCAGAGGCTCGAAGCCCCCTTACCTTCCCTGGCCTTTCAACTGCATAAGCCCCATCTTCATAAGATGGCAGAGGCAGACCCGTCTGTCTGCCCCCTTGCCGAGTTACCCTCTGCGTTCCTAGCCATAATACCCGCCCAACTGCACGTCCACCTGGGCATTGGTCAGCACCGTGCCCACGATCCGCACGCCGACTCGCTCCAGCAGTTCTTTAGCCCGTTCAGCATGGTCACGCCGCGTGCTACGTGCCCGCAGCACCAGCAGCACCCCGTCCAACTTGGCCGCCAGCAGCGTCGCATCGGTGACGGCGATCACGGGCGGCGCATCGAACAGCACCATATCGGCCCTTTTCTTGAGCTGCCCCACGATCTCGTCCATGCGGGGCGAGCCGAGCAGGTCGGCAGGGTTGGAGGGCAGCGGCCCGCTGGTGAGCACTTTGAGGTTTTCCACCCCCACATCAATCAATGGTGGTTCCTTGAGTCCTTCTAACACCATTGTCGTCAACCCCGGCTCGCGCGCAATTCCCCATAGATCGTGCTGGTTGGGTCGCCGCAGGTCGCAATCAACGAGAATCGTCTTCTTGCCACCTTGAGCCAGCGTCACGGCGAGGTTTGCCAATGCCGTGCTCTTTCCCTCTTCCGGGGCCGGGCTGGTGACCACCAAGGTATGCAGCGGCTCCCGCAACCCAGAGAAGATCAGGTTCGTCCGCAACGTTCGATATGCCTCGCTGGCAGGCGAGCGGGGATGGGTCAGGGTAACCAGGTTCGCTTGTGCCATCGTTCCTCTCTTAAGTCGCTTGGGCGGATAGCGACTGGCCGATAGCTAATCGCTAACTGCTTTCTCAATTGGCTGCCGGATCACTGTCCTGAGCTTCTCCGGGGCAGTGCGGCGCGGATCGCCCAGGTAGATCTCGTGATGCCTGCCGCGCGGGATGTAACCGTTGTCATCAATGTAGGCGTGCAGGCGGTCAATGGTTGGCTTCTCCGCCGAGTATGGCCCCCGGTGCATGATCTGAGCCGACAACCCCTCGTGGAAGCGCTCAAAACGCAGGGCGCTCAGAGCGGGCAACTCCTTCTTGCGCGCGGCCCCCTTCACTGCTTCCTCAACGTGCGCCTGCGACACCTCATCCGGCTGCATGATCATGGATGTCCAGTGCCAGCTATCCTTGTCAGAGTCGTACTCGAATCGAGTCAGGTCACCTACCCACCACAACCCTTCCAGTGGCATGACGGTGTAGTCCATCTCGCCGCGCTTCTTCAGCAGGAACTTGAGGGTGAATGCCACCGAGTACAGCGTCACCATGGCAGCCTGGTAAGCTGGCGCGGTGTTCGGATCGCCCACCCCATCGACCATCAGGAAGTTCATCGGCGGTACATCCACCACTGATACCTGTTTGTCCGATGGGCCATACAGGTGAGCCAAGGTTTTCTTGTGGTCTATCGTACCCATACGCTCTGCCCCCTCTATGCTACCGAGCAACTCGTGGGCTGGCTTGACGCCGTCAGGGGCTAATGCTCCGCCGGCGGGATCGCGCCGAGCACTGGCATCGCCAAGAACCGATCCACATCCTCCCTCGACCGGATCACTCCTGACTCCAGGTACTCTAATACAAACACGATCCCCATTCCAACCAGGAAACCCAGAATCCCGCCTGCCGCCGTGTTGATCTTGGTATTGGGCCGATCAAGCACGTAGCGCGGGTCGTCAATGATCTGTGCATCAATGCGATCCTCGCGCCGGACTTTCTGGTTTTCCTCGTTGCGCCATTGGATGAACAGATCGGCCCAAGTGCGGGCGATGTCATTGGCGACATCACCGTTGCCATTTTCGACATCGATCTGGATCACCAACCGCGAGTCGTCGCTGGCAATGGTCACGTCACTTCGCAGCTCCTCTGGGAGCATGTCAAGTTGCAGCACATCGATCACGTCGGCGGCACGATAGTTGCTATCCATCCACGCCACGTAGGAACGCAGCAGGGTCTTGGCTGCCTGCGCCTGCCCAAAATCCGTCCGTGCAGGCTGGACAAGGATCAGGATGGTAGACTTGTAGACAGGATCGCGTTCTTCCTTGATGGCGCTGAATGCAAATGCCGCCACCGCCGCGATCACTGCCAGCGCCAGCATGATCCAGCCACGCCGCCATAGAATACGCGCATAGGTCTGGAGCTGCATTCCGAAACCCTCCGATTACCTCACTGCCGCCCGCTCTGCGGCGGGATTTCCGCCAGCACAGCTAATCCCATTGCCTCGACCTCCGCCCGCTCACGCAGGGACGGGTCAAGGTATTCCACCAAAAACGCCAGCCCGACACCCGCTGCCACGCCCAGCCCGAACCGGATCAGCGGGTTGAGCCGGGCGCTCAGCGGTGGCGGCACAGGCACGACGGTCGGATCGTCCAGCGCCACCACCTCCAGCCCCCCTGCCCCGATCTGCGGGAAGTATGTCCCGCTGCGATCCTGGAGCACCGTCGTGGCTGCACCCGCGATGTCCGCAAGCTGGTCGGCGTCACGCCAGTTGAGGGTCAGCACCATGACGCTGCGCTCATTATCAGAGATGACAGCTCCTTGTAGCGCCCCGGCGGGAATCTCGACGCCCTGTGCGGCCAACTGTGCACTGACCTCCTCTGAAAAGGTGCTGGTCTTCACCCAATCCGTCAGCGCGTTGACCACATACTCCGAGGCCAGCCAGGGGTAGTAACTGCTGTCCTCATAGCTGCGCCTCCCCCTATCCGGGGGCTGTGCAGCGGTAAACCGGATGCTGGTGGAATACCCACCAACCGGCGGCATTCTGAGGGTCAGATAGCTCGCGTAGGCCAGCGCCACGAGGCTGGGCAACAGGATCAGCCACCAGCGCCGCCGCGCGATCTTCCATAGTTGCCTCAGTTCCATTGAGTCACCCCTGTCAGTGAACCCTCTTCTTCCGGCGCTCATCGTACCGTGCTTCGACGAAGCCCGCCAGTTCCCGCCGGAACACGGAGGCATCGAACCGTTGTGCGTTAGTGCGGCACTTCGCTGGGCTGAATGCCATCCCCTCGAAGCGCCGGATCGCGTCGCACAGGCTCTCGACCGTCTGCGCGTCGAAGAACAGACCGGTCTCTCCCTCGATCACTGTATCCAGCGACCCGCCACCTCGGAAGGCGATCACGGGGCGGCCTGCCGCCTGGGCCTCGACGGGGGCGATCCCGAAATCCTCCAGGCCGGGAAAGAGAAACGCTTTGCAGCGGGCCATCAGGTCTGGCAAATCCGCGTCGGGCACACGGCCCAGGAACTCGACCGTCGGCCCGGCTAGTGATTCCAGCCGTGCGCGGTCGCGCCCATCCCCGGCGACCAGCAGCCGCACGCCGAGCCGCGTACATGCCTGCACTGCCAAATCGACCCGCTTGTAGGGGATTAAACGCGACACGACCAGAAAGTAGTCATCTACCCAGTCAGCGGGCGCGTACCGATCCGTATCCACCGGCGGATAGATGACCACCGAATCCCGCCGGTAAAAGCGGGCGATCCGCTCTCTGATCTCCGTTGAGATGGCGATGAAATGATCCACGCGCTGTGCGGCGTCGTAATCCCACTTCCGCAGCCGTGCGATCACGGGGCGGAGGATCATCGCCGCGCGGTTGGAGAGCCGCTCCCGCGCCACATACTCCGCGAACTGCCACACGTAGCGCGTCGGCGCCAGGCAGTAACAGACATGCAGCGCGCCCCCCGCATGGACACCGTGGCAGAAGCCGCTCTTGTTGGAGAGGACGATCTCGTAGCCGCTCAAGTCCAGATTCTGGAAGGCCAGTGGATAGAGCGGCAGGTACGGCTGGTGATGGGCATGGATTCCCGGCAACCGATCCATCCATGTCGTGCGGATGTCCCACGCCTGGTACGCCTCCGGCATCCGGTCCGGGGCATATATCGACGTGTACACGGGCGCACCGGCGTAGAGTTCAACCAGCGATTCCAGCACCGCCTCGGCGCCGCCGATCTGGTTCAGCCAGTCATGGACGAGGGCCACAGATGGCACGCTCGGCCTCCACGATCAGGCGGGCGGCAACAGGCGCAAAACTGCGGCGATGGATGGCGCACGGGCCGCGCTCCCGCAACGCCGCGCGATGGGCTGCCGTCCCGTAACCCTTATGGCGGGCAAAACCATAGCCAGGATACTTCGCGTCCAGGCTGACCATCAACCGGTCGCGCGCCACCTTTGCCACGATGCTGGCTGCTGCAACACTCAACGAGACCTGATCCCCTTTACAGATTGCCTGCTGGGGAAGCCGAACCTCACGCAACCGCAGCCAGTCGATCAGCAGTGCCTCGGCGGGGACGGCCAGCGCCTTGACCGCCCGGCGCATGGCGAGCCGCGTCGCGGCAGCGATGCCCATCCTGTCCACTTCCTCAGCAGAGGCGACCCCAACAGCCGTCGCCAGCGCAACGGTGCAGATGGTGCCAAAATGGGCCTCTCGTTGATTCGGCGTGCATAGCTTGCTATCGCGCACCCCGCCTAGCGCAGCCAGCAGGTCGGCTCGATCCAGCGGCAGGATAGCTGCCCCGGCCACAACCGGCCCGGCCCACGCGCCGCGCCCCGCCTCATCCAGGCCGGCGATGCGCGTATATCCCCGCGCCACCAGCGCGCGTTCGTATTCCAGATGAGGGTTGATCATGGGTCGCGCCCTGAGTTTGGCTCCCCCTGCTCTGCACGGCGAAGAGGGGAGCCGGGAGTGTCTGGTTCCTGTTCATACACTCCCCGCCAGGCATTGAGCCGCACCTTCAGGATTTCCAGCACCATCTTGACCGAGTCGCGGATCGGGCTGACCCGGCTCTGTGCCTTGTAATACCATGTGACGGGCACTTCAACCAGCGCATACCCATGTCGCAGCGCGATGAACAACACCTCCACATCGAACCCCCAACCGTCAATGGTCTGCCGGGCGAACACATCCTGAGCCACCTCGCGCCGGAACGCCTTGAACCCGCACTGCGTATCCTGGATGCGCGGGATCGCCAGCAGACGCACGATCAGGTTAAACACCCGACCCATCAGGTGGCGATACTCTGGCTCGCCGACCCTCCGCGAACCGGGAATCTCGCGGCTGGCAATCGCCACGTCATAACCATCGATATGGGGCGGCACGAACTTGCTCACCTCCTCCACCGGCATGGAGAAATCGGCATCGCAGAACATTAGATAGTAGCCGCTGGCGGCTAACATTCCCGCGCGGACGGCAGCGCCCTTGCCCTGACGCGGCTCGTGCAGAGCGCGGGCGAATGGGTGCTGCTGCGCAAACTGCTCAGCGATCTCGCCCGTCCGATCCCGCGAGTTATTGTTGACGACGATGACCTCAATAGGGTAGCTCTGGGTCGCCACAAACTGCACAACCTGTTCGAGGCTTTCGGGAAGGCGGCTTTCTTCGTTGTACGCCGGGATGATGATTGACAACAGCGGCGTTCGTGCCGGATCGATCATAAACGATGCTGTTCCTGATAGGATGGCTACCCCCGCCCTGGGGCGGGCGCGGACAGATTTTGCCGCAGGATCGTCTATTCTACGAGTCTATGTTTGCTTGCCCGTGTCGGAGCGTGGACGCACCGGCGGTGGCGTCAGGATCGACTCAAGGTAACCTATGCTCACCGCTCGCCCTGCCTGGATCGCCCGCCGCTTCCGCAGCATCCGGGGAAGGCCCAACAACCCGGCGATCATCCCCCGCAGCGTAGCCCGCGCCGCCGCTCCCCGCCATGCACGGATCGCGGCCCAGGCTCGCCGTCCCTGCGCCTGGACGATCTCCGGCCAATGCTGGCGCAGCAGCGGGCCGGGGTAGTTCTTGGCGATGACCCAGATCGTGTTGCGGCCATCGTAGAAGCTGGCCGTCGGGCCGCCACCGGTGGCCGCGAGGTGATGGTAAACCACCGCCTGCGGGGCGTAGATGCACGTCCACCCGGCAAGCTGTGCCCGCCAGCCGAGGTCCACATCCTCGCAGGAAAAGAAGAAATCATCGTCTAGCACACCCACCTGGTCGAGCATCGCCCGCCGGTAGGCTGCCGATCCGCCGCACGCGCTGAAGACGGGTTCCTCGCGGTTGTACTCCGGACCGTCCGGTTGCCACACACCGCGATTGCCCGGCAGCCCGTCGATGCGATAGAAGTCCCCCGCCGTGTGCAGCCTATCGCGCCGGTCGAACAGCAGCATCTTGCTGGCGACGCTCCCCGCCTCCGGGTGGCGGTCGAAGACAGCCACCACTTCCTCGATCCAGGTGGGTGCTGCCTGGGTGTCGTTGTTCAGCAGGGTGACGATCTCGCCCTGGGTTGCCTCGATCCCGGCATTGCACGCCCCGGTGAAGCCACGATTGCGCGGCAAAGCAATCACGCGCACATCGGGGTAACGCTCCATCAAAAGCTCCCGCGAGCCATCCGCTGAAGCGTTATCGACGACGATGATCTCCACGCGGGGGTAGGTCTGCGCCCGCAGGGCATCCAGGCACGTTGGCAGATGGGCAACGCCATTCCAGTTGGGGATCACCACTGAGACGAGAGGCCGGTTCAAGCACTCGACTCCGTCAGGTAGGCTGCCAGCGCCTCCTCCCAGGGCCGGAGCGTCACCCCTGCCGCCGCGGCAAAGGTGTTCGCCAGCGGGGTATACGGCGGTGGCGTTGAGGGCCGGGGAAAATCCGCCAGACTGATCGGTTTGACAGGCACATCGTCCAGCCCGGACAGCCGCAGGATCGCCCGCGCCAGATCGTAGCGCGAGCATTCGCCCGCGTTGACCAGATGGTAGATTCCGGGTCGTTCGAGGGCGATCAACCGGGCGATGGCCTCAGCCAGATCGGTTACGTAGGTCGGCGAGCCGACCTCGTCCGTCACTACCTTCAGCGGCTCTCCCGACCGGGCACGGGCCAGAATCTTATGGATGAAATTGCTGCCGCCCGGTGCAAATAGCCATGCCGTCCGTACAAGCATATAGCGGGGGGCGTAGCGTTCGACGACCTGCTCTGCGACGAACTTGGAATAGCCATACGGGTTAATCGGATTGCGGAGATCGTACTCCTGATAAGGGCGCGCGGCGCGCCCATCAAACACCTCGTTGGTGCTGATCGCCACCAACCAAGCATCCACCGCACGGCAGCCCACCGCCACGTTGTACGTCCCCACCCCATTGACCCGCACCGCCTCCTGGGGATTCTGGGCACAGTAATCCACATCGGTCAGCGCAGCGGTGTGGATCACCACATCGGGGCGGAAGGCGCTGAAACGATCCATCACCTGCTGCCAGTCAGTCATATCCCAGGCGGGGAAACTCGCCCCTTCCACCTGGTGATCGGCCAGCGCGGTACGCAACGCTGTCCCCAGTTGTCCAAGATGACCGGTAATGAAGATACGCACACCGACTCCTCAGCTCTGGATCGATCTGGCAGGCACGGGGCCTGTGTCCACGCCCTCCCCTGCCAGCATGATCAGGAGAGGCCGCGACAAAGCGGCCCGATTATACACATACCAACAGGCCCGCCCACATCGGGGCGTGCGCAGCACCGGCCTTCCACATCCCACTCGTCGAACGGCGGGCTGAACCCCGCGCCGACTTAACAGGTCGATTCCTAAAGAATGGTGCTATAATGTAGTTGAAGGGCAGGTCGCACTCATGCGAGAAGCGCCAGGGAATACCCGGGGCCGCCCCCCGCATGAGAAGATGGGTCATTTCGAGCGCACCCGAATGTCTGACGCCCCCCGGAACCCACCCAGGCAACTAACACCCGGCGAGCAACTCGACCGGATGATCCGTCTGGCATTGGAACAGCGCGTGGCCGGCCACCAGCCCCCAGAGTACGGTCGGCAGATACTGCTGGCGCGCGCCCGCGAAGCCGCGCTAGCCCAGCGTGCCACCCCGAGGGGCCTATTCCGCCAGCTTCGCAGCTTGTCTTCCCCTGCGCCAGTGAACTCCGTGCTGTGGGTTTACAGCACCCGCACCGGGCGGTTACGCCACGATGCCCATCTCTCGCTGGCTATCAACAGCTTCACCAGCCCGCTGCTTAACCTGATGCGCTAGGCCGAGCCGGGGCCGTTGGGTCACCCCCGCGCTCGCCACCACCTGGTGGGGGTGGCGTTTGCCCGATTCGCCGCCGGGCCAGCCGTCGCCGGGCCATCAGGAAACAAGTCTCCGCCAGCACCAGTTGCCCGGCGGCGTACACGAGCGTGAAGATGCCCACCGCAAATGGCAGCGCAGCTTGAAATGGCGGTAAGGCCCCATAGGGATTGGGCAAGGTCATGGCTGATCGGTAGGATGAAGGATTCACCAGCGTCAGGAGCACGAGCAGCCCGCTCGACCAGCCCCACAGCAGCGCCAGCACGCCAGCCAGACCCGCTCCCAGCAGCGCGCTGAACGCCAGCGCAACTCGATCAGCCTCATGTTTAGCCCAGGTTCCAGCCAACGCGCCCAGCCCCACGCTGTAGCGCAGGCGGAGGAACGGGCCGATCAGCCAGTGCGGGATGGCCAGCACCACCGCCGCCAGCACGAATAGCCCATAGCCCGATGCAGGTCGCAGTAGGGCTGGCAGTCCCGTTGCGATACTCATCCCTCCCCAGGGCAGATAAGCGAAGATAGCCGCCAGCCCGATCACACCCAACACGCCCACCCGCACCATGACCAGGGCGATGGTCGGGACGACCAGGCGACGGCGGGCAATGCGGAGGCGATGGTGGAGGTTACCACCGTAGCCTCTGGCAGCCAGCGCTCCTCCGCGCGCCGCCGCCAGCCCGATCCCCCACGCAAGCATGGCCTGCACCCCGATCAGGACAGCCGCGCTCACTCCCAGCCTTCCGGCAATCATCCACTCCCGCGTGTTCAGCACCCAGCCGGGCGGGCGGTTAAAGGCAGCCAACGAGATCGCTGCGCTCACCCCGGCGCTGCACAGCAGAGTCAGCGGCACACAGCCCATGTTGACCGCCCGCCGCCACCGCCGCGCCGACCATCGTCGCCAGGGGGCGCGCACTGCAATCCCTTCCTTCCGAACCTGAACCGCCGGAACAGGGGTGCTCATCGAGCCGCCCCACCAAGCAGCCGGGTGCGCCGCTGCGCCAGGCCCAGCACCAGCAGTGTAATCCCGATCTGCGAAGCCAGCACAGCAACCATGTAGCCCGCAATGGTGAGGCTGGTGACCCAATTGATCTCAAGAGGGCCGGGGCTGGGCCCGGCTTGAAGGCCGGAGGAGATAAGATAGTAACCGCCCACCCACTGGGAATAGGCATAGCTCAGCAGATAGATGCAGCCCACATTCACCAGGATAGTGGCCACCCACAGCGCCAGCCGACCGACCAGCCCGGCGGCGATGGCCTGTCCCCGCGTTGGTGCGTAGGCGGAGGCCAGCAGACCGATGGCCCCACTCAGCAGCCACTGGACCACAGGCTGGCTGAGATAGAAGACGAGGGCGGCGGCGATGGCGATCAGGGGCGGAAACCAGCGCGCCTGTTGCCAGAACAGCCGCCAATCCTCCGGGTACATATAGTAGAAGGTATCGCGCAATATCACGTAGGCGAACAGCAACAGCCCCGTCACCGTGCTGGCGAGCCGCAACACCATCAAACCGAACAAAGGAGCACGGAGCTGGCTCAGAGCAGCGGCGTACTTGGCAAAGAAGATCTCGCGCAGCGTGAGGGTCGTGGTGCGTAGCAGACCCCAGCTTTGCAGCTCGACCTCACCGCTGATCAACGGCGCTGCCTGGGCAATGGTCAGGATGTTGGCAATCGCTCCTGCCCCCACCTGGATCAGCAGCATCGTGCCTCCGGCCCAGCCGAGCATCAGCGGGATCGAGGTGGCGTAATCTTGCCACGTGACAGCCCAGGTGAACTGGCTCATGAACACCGTCACCCCAACGGCGATCAGCCCCAGGCTGGTAGCGGCGAAAACCGACGGCACGCAGCCCAGCCGCAGTGCCAGCAGCGAGCGGTTTTGGAGCCGCCGCTGTACCTCCAACCGGTAGATCGGATGGGCGAGGCTGGCCCATGGCGGTACGTGAATGCGTAACCTGCGAAGCACGTTCTGGGAAATGGCCATGCTACCCCACGCTTCCTATCCCAGAGCACCGATGGGCTGACACGCCAGGCCCTCACGGCACAGACGGCGGCTGCTCGATATGCCCCAGGAACATCATCGCGGCGATCTGCCGCATGGCGCCGCTCTCGATGTTGATCTGCCAAGTATCATAATAATCTGGCTCACGGGTAGTCAGCAGGGTGACCCCATCCGCTGCCCAGCCCAATGGACGATGCCGGTCGTACCCCAGTTCGGCGACCACCCGCTGCTCTCCGGTGACGATATTCCCCCACACCAGCACAAATCGCTCAAGCTGCGGCGGCCCATACGATTCGACGAATATCAATTCGCCGCCGGGTGTCAGGAACGGATAGCCGATCTCAAACGCCGCCCCTGCCGGGATACCCTCCGGCGCAAATCGTGCCAGTGGGTAGCCACTGATCAGATTGGTGACCACGACAGGTTGCTGGTAGGCCGCTGAGGGAGGGAGCGTCCGCACCAGCACCGACCCATCCGAAGAGATATGGGCATCGCACAGCCGAGCCTCACCGCAGGCAGGTTCGCCGGGCAGGCGCGCCACCTGGCCGGTGATCCCATCCAGCACGTACAGATCGTAGCGCGGGTTAAAGATGGTCTGGTACGTGATCTGCGACGGGCGGCGGTCGAAGAAGACTCGCCTGCCATCGTTGGCCACGCGGATCAGGTGGACGGTCTCGCCAGCCAACAACGTATCGCCGCCAACTTGCCGTGCATTCGATCCGTCCGCGCTCGCCAGACGGATCGTGAAGACACGATCCACCCCCACACTCAACCAGGCAATAAAGTCGCCTGTGGCGCTGGGCAGGAATTCGTAGTAAGTCACGCCAGGCGTTGGTGCAGCGAAGCTCACTGGCTGGACCACGCCTGCCGTGTTGGCGCGCTGCGGCTCGCGCGTGCCTGGCGCGTAGAAGTAGACATACTGGCCCGCGCGGGTCGCCAGGCCATCGTCGGTGCGGATCGCGATCTCCGTGACCTTCTCACCCGTGCGCGAATCCACCCAGCGCAGAAGCTGCCGGCCCGATTCGTCGGGCGCGCCCAGGTAAACATCAAATGAGCCTGTGCGCGGCGGCGCATCCGTCGGCACAACGGAGGGGGTTGGTGGGACGGGCGTAGAGGTCGGCGGCCCAACTGTCGGTGGGGTGACAGGGGCTTCAGTAGCCACGGTCACCTCTCCCGACGGCATGGTTGCAGTGACCGTCCCTGGCTCAACCACCGGGGGAGGTAGAGTAGAAGTGGCCTCCGCCGAAGCTGCACCGAAGGGCAACGCGCACCCGCTGAGCAGGGCCAATGTCACCAGAACGCCGCCTATTAGTGCGCCGACTGCGTGGCGGGAGGATGCCTTCATGGCTTTCCTTTCCAGATAATAATCCCCCCCTCCCCTGATCGGTGAGTGAGAGGCCAGGTTGCGATCCGGCAGCGCAGACCCTCAGGCGGATGGTTCCCTGCGCGCCCACACAGCCGCGACGATCTGAGGCAGCACTTCGCCGGACGGCCCCTGTAAGAAAACATCGGCCAGCGGCGTGATCTGGCTGGGTTCCGGGTTGACCTCGATCACCGTCGCCCCGGCCCGCCGCGCCGCGACCGGGAGCGAGGCTGCCGGCTGCACCATACCCGACGTGCCGACGACCAGCATCACATCACACGCCCCGGCTATCTGGAAGGCCCGCTCCACCGCCCCCCGCGGCAAGTTCTCTCCGAACCACACCACATCGGGCCGCACATAATCGCCGCATTGGGGGCAACGCGGCGCGTGCTCCGCATCATGGTCAATTACTGCCAGGTCAATTGGTGTTGGCTCCCCCTGACATCCTGTACCGCACTTGAAACGTCCCAGCCGGCCATGCAACTCCACGATGTCCGTGCTGCCTGCGCGCTCGTGCAGCCCATCCACGTTCTGGGTCAGCACCACGACCTGCGGTATAAGGTGCTCCAATTCGGCCACTGCGTAGTGCCCGGGGTTGGGTTGGGCCTCACGGACGCGCTGGAGGCGCATCATGTACCACGACCACACCAGGTCAGGGTCACGGCGGAATGCCTGAGGCGTCGCCAACTGCTGAGGGTCGTACTGTGCCCACAGCCCGGTCTGGGCCTCACGAAAGGTCATCAACCCGCTTTCCCTGGACATCCCCGCCCCGCTTGATACGGCCAGCAGGCGGGCCGCAGCCAGGACCTCGGCGGCCTGGCGGATCAGGAGTGGATCGAGTGCCATGCTTTGAAATTGTACCCGTTGTGAAGAGGGGGGCAAGCGCCTTTGCTGTGGAAGCAGGTAGCTACTTGTTATGACCGGCTCAACGGCCCGACCGACTTGACCACCAGCCGGAGCAGCCCCAGTTCGACCCGATCCCCCACGTTCAGCGGATATCGCTGGCCCGGCTCAAGATAACTGCCGTTGATCCACGTGCCGTTTGTGCTATCCAGATCGACCAGGTACAACGCCTCGCCGGTCGGTATCAGGACGGCGTGCTGGCGCGATACGCCGTGTTCCAGCGCTAGATGCGGCGTTAGGTCGAAGTCAGGGTTCTGGCTGCCCTCCGGGTCAGCGCGCCCGATCACCAGCGTCTCGCGCACATCTAGGCCGATGGTGGAAGGCTTGCGGGCAGCGGTGATCAGGATCAGCCGCCAGGCCGGCGGCTCCGCCAGCTTGGGAACCGCCCGGACACGATTCGTATCGTCCGGCTCCGGCGAGTCCACGCGGGGCAGCCGAGGCGGTGGTGCTGAGCTGGCCTCATGGAGGATCGTCGCCGGGCGGCGGCGGGGGCGCAGCAGCCCCGGAGCCGTGCCGGGCTGCAAGGGGCGCAGCGGCTTGAGCGGGCGCGTATCGGTCTCAGGGTCGAATGGCGGCTCGACGATCTTCGGCTCATCACTGCCCGACTCATCACCAGGCCGGACATCATCCAATGGTATGCCGTCATCAGGAGGCTTCGTCATAAGCGCGTGCTTCTCAAACGTAGGTCGCTAAGCGTTATCGGCTTCGGCCTGACCTTGCTCAGCAGGAGGTTGTGGCGGCTTTAGCAGAACATACCCGGCGAACAGGCCCACTCCAAGCCCGGCCACTGCGCCGGGACTACTCCACCGGCCATACACCGCCAGCCCAAACAGCGCCGCCGTGCCCAGGAAGACCAGCGGCACGTAGAAGCGCATCCGAAACTTGTACAGCAGCGTATAGCGCAGCACCGATCCCGCCACAGCCCCCACCCCCAGCGTGCCAACGAAGCGTAGCGTGATCCCTAGCCATTCATAGATCGGGTAGATCAACTCGTTGATGACCTGCGCCAACGTGACCATCCAGCCCTCCCGAATCCGGCCCCGACGATACGCCTAATGTACCCCAAACCTCCCTGGATGGGAAGTGCGGGGAGGCGGCCTCCCATGTCAACTGTGCTCTCGGGTGCGTTGCACGTTCTCCAACCATACCTCAACCAGCGCGCTCTCGTCGCTCAGACCGGCCACCGCACACGTGGCAATCCGCACATACCGTTCCGCTGGGCCGCCCCGCGCAAACTGAACCCGGAATCGGTCTGCCTGACGTGTCGCAGCCACACGGTAGCCCACATGCCGGAAGCCCACCTCCCGGCTCTCCACCTCGCCCGCGCCCTGCTCGAAGATGACCGGGTCATAGGGCAGGTGCAGGGGAATGGCGATCCCTCCCTGGATCGGAGCGCCGGGCGTGGG
The DNA here is from genome assembly GCA_034434995.1 of Anaerolineae bacterium. Lineage (GTDB taxonomy): Bacteria > Chloroflexota > Anaerolineae > Aggregatilineales > UBA3940 > DAOTYF01. The sequence continues at coordinate 45,372 of DAOTYF010000017.1, forward strand.
AGCATCGAGGATATCGATTGCCGTCAGTCGCACACCGAACAGGTCCAGACCCAGCACCCTTCCATCCACGGGTGACACTCTAAATGTGCCCTTGTCTCCGACGCGGATGGGCATCAGGCGGGGTGTCGCTTCCATTGCCTCTGGTGCGATCTCCAGTGCAGCACGCAGCGCTGGCCCATACGGAGGAGAGAGAGCCAGAAACCAACCCGTATAAATGGCCTGCCCATCCAGCATTGGGAAGCGCGGCTCAACCTTGACAACGATCATCCAAACACTGCCAGTGAGAAGCCGAATCAGATCAGTTCAATCTGCTACTCATGCGCCGCCGGCAGTTCTCGCCCTTAGAACCCTATCGCACAACCGTCCGCGCGGGAATCGCTGCCCCCGCACAGCACGCCATTAGTCGGGTCGCGGGTGATGATCTGCCCGCGCCCGAAGATCGCCCGGTCATACCCGCTGACTGGGCGCACCGGATGGCCCAGGGCCGCCAGCCGTGCCATCACCTGTATAGGGATGCCCTCCTCAAGCGCCACCCTGCCGTCTGGTGCGCCTTCCTCTAGGTACACGCGAGGGCGGTCCAGGGCGGCCTGGGGATCGGCGCCATCGAGGACGAGCGCCAGGATCACCTGGACGTGGCCCTGTGGTTGCATAAAACCGCCCATCACCCCCAAGCTGGCATAGAGCGACCCATCCGATTCGCGGGTAGCCATGCCAGGGATGATGGTGTGATAGGGGCGCTTGCGCGGCGCAAGGGCATTGGGATGGTGGGGATCGAGCGCAAAGCCCCAGCCTCGGTTCTGCAGCGAAAAGCCCGTGCCGGGCGGCACGATTCCAGTCCCGAATCCCCAGTAATTGGAGTTGATGAACGAGCAGGCATTCCCCTGCCCGTCCACAATGCTGAAGTACACGGTGTCCGGCCCCATCGTTAGCGCGCCCGGCTGTTGATCCAGCGTGGCCTGATGGGGGTTGATCAGCCTGGCGCGCTCGCGGGCGTAGGCCTCGCTCAGCAACCTATCCAGCGGCGCGTGGCAGAAGGCTGGATCAGCCACCCACCATAGCGTATCGGCGAAGGCCAACCGCAGCGCTTCGATGATTAGGTGCAACCGCTCTGCCGAAAGCGGGTCATCCGGCAGATCAAGCTGCGCCAGGATGTTGAGCGCGATCAGCGCCGCCAGGCCCTGACCATTGGGTGGGCATTCATAGATGCGGATTCCCCGGTAGAGGGTGCTGATCGGCTCCTCCCAGGTCGAGGTATGCAGGGCCAGATCATCCTCAGCCATCACCCCACCATGCGCCTGCACCGTCTCCACAATATTCCGCGCGATGTCACCCCGGTAAAAGGCATCCTTCCCGCCTTCCGCCAGCGCCCGCATGGTCTGCGCTAAGGTAGGGTTGCGGAACACCTCTCCTGCCCTTGGCGCGCGCCCCTGAATCAGCAACTCCTGACCGCCTGCGGAATTGCGGAGCTGTAACTCCGCCCCGCGTGCCCACGCATGGGCGGTCAGCGGAGCGACCGGGAAGCCCTCTTCGGCCAGCCGGATTGCAGGCGCCAGGAGGTCGCGTAGCGGCAGCGATCCATGTCGCTCGATCAGATCGCACCAACCCGCCGCCGCCCCCGGGACGGTGATGGTATGGGCGTGGAAGGGCGGCATCTGCCGGTCAAAGGCCTGCTCGCGCAGCAGGTCGAGTGTCAGCGCGGCGGGCGCACGCCCCGACCCGTTCAGGGCGGTCACTTCGCCTGTCTGGCTATCGTAGAACAGCGCAAAACAATCCCCGCCCAGGCCCGTGCTGGTTGGCTCGGTGACGTTCAGGGCAGCGGCAGTGGCCACCGCGGCATCCGCCGCGTTGCCGCCCGCCATCAAAATAGCCAGCCCAGCTTGTGAAGCCAACGGCTGGCTCGAAGCAACCATGCCCTGCATCGCATACACCGGCGACCGGCGCGATTCAAATGCGGGCTGGCTCAGCATCATCGTTCCTTCCACAAGGGCGATCTCAGGGCGTGGCTCCGGTGAGGTTTGCCAGGATGAGCGCTGCCGACCCGATCATGTTCCACACCATGTGCGCTACCACGCTCGGCTGGACGGAGCCGGTGTATGCTCGTAGGGCGGTCAGGTACAGGGAAAATACGGTGATCATCAGGATCGACCCCAGTCGGTCGAAGCCCGCGAAGAAGTGCATCGCCGCAAAGACCAGGCTGGTCACAACGAAAGCGACAATGTGCCGCTCCCAGCCCCGACCATGTGCGGCGCGTGGCAACAGGAGCGCGTTGTACAGCGCACCGCGAAACACCACTTCCTCGGCCAGAGGCGCAATGAAGCTGACCACCAGGGCCGAGACAACGCGCAGTAGTGGGCTGCTGAACAACAATATCTGCTCGTCCACCTGGGATTCGCCGAAGACCGTCGTGACACCAAACGCGACGGTCAGCAGCAGGGGGACCGTAACCAGCGGCACGAGCCAGAGAGGTAGCCGGTCAGGGGGCCGCCAGGCCAGCCAGTCGCCTGCATTAAAGCGCGGCCCCCTGGAAACCCGATTCCATAACCAGGGCCAGCTAAAGCTCATCAGCACTGTCGTTAGGCCAGCCAGCGCCGCCGCCAGAACGGTCAGCAGCAGGCCCTCATCCGAGGACAGAAACGCCTCAAGTGCTGCTTGGTATTCCCCCTGCGCCATCAGCGGGTCGGCGGCGGCAATGGCAAAGGCTACCGGAAGGAAGACCGCGATCTGCACGGCGATAAACGCCCCAATGACCAGTCCGGCCAACGCCCAGCGCCCGACGCGGGGCGGGTCGGCCTGCCTGCTTTCCGGCAACACCGGCGGTACGGCAGGTTGGTTCAACCCCATCACATTGTCAGTCAACCCCATCTCCTTAACTTACAACCCTAACCTGGCTCTCACCATCCGCAACTCATAGATCGCTCGCTCGATCCGGCCCAGGTTGGCTGGATCGGAGTGCCAGCGCGAAGCGCCCGAAGGGTGCGGCAGCGGCACGATGATTCGTCCCTCCGCGTCGATGGTCGAGGTCCCGATCACCTCATCCAATCGAACATCGGGCGGATAGAATAGCCGGATTGCCAGTGCTCCCACCGGCACGACCACCTGTGGATTGACCAGCCGGAGTTCGGCAGCAAGCCAGGGGCGACACAGCGCGCGTTCGGCGGCGCTCGGCACGCGATCCCCATCCCCCTTGGGGTTCCGCCCAGGAAAGCACTTAGTCACCGCCGTCATATAGCAGGTGCGGCGGAATGTCCCCTCGTCCCAACCCGCGCGCGTCAGCCAGCGGAACAGTCGCCGTCCCGCCTCCCCGTTAAAGGGCCGTCGTGCCTGCGCCTCGGTGACGCCGGGGGCCTGCCCGATCAACATCAGCCGCGCGTCAGGCGGCCCGGAGAAAACCGGCAGCGATTCGATCCGATGGCCCGCTTCGGCGCAGCGCTGGCAGACTGCCAGATCGCGGTGCAGCGATTCCAGGCCAGCATACTGAGCAGCGTCGAGAGGCGGCGTGGGTGTGTGGGGCATGGCTTCAGTGTACCGACCCCTCGGCCCCCGGTCAACCCCCCGATATACCCTTCCCAGTCAGCGCTGCCGCACAGCCTCCATCCGGCAACCCAGGCCGCCCATCGGGGGGCGACAGGCCGAGTTAGTTGTCGGTGAACGTCCACGTCACAGTCTGCCCGGCATTCACCCGGACGCCTGGTGCTGTGTCAATCTCGCGGTTGCTGCAATCGTCCGCCCGCAGATCGTACAGACCCGGTGGGATATTCTGAATGGTGAACGACGATCCTGCAGGGATGGTGTTCTCCGCACCAAGCTGATCCAGCCCCCACTCGCTGCTAGTAGTCGGTGAGATGTACACATAGCAGATTTCGACGCTGCTGTGATTGATCACCTCCACCGCACCGCTGTTGCCGCTGGCCCCACCGCTGCTATTGGTTCCCAGACAGGCCAGCAATGCAAGCGCCAGCAGCAGGGCGGCACCCGCGATGGGGGCACACCGCACAAACCAAGAGCGCCTCATGAAACGTTCTCCTTTCGGCCAAGAGAATATGCTGGCAACAGGTTGCCCTATCAGGCGCTCGATTTGCGCGCCCGGCCCCAGTATAGTTGAATCAATCGCCGTGACAATCAGTCTGAGTGTTCGGTCGAAAAGAGGAAACGATGCCTAACCCACTCCAGCAGCTCCACCAGTTCGGCCAAAGCCCCTGGTATGATAACATCTCCCGCGACGTGCTCGATAGCGGCCAGCTTCAGCGCCTGGTTGACCTGGGCATCCGGGGTCTGACCTCCAACCCCAGCATCTTCAACAAGGCCATCACAAGTGGTAGCGCCTACGATGCACAGCTTCGCTCGCTGATCGACGGGAGCCGCACACCGCAGGAAATCTACGAGGCGCTAGCCGTCGAGGATATCCGCCGCGCCTGCGACATTCTGCGCCCGATCCACGAAGCCAGCGACGGTGTGGATGGCTTCGTCAGCCTGGAAGTCTCGCCCCTGCTGGCCTCGGATACCGCCTCCACAATCCAAGAGGCCAGGAGGCTACGGGCGCTGGTCGACCGGCCCAACCTGCTGATCAAAATCCCCGCTACCCCGGAAGGCATCCCCGCCATTGAAGAATCGCTCGCCGAAGGGTTGAGCATCAACGTCACCCTGATCTTCAGCCGCAAGGTATACGCGCAGGTGATGGAAGCCTACCTGCGCGCCCTCGAACGTAGAGTCGAGGCCGGGCAGGATATTCGCGGGGTGGCCTCGGTGGCGTCGTTCTTCGTCAGCCGCGTGGATACGCTGGTAGACAGCCTGCTCGCAGCCCGGCTCTCTACCGCGCCACCCGCCGAAGCAGATCGCCTGCGCGGCCTGATGGGCAGAGCCGCGATTGCCAACGCGCGGCTGGCCTACCAGGACTTCAAGCGGATGTTCAGCTCAGACCGCTTCAGACGGTTGGAAGCTCACGGCGGGCGCGTCCAGCGACCCTTGTGGGCCAGCACCAGCACCAAGAACCCTGCCTACCGTGACGTGCTGTACGTGGATACGCTGATCGGGCCGCACACGGTCAACACCATGCCAGGTGAAACCGTCGAGGCATTCCTCGATCATGGCACGGTTGCCCTGACGGTTGAGCAGGGTCTTGACGAAGCGCAAGCCCTCCTCCAGGCCCTGGCGGCGCTAGACATCCACATGGATAGCGTCACACAGCGGTTGCTGGAGGACGGCGTTGCCAAGTTTGCGGAGCCGTTCGAAGCCCTGCTGGCTGCCATTGAGAGCAAAACCCGGCAGTTTGCCGCGGCTGATTGAGGCCCCTCAGTCCGTGCCCCACCAGGGGGCAGGATAAGCCCCTGCCCCCTACCCTGTCGAGGGTAACGTCAGCAAGACAGCCTGAAGCTGGCTATCCTGCGTCCAGATGTGATGCATCAGGCCGCCGGGCAGCACCGCCACATCGCCGGGGCGCAGGTCAGCGATCTCCCCACCGGAGCGCAGACGGCCCTCACCTGCGATCACCACCAGCATCACGTCTGCACCGACCTCCCGTTTGCCCGTATCACCCTTCCGCCCAAGCATCAAGACCATCGCTGTCAGCCGGTCGCCTCGACGGACGGGCACATAGAATGCATTGTAGCCGCCTTCCAGCGGCACAGCCTGAGCGGGATCGTAGCGTATGAAGTCCATAGCATGGCCGCCCTATCATAAGCCGCCGAACCAAGCGGCAGCGCCGGGGCGCTTCACTCCTTTCTCTACCACTGTGGCTGACAGGGGAAGCCGCCCTCTGGCCGCTACCCGCTGATCCGTGGCCCCATCCCGATAACCAGCCGCACGACAATTGCCAGCGCCAGCAGCGCCAGCAGCAGGATCAACGCCAGTCGATTGACCCGCCAACCGATGTTCGCCATCCTTACCACCTCTGGCTCGCCCGGCTGGGCCTGAAAATCTTTCCGCGCCGCCCAGGCCATAAATGCGCCCCCGCCGCTGGTGATCAGCGCCAGCCACACAATGGATCCGACGGCGGACCTCAGGTAGCCGCCAATCAGGCCGATCAGCAGGATGGCCGAGGATGCGATGCCCAGATAGTAGCTGAGCCGAGCAAACAATGCAGGATCAGGTCGTTGCATACCTACCTCTCCTTCACAAGATAATCGAGGAACCTTTTCGAGACGGCGAAGCCCTGCATCGCCATCCCGCACTCGGCGCCGGGCGCTCATTGCTCAGCGCTGATCGCGCGCCATGCTGCCTGTAACAGCAGGGCGTCATCTTCCTGGGTGGGGCTTTCGCACACCACGCTGCCACGCACGTCGAAGTCATGACACGCCCGCAGGAACTCCCGCCAGGCCAGGTCGGACTCTTCCAACATCACGTGATTGCGCTCACCCCTAGCGGTGTACTCAATGCCGGAGATATGAACATGGAGGCTGTGCAGCCCTCGCTCGATGCCCAGCCCATCCCTCAGCAGGGTCAGCATCGCGGCGAACTCATCGTAGGAGTTGAAGGTTCCATTCCCCGTGCGGGCGTGCAGATGTGCCACATCGATGCACGGCGCGACCCCCTCAACTTCCCTGCTGAGCCGAATGGTCTCTTCCAGCGTGCCGAACATGGCGCTTTTGCCCATCGTCTCCGGGCGCAGCGTGACATGGACTCCCTCGCCGCGCAGAATCTCGGTTAGCTCGATCAGCTTGTCTTTCGCCCGCTGGTAAACCTCTTCTGGCGGCTGCCCGTGATACGAGCCGGGATGGAAGACGATATCCGTTGCCCCGGCCAGAAAACCCTTGCGTGCCGCCGTCAGCAGGCGCTCATCGCTCTTGCCCATCAGGTCGGCGGTCTGGCTGTTGAGGTTGATGTAATACGGCGCGTGGACGCTCAGCCGCACGTCCTTCGCCTGTGCGGCGGCCTTCATCTGGGCACACGAGGCGTCGGTGACGCGCACGCTCTGCACCCAGGCGATCTCGAAGGCATCCAGCCCGATCTCGCGGATGTATTCAATCGCGCCCGTCGTGCCCGGTTTCGGCGTCTTCTGCGGCGCGCCGACGGTTCCAAAGCGCAGGCTCAACCAATCCTCCCCTCAAGTTTTACCCGTCTATCACCAGGGCGTGGGCCAATCCGCGTTTCACTCTGCATCCTCGAATGGGTATTCCAGCATCTCATCAATCCGGTCGCTCACGATGTCCAACTCGCGGCGGGTCGGCTCCGGGATTCTCTCCAGCAGGTGGCGGCGGATGATTTTGCCGACGAACGAGCGCGGCATCTCGTCCACAAACACCACCAGCCGGGGAACCATTTCCTGCGGCAGCCGCCGCGCCACGTAGTTGATGATCGTCTGGCTGTCCATCGCCCGGCTGGCGGTGACGAACGCCACCGGGAAATCCTTCACCCCGACGACCGCCACCTCCTTGATCTCCGGCAACTCGTAGATCACCTCCTCCACGTCGCGCGGGAAGACCGGTGTGCGCCGGCCATCCTCCCGACGCGCGTACCACATATCCTTCTTGCGGCTGATGATCTGGAAATAGCCCTCGGTGTCCATCCGGGCCACGTCTCCGGTGTACAACCAGCCATCGCGCAGGGCTGCCTCTGTTTCCCCTTCATCTCCCCAGTAGCCGTCCATGATCTGGGGGCCGCGCACCACCAGCTCGCCGATCTCGCCCGGCGGCAGTGGCTCGCCCGTCGCCAGGTGCACGATCATCGCCTCGGTGTTGGGAACCGGCACGCCAATCGTCCCGACCTTGCGCTGCCCGCCCAGCGGGTTGGCGTGCGTCACCGGCCCGGCTTCTGTCAGCCCATACCCCTCGACCAGCCGCCCCTTAGTCAGCTTCTCGAACGTCTCCTGCACCTCGACAGGCAGCGGCGCCGCCCCGGAGATGCACGCTTTGATGCTGCGGATGTTGAAGCGACGCACACCGGGGAAGTTGTTGATCGCCACGTACATGGTCGGCACACCGGGGAACAGCGTAGGCTGGTGGCGCTTGATGGCCTTCAGCACCTCCCCCGTGACGAAGTTCGGTAGCACGATCATCGCCGCGCCGAGGGCGATAGCGACATTCATGGCCGTCGTCATCCCGTACACATGGGCAAACGGAACCACGCACAGCATCCGTTCGCGGCCTTCCTTGAGATTGGGAACCCAGTGCCGGGTCTGGAAGGCGTTGGCGACCAGCGCCCGGTGGCTCAGGATCACCCCTTTGGGCCGGTCGGTCGTGCCACCGGTATACTGGATCAGGGCGGGGCTATCCGGCTCCGCATGAATATCCAGCGGGGTTGCATGGTAACCCCGCATCAGATCCACCCATCTCCGTTCACCCTCGCGCAGCCCCCCCTCGATCTGGTGGCCGCCCTGCTTCTCACGCAGCATGGTGAACAGCAGCTTCCGCAGCGGTGAGAGGTAGTCCTTGACGTTGGTGTAGATGACATGATCAACCCCGCTCTCGGCCATGACGGCGCGGGCGGTCTCGGCGAAGCGCGTCAACGTGATCAGGATGTGCGCCCCGGAGTCGTTGGCCTCACGGATGATCTCCTCTACCGGCGCAACCGGGCTGGCGCTGACCACGATCCCTCCTGCCTTCAGCACCCCGTAGAAGGCGATCACAAACTGCGGCACGTTGGGCATCAGGATCATGATCCGCGTGCCCGTATCCACACCCATCCCGCGCAGCGCGTTCGCCAGCCGGTTAGCTTGCCGCTCGACCTGCCGGTAAGTCAATACCGAGTTCATGAAGATCGTGGCCGGGCGGTTGGCAAACCGCCGCGCGGCGCTTTCCAACAGGGTCGGCAGGGGCCGCCGGGGAATGCCAATCGTAAATGGCACGCCTTCCTCATATACCTTCAGCCAGGGCCGCTCGCGGATCAGCCGGGCACGCTGCTCGGCCTCCTGGTCGCCAGAACGCCACGAGGCGTGCCCCAGCCCCAAAAACCGGTCGATGGCACGTTCTACCGCATCATGCCGTTCCAGGATCACCATGTGCGAGGAGTGCCCGACGTTGACCTCCTCGGCGTTAGGGATCAGCCGCGCCACTTCATCGAAGCTGGAGCGGGGGAAGACGTTGTCGCGGTGACCCCGAATGACCAGCACGGGCATCGCCAGCCCGCGCAGCATCCCCCGTCCGTTGTAGCGGGTGACCGCATTCTGGTGGAACTTCTTGAGCACCGCTGGCGTTGAGGCGATATGTCGCCGGAAGAAGGGCCGGATCGCATTGAGCACCGGGATCGGCAACCGGAGCAGCGTCCGCTCCATCCAGCGCAGTCGATAGCGGTCAGTGGTGGAGGTGAGGATCAGCCTGCTGACTCGCTCCGGGTAACGATGGGCGAAGGTCGTCGCCAACGCTCCCCCGAACGAGTGCCCCATCAGCACGAATGGCTCTTCGACGCGCAGCGCAGCCAGGGCCTCCTCGATGTCCTGAAGCATCTCATCCACCGTGTAGGCGCTCAGCGGTTTATCCGAGCGCCCATGCCCGCGCAGATCGATGGCGATGCAGCGATGCGTATCGGATAGCGCCTTGAGCTGATATTTCCACTGCGTGGCATTCCCGCCGAAACCGTGCAGCATCACGACGGTGTTCAGCGGGCGCTCCGGGGCCACGTCAATGACGCTCAGCCGCACGGGTGGCCGGCGTGAAACCACCACCTCCTGGCGATACAACTCGAAGTCCACGTCCATCGGCGCTTTTCTCCGCTTCCCCCCTCATGATCGCCGCTATAGTATGGCCCAGAATCGCTGAGGCGCAATTCGCAGATAGCCTGGCCGAAACCAGAACGGCATCAGGGGTTGGCATTCCCCGGAGGGGGATCGGGCTGGCAGGCACGAATCCCCCAATCCGATAATATAGACGATCATTCCCCTAATTGACGCTACTCCCAGCATCGGCTATACTCAATGGCAAGAGAATGGGTAACCGCCGTTCGGCGTGTGAGGGATGCATCGGCATAACTCTCGGTTCCAGTTGTAGCTGGCACATTGCTGTGTTCCCAGCAGAAGACACCACCTGTCACCTGTCACACGGCGCGCTGCGGACCCTCGCTGCGGCGGACTGCGCGCAAGCCACGCAGGAGGTCGTGAGCGTCCCAGAGATGAGTTGGGTTGGTACCAACAAGACAGCGGAAGGTGTTAGAAGCAGCAATGGCAGCTCAGGGGAACAACGACGATACGCAAAACTTTGCTGAACTCCTGGAAGAGTCGCTCGATCTTCAGGCCCTCAAGCGCGGCGACATCCGCGAAGCTGAAATCCTGCAAATCCGCGAAAATGAGATCGTTGTCGATGTCGGCGTCAAGCGCGATGGCTTCGTCGCGCCGCAGGACATCGAACGCCTCGACCCCGAATTCCTGAAGTCGCTCCACGTCGGGGACAAGGTCCCGGTGTATGTGCTCAATCCCCAGGATCGGGATGGCAACCTGCTGGTCTCTATCAACCTGGGCCTGGAAGGCCAGGACTGGCTGCACGCCCAGCAACTTCTGGAAAGCGGCGAACTGATCGAGGCCGAGATCACCGGCCACAACCGGGGCGGGCTGCTGGTGCGCTTTGGCCGCCTGGAAGGTTTCGTGCCTTCCTCCCATGCGGTCGATCTCCAGCAAGGGCTACGTGGCCCCGAACGCCGCGATGCGATGGACGGGCTGATCGGCAAGAAGATCGGTCTGAAGGTGGTGGAGGTGAACCAGGCCCGCCGTCGCCTGATCCTCTCCCAGCGCGAGGCTCAGCGCGAATGGCGCAGCCGCCAGAAGGAGCGCCTACTGGAAAGCCTGCAAGTGGGCGATGTGGTGACCGGCCATGTGACCGGCATCCGTGACTTCGGCGTATTTGTGGATATTGGCGGGGCCGATGGCCTGATCCACGTCTCCGAGCTGGCCTGGCATCGTGTGCCGCACCCCCGTGACGTGGTCGCTATCGGGGATGAGGTCAAGGTGGTGGTGCTGGAATTGGATCGCCACCAGCAGCGCATCGCCCTGAGCCTGCGCCGCGCCCTGCCCGATCCCTGGCAGACGGTGTTCGAGACGTACCAGATCGGTCAGATCGTGGAGGGCACGATCAGCAACGTGGTGGACTTCGGTGCGTTCGTGGTGCTACCGGACGGCATCGAGGGGCTGCTCCACATCACTGAGATGGCTGACGGCACGCTCACCGAGCCGCATTCTTACGTCAAGCGCGGCGATCAGGTCACAGTCAAGATCGTGCGGATCGAGCCGGATCGCCGCCGGATTGGCTTCACCCAGCTCGGGTTAGACATCACCCGGCCCACTGATCAGGTACGCCCCGAATTGAGGGACGCTGAGGGCGGAGAAGGGCCTTCTGAGCCATCCGCCGCAGACAGCCAGCCCCTCGACGAAGATGCCACCTCGCCACGCAGTGTGGAGACCAACGCTGCAGACAGCGCTGAAGGCGACGCTGAAGACAACGCCGCCTGAACCCCTATCGCCAACACCCAGCCCAAGCACGATCTCAATCCCGCCGCGGCGCGCTCTCCTCACCCCGCTCCAGACGGGCGATCATCCGTTGGACGGTTGCCCGGCTCCGGCGCAGCCCGCGGCGCGAACCGCCGGAGCCACTGGATGCCTCCTGATCGGGCAACCGACCGGCCTCGCCCAACTGGCTCAAGAACTCGCGTGCCACTCTGACTGCTTCCCGCAGCAACAGAAAGCCCATCCCCAGCGCCAGGATGGACAGGAGCGCCACTACCACCAGCAGGACAAAGTCATCCAGCAACATCGTCGAGATGCCCGCCTAATTGACCCCCATCGGCCCGCCTGGGACGGTCTCGATCCCCCGATCCACCTCCCAGGGGTAGATGATCCGCGCATCCGTGATCGCGCCATAGTAGTCGGGCCGCGCCTCAGAGAACAGCGAGCGATAGGGGTTGAAGTGCAGCACACAGGTAGCGGGTCTGCCACCCGCCGCCTCGACCCGCCCGCGCACCGCCGTGATCGTCCGCCCACTGCCCCACACGTCGTCCACGATCAGCACACGCCGCTGATGCAGCAGCCTGTCGTCGGGGAACTGCAGAAACTCCGGCCACGCAGCCAGCGGCTGCGTCCCAATGCCGAGCGGGAAGCGCACCGAGGCCGTCATGACCCAGCGGATGTCCAGCGCCTCGCAGATCATCCCACCAGGGATGATGCCGCCGCGCGTGACGATCACCATCGAGTCAAATGGCCCTGCCTGCCGTAACTGTCCCAGCAGCACATCCATCAGCATATCCACGTCATCCCACGTCAGCAGCTCGTGACGGATCGGTTCTCTGGGCATGGGAACTCCGGTCTACCTCCCCAGAGGGCACACCAAGCTCGTGCATGGCAGGCTTGTGGGTCTACCAAGGGGCTGCTTCCGACAGGGCGGAATGCCGGTTGGATGAGCCTGCGCGTTCATTATACGGGGCATCGTGGTTCACTGTCAAAGACATCGAGATGACAACAGACCTTGCCACCCATCTGCATATTGGACCGCATGGCACGCGATTCGGCCCTATGATACAATGACACAAGCAATGCCTGGAACGCCTTTTCAGTGGCTCGGATGAGGTCAATCAGATGAGTGCTGTTGCTGCCTCGCCCAACGCCCGCGCGCTGATCGCGCGCCGCCTGCGCGCCCGTCGGCTGACCGATCAAGTCGCGCGTATCCTACTGATGGTCACGCTGACCATCACTGCCGCCGTCTACGTGGTCGTGCCCTTCCAGGCGATCACCTGGCTGCAAGGCCCCTTTATAGGCGTACTGCTCGAACCTCCCCACCATGTTAATGGAACCTTCTCGCCGGTGGGCAATGTCTGGAGCGGCTTTGCAGCGGGGCTGGAAGTCGGCGACGAGATCGTGGCCGTAAACGGCGTGCCGGTCGATTCAGCCCGCGACGTCTACGCGGCAATCCGTGGCCTTCAGCCCAGCGACCAAGTGACTCTCGATGTGCGGGGGGCGGGCACACAGACTCACCAGTTAACCGTGCCGGTGATGCGACTCTCCACGCCGGACGTGCTGACGCTATTCGTTGTGCCATACCTCGTGGGGCTGGCCTTCCTGGCCATCGGCCTGTGGGTATACCGCAACCGTCGAGATCAGGACATCGGGCGGGTGTTTATGCTGTTCAGTGCCTCACTGAGCCTGGTTCTCGCCACCACGTTCGACTACTGGACCACTCACACCTTTGTGCGGCTGTGGGCCGCTGCGATCCCTTTTACGGCAGGCACGTTGATGGTCTATGCGCTGATCTTCCCTGCCGAAACGCCCCTGGTATCGGATCACCCAGCGCTGCGCTGGTTGCCGATGGTGCTCTCGCTGGGGGTGCTGGTCTGGGCGCAGGTCACCATGGGCCTGTCCTATGCCGCACAGATGGCGGCCTTTGATCTCCAGTATCGCTTTGGGGGGTTAGCGATCCTGCTGTTCCTGGCCTCCCTGCTGGCCCGGTCGATGCTGGCGGCCTCGCCTGCCGTCCGCGAGCAGAGCCGGCTGGTGATCGGCGGATCGGTTCTGGCCTTTGCTCCCTTCATCGTGTGGATCGCAAACTGGCAGCTTCTATCCATCGTGATTGTGTTTGCCGCATTCTTGCTATTCCCGCTGGCTATCGCCTACAGCATTCTCCAGTACAGCCAACTTGACACGGGCCGCTTGTTGAGTTTCACCGCCACTTATTCGATCATGGCAGCGGCAGTGGTGATCGGATACGGTCTGATCGTGGCCGGGATCAGCTTCCTGACCACCGCCGCGCTGGATGAGATGGCAGTGAACCCCCTGTTGGTGGGCCTGTTAGCATTTGTGCTGGTGCTGGTGTTCCAGCCCGTCCGGGACTGGCTTCAGCGTTTCATCGACCGTTTCTTCTTTCGCTCCCGCACAGAGTATCAGGAACGCCTGACGGCCTTCCGTCACGAGCTGACCCTTGCCAGCGGCCTGGATGAGATTGTCCGCCTGCTCAAGCAACAGCTCCGCGAGACGCTGATGCCGACTCACATCTACATCTTTCTGCGCGACGCGCTCAGTGGCGAGTTCGTCGCGGCAGGCGAGGGTCATCGGCCTGACACCGATATCCGCTTTGAGCCATCCAGCGGTATGGTGCACGCCCTCAGCACCACCCGCGATGTGATCTTCATCGAGCCAGGCCGCCCGCTGCCCCCGGAGATGATCGAGGAACATGCGCGGCTGGCTATTCTTCGCACCCCGCTGATGGCCCCGTTGCAGGGTCAGGACCGTCTGGCCGGCTGGGTAGCCGTGGGAAGCAAGCGCTCCGGCGACCGCTTCACCATGGACGACGTGCGCTTCGTAGAGGCGCTGGCTGAGCAGGCTTCGTTGGCCGTCGAGCGCGCGCAGGTTATCGGCGACCTGGAACGGCGCGTCCGTGAGTTGGACGTGCTCTCGCAGGTGTCGCAGGCGGTCAACTTCACCACCGACCCCAGTGTGCTGCTGGAATTGATCTATACCCAGACCAGCAAGCTGATCGATACTACCAACTTCACCATTGTCCTGCACGATCCCGAAACCAAGACGCTCAGTTATGCCTACTTTGTGGAGCATGACGAGCGCAATGAGCTGCGCGAGGGGGAGCGCTGGCCGGATAATGAAGGGCTGGTCTCGGAGGTCATCCGCACAGGGCGCCCGATCCGCACCAATGACTTTCTGGCCGAATGCCAGCGCCTGAGCATCACCCCGCGCGAGGCCATCCCGCCCTTTGCTTGGATGGGCGTCCCGCTGAATGCTGGCGCGCGCACCCTGGGGGCGATGGTGGTGGCCAGCTTCACCCGCGGCGTCAACTTCACCGAGGATCAGCTCAAGATTTTCTGGGCCATCGCCGATCAGGCCGCCACCGCGCTCGACAAGGCCCGTCTGTTCACCGAGACGGAGACTCGCGCCCGTCAGCTTGCCAGCCTGAACGACATCAGTAAAGACCTCTCCTCGATGCTCGACTTGCAGCCGCTGCTGGAGCGCATTATCAAGGCGGCGGTGGATATTATCGGCACCGAGGCGGGAACGCTGTTCCTGGTTGATGAAGCAACCCAGGAACTGGTCTTCCGGGTGGTGGAGGGCGGCGCACAGAACCTGATCGGCAGGCGGCTCCCCGCAGGCGCCGGGATCGTGGGTGAGGCCGCCATCACCGGCCAGCCAGTGGTCGTTAACAACGTCCTTCAGGATCATCGCTGGTACAGTGATGTGGACCGTGAGACCGAGTTCCAGACCCACGCTCTGTTGGCCGTCCCGCTGCTGATTCAGGACAAGGCAATCGGCGTGCTGGAGGTGATCAACAAGCGCGACGGATCGGCCTTCGACGACGAAGACATATCCCTGCTGACCACCTTTGCCGCCCAGGCATCGGTGGCGATCCAGAATGCCCGCCTGTACGAGGCCACCGATGCCGCGCTTTCTGAGCGCGTGGATGAGCTGCAGAACCTCCAGCGCATCGACCGCGAGTTGAACCGCACCCTGCGCCTCGACCGCGTCGTCCAGATCACCCTGGACTGGGCACTGCGCACCACCGGTGCGGCGGCGGGTGCGGTCGTTATGCTCGGTGCAGGCGGAGAGGGCATTCGGGTGCTGGCCTCCAGCGGCTATCGTGATGGCTTCAAGGGCGTTGTCGAAGACGGGGGAAAGGCTGTGGGCGCGCTGGCCCGAGTCCTTTCGAGCGGTAGGCCGGAGTTTGTGCGCCGCGCCATCGCTGACCCCCATGATATGACCGACACCGGCCTGGGCGCCGAGGCCCAGATCGTCGTGCCGTTGATGCGCGCCAGCCAGCCCGTCGGAGCCTTGATTCTAGAGAGCACCGTCCCCGATCTGCTCGACGATCAGGACTTTGAGTTTACCCAGCGCCTGGTGGAACATGCTGCGGTGGCGATTGAGAATGCCCGTCTGCTTCAGGAGGTTGAGGAAGCCAATCGCTCCAAGACCGAGTTTATCTCCTTCGTGGCCCATGAACTGAAAAACCCCATGACCTCGATCCGCGGCTACACCGACCTGTTGCGCGGCGGCCAGGTCGGCCCGGTCACCGACGTGCAGGCGCAGTTCCTCAGCACGATCCGCTCCAATGTGGATCGTATGACCCGCCTCGTATCCGATCTGGCCGACATGGCCCGCATCGAAGCGGGCCAGTTGCGCCTGGAGATGTCACCGATCTCGGTCAAGGTGGTGGTTGAGGAGACCCTGCGCGGCCTGGCGGGTCAAATTGCGGAGAAAAATCAAGAGTTGATCGTTGAGGTGCCCGACGACCTACCACCCATCATGGCGGACCATACCCGGATGGTGCAGGTGCTCACCAACCTTGTTTCCAACGCGCACAAGTACACGCCTGAGGGCGGCAAGATATGGGTTGGCGCTCAGCGGCTCGTCGCCCCTGTGGATGGGGGCACGCAAGAGGTGATCCACCACTGGGTCAGAGATACCGGCATCGGCATGACTCCCGACGAGCTATCCCAATTGTTCACCAAGTTCTTCCGCTCCCAGCGCGGTAAGGACATGGCGCAAGGCACGGGCCTGGGCCTGAACATCACCAAGAACCTCGTCGAACGCCATGCGGGAGCGATCTGGGTCGAGAGCGAAGTGGGGCACGGCACAACCTTCCACTTCACCATCCCCGTTGCGGTCGAGGAGGCAGAGAAAGCGGCAACCAACTGAGCCGGCCTGCCCCACCAGCGCTGGACAGCCCTTCCGCTCTCCTGACTCCTTTAGGCAGTTGAGGGGACATGCTTTTGCGTTATACTCTCCGCCATGTCGGAACTCGAACGCGCCGCGCCCCGCCTCAACATCCCCCTCCAGTTATGGGCTGGCCTGCTGCTGATCGCGGTCGCCTGGCCGTTGAACTGGGCACTGCCTGGTCACCGCACCCACCTGCTATTCTTCCCACTGTGGCTGGGCTACTCGCTGTTCATAGATGGTCTGGTCCTCCTCCGCAAAGGTAGCTCCCTCCTCACCCGCGACTGGCGTAGGTACATCGGCCTGTTCCTAATCTCCGCCCCGGCGTGGTGGCTATTCGAACTGCTCAACTGGCGCACCGGCAATTGGGAGTACATCGGGCGTGACGCCTTCAGCGACCTGGAGTACGCCGCCTTAGCCTCCCTCAGCTTCTCGACCGTCATCCCAGCCGTGTTTGGCACGACGGAACTGGTCAGCACCTTCCGCTGGGTGAAGCAACTCGGCCCCGGCCCGCGCCTGCGCCCTGTGCGCCCGGTTGTGCTGGGCTTGTTCCTGATGGGCTGGGCGATGCTGGCACTGCTGTTGGCCTGGCCGCGACTCTTTTTTCCGTTCCTGTGGCTGTCCATCTACTTCATCCTGGAACCGCTCAACGCCTGGCTGGGCCATCCTAACCTCGGCGACTTCACAGCTCGCCGCGACTGGCGACCTGTTGTGGCAATATGGATCGGTACGCTGACGTGCGGCTTCTTCTGGGAGCTATGGAACTTCTATGCCTTCCCCAAGTGGGTATACCACGTGCCAGTGGTCGATTTTCTCCCCCTCTTTGAAATGCCGATCCTGGGTTATAGCGGCTACCTGCCGTTCGGGATGGAGTTATTCGCCCTATACCACCTGATCGTGGGCATCATTGAGCCTTCTGCACGCGCGTACATCCAGATCGGCGATCCCTCACCCTCGGAGCCAAACATCGCGTGAGACGAATGTCTGTAAACGGCGCAGCGCTGCTGACCGCCGCCTTATTGCTGATCGCCTGTAACCGGCCCGCTCCTGCGCGACCTGGGGACGACCCAACCGCGCACAGGGGCGCCGATCCCGATCCGACCCTCGCGGCAACGGACGCGGACGTTGTTCCGCCGACCCCAGCCGAACAGACCACCACCCCCACCCCCCTGCCTGATCCGCCCACCGGATGGGCGGCCTATGAGAGTCCAGAGCTGCGACTGTCACTGTACGTCCCACCAGGTTGGGAGATCGTGCCGGTCAGCCCTGCCAAGCTCGATCTGCGCCAGACGGGAGCAGACGGCTGGGTCGAGATCAACACATTGAACGAGGCAAACGCCTTTGAGTGGAGTCTGGTCTACACGCCCGGCATGGATGGGCAGGCGATTCTGGAGACGCTGCTCACCGCCGCCCGCGAGGATGGGATGTTTGATGCGCCGCGCTCTACTCCGTTACGCACTGGCATGGCAGCTTGGTTGGCCGAGGGGACATACGAACCGCTATCGGATCATGTGCTGATCGGGGTGATCGGTCTGCCAGAACGGGCGTTGATTCTGATCGGTCATGCCCCCAACGACGAGGATGGATGGGATGCTGGCCTGATCACAATGTACCAGACCATCATGTGGACAATCCAGCCGCGCTGACGTATGGCCGGGGCACTGTAACCTAGCAGGCTCCTCCCATCACGAAGTCTGGCGGGAATCAGGCGCTCGCCTTGCGCCGCCATTCTTCAATGATCGGCGGGTAGCCAGCATGGTAGGTGCGGTAGCGCGGCGCAAATCCCAGCGATTCCTTGGCCTTTTGATTGCTCATCCGCACCGAAAGCTGCAACGGCGCCGCGTTGACCCGACCCAGGTATGGCATCAGCGCGCCGGTCTTGCCCTTGAGAAGCGGTGGCGGCCCGCCGACCCATTTCGCCAGATCGCGAAATAACGTGGCCTTCTGCACCGGCTCGTCATCACACACATTGAACGTCTGCCCGGCTGGCGACCGCTCCAGTGCCAGCCGGATCGCCTGGGCGGCATCCTCGACGTGCAGATGCGGCCAGTATGCCTCCCCCGCCGAGCCGATAGGGGCCTGACCGTTCTTCAGCGCGTACAGCAGCCCTCGCGTGTGGGAGGCCTCCTCCGAATACACCAGCCCCATCCTCAGCACCACCCCCGCCGAACGCCGCCGACGGGTGGAATCCATCAGCAGCCCTTCAGCCTCAACGTACCACTCCGACGCGCTGTCGGGAGCCAGGGGAGTCTCCTCGGTGACCCACTCCTCGCCATGGTCGCCATACACTGAGTAGATGCTGGGAAAGACCACCGTCCGCACGCCCGAAAGCTCGCTGGCCTCCAACAGGTGGCGCAACATCGCCACCACCAGCTTGCCCGAATGCACCCAGTCGTCCTCAATCGGGGCATCATTGGTGGGCATCCCGGTTGCCAGGTGGACGATGGCATGGATCGTCACCAACGCCTCCGCCAACCGCTCCACGTCGTAGCCCTGACCGGAATGGCTAACCGCGCGCATGGCCGACAGCATGGATCGGCTGGCATCGTTGCGAGCCAGCCCGATCACATCGTGCCCATGCCGCAGCAGTTCCGGCACCAGCGACCGCCCGATCAAGCCAGTAGCACCTGTGATGAAGATTCGCATCGCGCACCCCTAGCGTGTGCTGCTGAAAGTGTGCATCAGCAGGCCAGCCCGCGCAAGCAGGGGCGGCCCCAAGATCAGCAGCCCGACGACCACCGCTGTCCCTGCTGTGACCAGCACTGCCGCCGCCGCCACATCTTTGGCAGCCTTTGCCAGTGGGTGAAGGCCCGGACTGGCAAGGTCAACGACTGCTTCCAGCGCTGTATTGATGAACTCGGCCATCCACACCAGGCCAGTGGCCAACGCCAGGATCGCCCACTCGACCGGCGTCAGGCCCAGCCATAGCCCGGTCAGCAACGCCGCGAGGGTGAAAAAGGCGTGGATCCAGGCATTGCGCTGACTGCGCAGCACGTAGCTCCAGCCGGCGAAGGCGTGCTGGAAGCTATCCAGCCGGTTGGCGCTGCGGTGAGGTACATCCCCGGGGTCAGCCATCACGCCCCCCCCGCTCGCAGCGCATCCATCGCCGCTGATTGCAATGCCCACATCTCTGCCTGATGGTCTGGTGTATCGTGATCGTAGCCCAGCAGGTGCAGCGTGCCGTGAATCGCCAGCAATTGCAACTCAGCCATCAACGAATGGTTCGCTGCATGGGCCTGCCGCGCGGCCACTGGGTAGGCGATCACCACGTCTCCCAAGTAGGGGGGGTCGCCGGGATCGGTGGCATATGGCTCGTCCTCGGCGGGAAACGACAGCACATCGGTGACGGCATCCTCCCCTGCATAATCACGGTTTAACTGCCGCACTTCTGCTTCACTGGCCAGGATCACCGTCAACGCCAGCGGTGGTTGTGCGCCTGCCACGTCCAGCGCACACCATGCTGCCAGCCGGATAGGCTCCACGTCCACCTTATAGATTTCCTTAACAGACGTATAGATGGTGTATTCTGGATCGGTCATGAGCGCTCTATTGATCAATCCCGAGGTGGTTGATCGCCACCTCCTTGCCGGACGGCAGCTCGCCCGCATAGCTTGATCCGAGCCGGGTCGGCTCCTCGTCGCCAGGATAGCGGATGCGGGGGTGATACATGCCCATCAGCGTGCGAACGAACGTCTCCTTGATGATCCGGATATCGGTCAGTGTAAGGCCCGATTCATCAAGCTGATGCTGGTCAAGGCGTTGCTGAATGATTCGGGTGACGATGGCCTCCATCTCCTCCTGAGTGGCCGGACGGTTCGCGCGAACCGCGCTCTCGCAGCCATCAGCCAACATCAGAATGGCGGTCTCCTTGCTTTGCGGAAGCGGGCCATCGTAGTGGAACTCGCGTTCGTCGAGCGTGACGCCGGCTGCCGCGGCGTGCTCGCGGGCACGGGCCAAAAAAAAGGCAATGGGGGTCGTGCCATGGTGCTCTGGGATAAAGGCGGCGATGCGTGGCGGCAGCCGATACTTGCGAGCCAGCCTGATTCCCTCAGCCACATGCGACCTGACGATCCGGGCGCTATCTAGAGGATCAAGGCCGTCGTGCGGGTTGAGGCTGAGTTCAGTGCGATTCTCAATGAAAAAGCCAGGGTTGCTCATCTTGCCGATATCGTGGTACAGCGTGCCGATCCGCGCCACCACACTATCCGCGCCGATGGCCTCCGCAGCCGCTTCCACCAGGTTGGCGACAGACAGCGTATGCTGGTATGAGCCGAGCGCCTCCCGCTGCATTCGCCGCTGGAGAGGATGATCGGGCCGCATCAGGTCAATAAGCTGGATGGTGGTAGTGATTCCGGTGATGTTCCCCACAACGAACAGGATAACCAGCGCCAATCCCGCCGAGAGCAACCCATTCAGCACCGTGATCAACCCGAGCCGGAGCAGTTGCGCTGAGCTGGCATGGGCAGGCAACTGGAACACCAGCAAGGCCCCCATACCGCCTACCGCAGCAGCGATCCCTGCCAGGAAGTAGTTATTCAGACGGGCATCGCGGCGTAGGCTCCCAGCAGCGAGCAGCCCGCTCACCGCAGTGAAGCTGGCAGCCTCAAACGAGCCGCCCGCCAGCGCTCCCACCAGCCCTGCCAAAACGATAGTGGCCACAACGGCAAACTGCAACCCAACCAGCGCTGTCACCGCCAGCGATAGCGCCGCTGCCGGAAACAGATAACCGACGGAAGCCTGTCCCGGCACCACGATCTGCGCGGCGGCCAGGAAGATCAAAAACAGCACGCACAGTACCAACACATGGTCAGCCCGATCCGCCCAGCGCGGGTGAAAAGCTGCCATATACGCCACGAACATCGCCAGCGCCAGCAAGCTGGCGGTCAGAGCGCTGGCAATGTCGTTCCAATCCATCTGTGCCGTTGCCAGCCGCAGAGCCACCAGGGCTTCCATATCCAGTTCGTCGAGGCGCTCCCCGGCACGCACAACTATCTCACCTGGCTGAAACGTGTGGCGTATTTCGCGCACAGCCGCTTCCGCCTCGGCGCGGGCGGCCTCGGTGGCCATCTCATTGAGGGCGCTATTGGGGACGATCAGCTCGCTTGCCAGGGTGACCGTCAATGGAATGAGATTCTCATCCAGATCGGTGCTGACCCTCAGCTCCAGGCGGCTGATAGCCTCTTCGGTGCGCCCCTCGCGCACCGGACCGCTCATGGCCTCCTCGACCAGAGTGACGATCTCGCGCTCCACCTGCTCGAACTGGGTGCTGCTGATCGTCAGCAGGCTGGATTGCGCCGCGTTGGAGAGGTTAAGGCCCGTGATCTGGCTGAGGTAGTGCCTACGAAGGGCCTCGTCCGCATAAGGATCGGCCCGCACGTCCTGGACAAAGTCCATGATCTGCCGCGCGCGGCGCACCTGCTGCCGTCCCACGCGCGGGTCAGCAGGATCATATACATCTGCCACGGCTGCCCTGGCCGCCTCGCGGGCCTCTTGAGTTTCGATCAGGCTGACATAGGTGATCTGGCGGGGCGCGCGGATGTCCTCGGGCGCGACATCACCCGCTTGCAGGTTGTAGGGGCTGCGAATGGGCAAAATAGGGAACAACAAGATCGCCGTCGCGCCCGTCACAAACAACAGGCTGATCAGGATCAGCGGCATGGCACGCCACACCGACAGCGCAGCGCCTGCTTGCTTCCCCTGACGGTTCCCCCCAGCGCGTGACTTGCCCACGGCGTGCTCCGCAGCGGAACGCTATTTCGCCAGCAGGTTCCGCACCACGTCACTGACCAGCTTTCCATCGGCGCGGCCCTGCAGGCGCGCCATCAGCGGTCCCATCACCTTCCCCATATCGCGTGCGTCGGATGCGCCCACCTCGGCGATCACGGCTTGGGCTGCCACCTCGATCTCCTCACGGCTCATCTGTTTGGGCAGATAGCTCTCCAGCAACCTCAACTCATGGGTTTCAGCGGCCAGAATATCGCTCCGACCTGCCTGCGAGGCTTGCTCGATGGACTCCTGGCGCTGCTTGACCATCCTCTGCAACACGGCCATCACCTCGCCCTCATCAAGGGCGCTCTCCGCTTCCACGTTTTCCGCTGCCAGCGCCGCGTCAACCGTCCTGTTGTACGCAGCAAGGCTGGCTTCGTCAGTCGTCGCCGGCTTGGCAACACCGTGCTTTTTCAGCGCCTGCTTGGCGAGTTCCTCGCGCTTGCGCTGCTCGGCGTCTTTCAGTGCGGCCATCACGCCCCGGATCAGAGTCTTACGCGCTTCGTCGCCGCTCTTCATGGCTTCCTTCAGGTCAGCCTGGAGTTGATCACGAAAGGACATACACTCCCTCATCCCTGGGTATGCACGGTTGCTGATGGGATTGAATATCGCAAGAATGCGCTGGAAACAACCCTCAGCCTCGTATTTGTAGTATAACCCGCCCCTGCAAAAGCGAAAGTGGGCTGCGCCGAGCAGCCCACCCAATCCGCTCTCCTACCCGAAGATTCTCAACTCAAGCGCTGTGCTCACGCCAGAGCAGGCAGGGGATAGAGGCTACGCCCGCGCCATGCGCGCCTTGCGCACCGTCAGCACCGACCCCACCAGGCAGACAAAGTACAGCGGCCCCAATATGTTCCCCGTCTGGCTATCGGCGGTCACTACCAACATCGCGCCGGTAGCGAGAATCCACAGAGCCACCATGATCCACTCAACGTGGTGTGCTGCTGCCTGCCGGAGCGCCAGCAGCGAGCCGATCATGCAGCCGAAGAACACTGTGCCGAGGATAAGCGCGCCCTGCTGCCCGACGAGGATCGCCGTCGCCAGGATCGCAATGGCCCACAGACCCATGATCCGCCATTCGTACTGGTTCATCATTCCACCTCCCGAACCACCCAGCGGCGGGTCGCCTGGTGCGCTCTACTCACCGATCTTGAGTAATGGATCGTCGTCGCCCGCCCGGAAGTCGAGCACCTGCGCATCGCCGACTTTGTTCAATTCCTCCTTCAGCCGGTGGATATTGGCCCCACGCTCCTTAACGCTGAGCACCACCCGGCTTGGGTCCTCGGCAGGGAGCTGGCTGACGGATACGATGTTTCCGTCGGAGTTCGCCACCGCCTGGGCCACAGCCGCCAACATCCCTTTGCGATCCGGTATCTCGATATCGAACCGCGCCCCTGCAACCATCCCGCCCATAATATCGACGAAGGTCTTGAAGATATCCGTCTCGGTGATGATCCCGACCAGCTCGCTGCCGCGCATTACCGGCAGGGCACTGATCTTATGCTCGGTCATGAAACGGGCCGCATTGGCAATGTCGCAGTCCTCGTAGACCGCCAGCACGGGCCGCGACATGAATTGCCCCACAGTGAGACGGTCAAGCAAAGTGTAAATCTCATAGACGCTCAGGGTTGTAGCCGCCGAGGGGGAGGTGGAGAGGATGTCGCTCTGCGTCACGATGCCAACGAGCTTGCCCGATTTATCCACCACAGGCAGCCGCCGGATGTTGTGCTTGTGCAGCAGATCAACCGCCTCTCGATGGGTTGTCTGAGGTGTGCAGGTGATCACGTTAGCCGTCATGCGTTGCTTGACTTTCATGGTCATCTATCCTTTCTCACGATCTCACTCTCGAGTATAGCAGGCCGCCTTTGTCCAGGTCATGCTGAACGTCACCCCCCGTTGCGCGGTTTAGCCGACACCATACAGGGGGCGAAAAATCAACCCGGCGGCCAGGTCATGCGGCGGCCCGCCAGCAGGTGCAGATGCACGTGATACACGCTCTGGCCCGCTCCCGGCCCGTTGTTCATCACGACCCGGAAGCCATCCACAAACCCTTCGTGCTCCGCGATCTTCCTGGCGGCGTAGATCATCTGCCCCATCAGCGGCGCGTCCTCGCGGGTCAGGTCAGCCAGCCGGGCGATGTGCCGCTTCGGCACCACCAGGATATGGATGGGGGCCTGCGGATGAATATCCCGGAAGGCGAAGATGTGCTCGTCCTCGTACACTTTATCGGCAGGAGCCTGCCCCGCCACGATCCGACAGAAGATGCACTGGCTCTCCACGCGAGTCCCCTCACTGCTTGTAGCCGATCATCCGCAGGAATTGCTTGCGGTGCTCGATGTCGGCCTCAGCCTCGATCCCCTTGGGGCTGAAGCCATCAATGACCCCCAGAATGCCGCGCCCCTGCTCAGTTTCCGCCACGATCACCTGCACCGGGTTGGCCGTCGCGCAGAAGATATGGCACACCTCTGGCACTCCCTTGATCGCGTTCAGCACATTGATCGGATAGAACCCCTCGCCCAGGAAGATGATGAAGCTGTGCCCCGCGCCGATGGCCTGGAGGTTGCGGCGAGCGAGGTCAAGCATCGCCTCGTCCGTCCCCGACCAGCGGATCAGGCATGGCCCCGAGGCCTCGCAGAACGCCAGCCCAAACTTGATACCCGGCACGGCGGTTACTAGCGCCTCATGAACATCCTCCACTGTTTTGATGAAGTGCGTCTGGCCGAGGATGAAATTGATCGGCTCTGGTTTATCAATAGCAACCGTCTTGAGTTCCACCGCGAACGCTCCTGGGTAGATCGCATGGGATGAGGATGCAAATCTGAGGCAACATATAGTATGGAATCGGTCTGCTGGCAAACCTGAGAGAGGCCAAGCGGAAGCATCAGATTGGGATGGCCCGCGCAGCTTCTTCCCCCACCCCGATGATCCGCGCCGGGGTGATGGTGTTGGCAAGATGCTCCCGCGAGGTCGCCACGACGCGCAGGGAGGTTTCCGTCAGGCCCGACCACACCCAGCCATCCGGCGTCGCCCCGTGCGCCGACTCCCACAACACATCGAACGTGCGCCCAACGTGCGCTGCCTGAAACCCCCGCCACAGCCGCTCAGAGAGCGCCAGCATCTCCGCCGAACGCCCCCTCTTGACCGCCTCGGCAACCTGCCCCGGCATCCGCGCAGCCGCCGTGCCAGGCCGAGCCGAGTAGGGGAAGACGTGCAGCCGCGCGAAGCCAATGGACTCCACATAGCGCCGGGATTCCTCAAACTCCGCGTCCGTCTCGCCGGGGAAACCTACAATGATGTCCGTCGTCAGCGCCAGATCAGGGATGCGCACCCGCGCTGCCTCGACCAGCGCCGCGAATGAGTCCCGTGTGGTGCGCCGAACCATCCGCCGCAGGGTGGCATCGCACCCCGCTTGCAGCGGCAGGTGTAAGTGAGGGCAGAGACGCGGATCGCGCCACAGGTCGAAGAACGCCGGGGTTAAATCCCAGGGTTCCAGCGACGACAGCCGCAGCCGGGGGACAGCAGTCCGCTCCAGGATCGCCTGCACGAGGTGGAACAACCCGTGTGGATCGCCCAGGTCGCGCCCATACGATCCCAGGTGAACCCCGGTCAGCACAATCTCCTGGTAGCCGCTGCCCAACAGCAGGTTGATCTCGTCGACCAGTATCTCCAGGGGGCGGCTGCGGCCCGCCCCGCGCACCAGCCTCGTGACGCAGAAGGCACAGTGATTGTCGCAGCCATCCTGCGCCTTGACGAACGCTCGTGTGTGCCTCAGCGTTCCCGGTGGCAGAATCCGCCCCCCCCATGCCTCCCGCACGAGAGGCTCCTGCTCATACTCCGGGACAGGGTCACCTGCTACCAGTGGCACGAGATTGTCTTTGTCGAAGTTACTGATCACCTGGTCTACATGGGGCAGCCGGGCCAGCGCCTCCGGCTCAAGCTGCGCGTAGCATCCGGTGACGACGATCCGCGCCTCCGGGTTCATCCGGCCCGCCTGAAGCACCATCTGCCGTGATTTGCGTTCCGCCCCACTTGTCACGGCGCAGGTGTTGATGACCACCAGATCGGCCTCGCTCGCGCTGCCGGCGATGGAATCGCCCCGCGCGGCGAACTGGCGGGCCATCCGCTCGATCTCAGCCTCGTTCAGACGGCAGCCTACGAAGTTCAAATACACACGGCGCGGCGATGCAGTCACGGGGCAGGAGCCTCCGGCACACGGATGACCAGGTTGTCAAAGCCAATAGTTGCCAGCGCGGGCGTGGTATTCTGCCCATCGAAGCCGACAAATCCTTGCGCCCCCAGCCCGATCTTGCCCCGCGACAAGGAATCGTCCGTCCATTGCTCAACGATCTGCCCGCCCAGGCAGGATGGTTGCTCGGCGCTCACATCCCAGATCGGCTGCACATGGGGATCGTCGGATGTGCACAACAGCAACGGCGTGCCATTGACCTCGAACCGGAAGGTGTTGCCAACTGCGGTAATGCGAATGTGGTTGGTTGCCGCCCCGGTGAGGATAGCGGGTGAGGCGTTGTAATCGCTGACGATCAGGTTGTTGCCTGACCGCACCTTGCTGAGGCTGTAGTAGCCATCGCTGGAGATATCGAAGCGATTATAGTTCTGGTCATCCACCAGCCGGAACAGCACGATGATCCCGTTGTCGTCCGGCCCGGCCAGCTTGGTCGCGTCCACGTCAAGCACGAAGTCGCCGTAGGTGAAGTTCATGGCCGACCACGTCCCCGTGTCGCTGACGGCGTTCACGTCCACCACCAGTTGCCCACCGCTGATCGCCGCTGACACCATCCCATCGTTGAAGATGTCCCAATCGGCGGCCACCGCCGGGTCTTCAAAACCCGTTTGGTAGAGCACCCCCTCGCCCTGCCCCGGTGGGGGCGGCGGCAGGGTCGCAGGCCGTTCGAAGACCGCGCGGATGCGTCCCTGATACAGCCATGCCACCCCCCCGCCGATCAGCACCAGCGGCACGAGGATCGCCGCGACCCACCAGGGGAAGCGCCGCCGCCTCTCCCCCCCACGCTTCAAGGTGACTGCTTCAAGTCGCTTTTTCGTCATAGTAGAGGAGACCTGTTTCTGGATTGCTCACCGAGCCATTGTAGCTTTCAACTTTCCCACCCAGCAACCGCAGGAGCCAGGCATCTTGTGCCCTGATCATGGGCTGTCCGATGCCACCACGAACTCCGCGCTCCCGATCACCCGATCCTCATGGAGGATCTCTACCCGGTACTGGCCCACCGGCCAGGGCGGGTCTTCGTTGCGTAGCACGAATCCTGCATCGATGTCCCCGCTCAGCCCTTCCGCCTCCAGCGGTGTATCGGTGATCGCCGAGTCCTGGTAGTACCACCGCGCCACAATATCATCGTCAGCGCGATAGTCCTCCAGCCGCACCGAGACGAAGAATGTATCCCCCGGATCGTACGCATCGGTGACTTCCACCGGGCGATAGCGATCATCTAGCGCCGTGGCCAGGGTGATGGCGGCGACGCGCGGCCCCGCCCGGCGCAGCGAAAGCGCCACCGCCAGCGCGATCAGCGCTGCCAGGAACACTAACGACCGGAGCAGCCCGACTGCTGCTCGCCTGCGTCGCCGTTTATCCTGCTGTGGCTGCATCACCCACCCCCTCCCAGCCGCTCAATTGCCCGTCGCGCCAGCGCCCCAAACGGGCCATCCGGCTCCAGCTCGCTGGCGCGGAGATAGTACCACAGCGCCTCACTGAGCCGCCCTCGCTGTTCCATAAGCTGGCCCATATGAGCATACGCTCGCCCCAGATGCGGGTCGAGCGTCAGCGCTCGATCTAGCTCTGCCTGCGCGCCATCGAGGTCGCCGGTCAGGAAGGATGCCCAAGCCAGCGCATCATGCGCCTCGGCGTTGTCGGGCAGATCGGCGACAAGCTGCTGCGCCAACGGAAGCCCGACCTCTGCCACCCTATATTCCTCGTCCACATAGAACTGCACCAATAGCACCCGGAAGCGCGGGTCATCCGATGAGAGGCGGGTTGCCTCTTGCATCCAGATCTCTGCCCAGATAAGGTTCGATTCGGCGCGATGCGTGCTGGCGATCTCGACACAGAAGGCGGGATTGGTGGGGTCGAGATCGTAGGCCGCTTCGAACTCGAGCCGCGCCTCGACAGGGCGGCCAAGCTGCTTCCAGGTCAGCCCAGCCAGGTAACGCACAGTGGGGCTATCTGGGGCAAGCGCCACCGCTTGCTGAGCCGCCCCGAGCGCCGACTTGCCCAGACGCGCCCGCGTGTAGGCCAGATAGGCCAGCGGCTCCGCGTAGCTTCGATTATATGCCACAGCCCGGCTCAACGCCTCTTCTGCCAGTGGGTATTCCTCCAGCGCAACCAGGATGATGCCGAGCCGCGCGTACGCCAAGTCAGGTGGCTGGCCTGCGCGCTCATCGAGACTAGCCCGCAACGCCGCGAGCCGCTCCGCACTGGCGGGATTGAGGGCCACCGCCTGGGCCAGGGAGATGATCGCCGCTTCCGGCATATCCAGTGAGCGGATCAAGCCGATCCGGTAGTGCAGCAGACCATTCCTCGGTTCCAGCCGGCTGAGTGCCTCCAGCACGGACAGGGCGGCGGCCCATTCGCCCCGCCCCTCGTAGATACCTGCCAGCCGAGCCAGCGCTGCCGTATCGACCGTGCCCAGCTCGCGGGCGCGCTCCCAGATTTGCACGGCCCGGTCAATCTCGCCCTGCCCGGCATAGATCGCACCCAACCAGGCCAACTCCTGCGATCCCAGCGGTCTGATCGCTGCCAAAGCCTCCAGGTCGCGCTCGGCCTCTGCATAGCTGCCCGCTTGCACCTCAGCCTCGATGGCAGCGACCAGGTATGCCTCGATCCAGGGTTGGTAGGTGTAGGCTACATGGTAAGCGCGGGCAGCGGTTTGCCGGTCACCCACCGACTCCGCTTGCCGGGCCGCCGCGACCGCCTCAACCAGCGGGCCGGGAACGGCTGTCAGGCCAAGCGCCAAAATGCCCGCCGCAGTTGCTACCATCCGCACCCATAGTCCCTGCATCCACACTCTGCCGATAACCGATTTCAGCATCTTCGCCTGCCAGCTCGTTGAGTCGCTGAGATGCCAGGATCGGAGCCAGCCTGGCTGTATTCGACGGCGATTCTACTTGACCACCGCTGCGCTTCGTACTATACTGCGCTGTGGTATCTCAACGCCACAATGCCATTAGGCGTGGGTACGCAGCGCGTTTCCGTGCTGTGTTTCACCGCTTTTCCAGTGCGCTGACCCGCTAGATGAACCATTATGGCAAGGAGGCTTCCGTGGCGAGCGTAAACTACGAGCACGTGACCAAGCGCTGGGGAGACGTGGTCGCTGTACGGGACTTGAACATCGAGATTCCTGACAAGGAGTTCCTGGTGTTCGTTGGGCCATCCGGCTGCGGTAAGAGCACCTCGTTGCGAATGCTGGCCGGGCTGGAGGAGATCACCGAGGGCAACATCTACATCGGCGACCGTCTGGTCAACGACGTGCCCCCCAAGGACCGCGACATCGCAATGGTGTTCCAGTCCTACGCGCTATACCCCCACATGAGCGTATACGACAACATGGCCTTTGGCCTGAAGCTGCGTCGGGTTCCAAAGGCGGAGATCGACCGCCGCGTTCGCCAGGCGGCGGTTGAGCTAGGGATTGAACACCTGCTGGATCGCAAGCCTAAGGCGCTATCGGGCGGGCAACGTCAGCGCGTGGCAGTGGGCCGGGCCATCGTCCGTGAGCCAGCCGTCTTCTTGATGGATGAGCCACTGTCCAACCTCGATGCCAAGCTGCGTGTTGAAGCCCGCGCCATGATCCAACGCCTGCACAACCGATTGGAGACCACCTTCATCTACGTCACCCATGACCAGACCGAGGCGATGACGATGGGGTCGCGCATTGCGGTGCTCAAGGATGGCATCCTTCAGCAGATTGACACGCCTCAGACGCTCTATGAGCGACCCGACAACCTGTTTGTGGCAGGCTTCATCGGCAGCCCCAGCATGAACTTCTTTAACGCCACCCTGGTCAGAGAGAACGGAGACTTTTACATCGATACGGGTGTGTTCCGGGTGAAAGTCCCCGAGGAACGCAAAGCAACCTGGGGACGGGCCGCTGGTCAGCGCGTGGTGTTGGGCATCCGGCCAGAGGACATTCACGACCCGAACTACAGCCCCCCCGGCATCCAGTCTGCCAGCGTCGAAGCGCAGGTGGACGTGACGGAACTGCTGGGCAACGAGGTGCTGATGTACCTGAAGTCGGGCAACCTCAACTACATCGCTCGCGTCGATCCACGCACCAGCGCCCGCATCGGCCATCAAATCACGGTGCTGATGAACACCTCCAACATGCATCTATTCGACGCCGAAACCGAGAAGGCGATTCGCTGAGTGAGGGTTGGCCTGGGCAGAGTGATGCCCCTCGTTGGTTGACACCCCATTGCCATCTCATCCGGGGCAAGTGTGGCCCCGTCCATCCGAAATCAAGCGCCCCTGGGCACACGGCTAGCTCAGGGGCTGCTGCTTGACGCTCGATGAGGTGCGCCATTTCCGCCCAGGGCTAAGCGTTTCAGAAATACTTTAGCCCACCAGTTCCTGTATCTTGCTCACGATTCCGGGGAAATCGAATGGTTTGGGCATGAAGTGGGCATCCAACGACTCGAGCTGGCTACGCGGTGGGGGCTGGTAGGCAGACACGATGAGAATGGGCCGTTTCTCACCCGCCGCTCGTAGCTTCTCGGTCAACTCCAGACCGGTCATGCCAGGCAGGCGAATATCGAAGACCAGCATCTGGCACTCGCCTATCGGCGGCTGACTGCTCAGGATCCTATCAAGAGCATCCTCAGCACTGCCGTAGATCGGATTGACCGTGATTCCGAACAGATCCAGCCCGCTGCGCAGCAGTTCGGCGATGGCAGGCTCATCTTCAACGTACAACACCTTGATCCCAGTTCGACTCATAGGAAATCACTCCATCAGGGGAGGCGGATACCTATTACGAGAATGCAGTGTATTGGCAGTGCATTGATTGTAGCCATTTTCCGCCTGTTGCGATAGTCAGCCCGGCTGCCGGCCCAGGGGGCAAGCTGGATCGCGATTCCAGTTGCACTCTACGCCCGAGGCATGGTATTATGGGATTTGGCCAGTTAGCACTCCTGCGCGACGAGTGCTAATGGAGGTCAACAACGCGATGGCACAGCTTACCCAACGGCAGGAATATCTGCTCAACCTGATCGTCCGGGAATACGTCAACGCCCCCACCCCGGTCAGCTCCAAAGCGCTTGTCGAGCGCTACAACCTGGCCGTGAGTTCGGCCACCGTTCGCAATGACATGGCCGCATTGGAGGAGGAGGGCCTGATCGCTGCCCCGCACACCTCAGCAGGTCGCGTTCCGACCGAGGCAGGCTACCGCTACTTTGTGCAGAAGCTGATCGGCGAGAGCGAGCTGACTCCTGCCGAGCAGCGTACCATCCGTCACCAGTTCCATCAGTCGCGCCTGGATATTGAGGAATGGTTGCGGCTGGCAACCTCCGTGCTGGCTCACACCGCCCACAGCGCCTCGCTGATCACCCTGCCGGTGGCGTCCCGCGCACGCTTTAAGCACTTGGAACTGGTCCATACGCAGGGGCGGCTGGTGTTGATGATCTTGGTGCTGGGGGGCGGGGACGTGCGCCAGCAGATGCTCACGCTGGCCGAACCGGTCTCGCAGGAGGAACTGAGCCAGGTTGCCGGGCAGATTACCGCCGCCTGCGCGGGGTGTCTGGCCTCCGATATCCGCGCCCGATCCGCTCACCAGACGGCGCTCGAAGCCGAGATCACCGAACTGGTCGCCGACCTGCTCGACCGCGCTGACAAAGGCCACCGTCTGACCTATTACGATGGCCTTAGCAACATCCTCGACCCCTCTTATGTACTGAATCGGCTGGAAGTGAGCGACCCGCAGGAGCGGGAGGAGATCCTGCACGCGCTGGAAGAGGTGGATAGCCCCGGCGCACTCCAGACCCTGAGGCTGCTCGAAGAGCAGAATCTGCTGGAGGAGATTCTGGCTGAGGCCCTGGCTCCCGATGAGCAGGGGGTGCAAGTGGTCATCGGCGGCGAGGGCCGTTGGGAGGAACTACGCCACATTGCGATGATCCTTTCTCACTACGGCGTGCACGGCCAGGCGATGGGCACCCTGGGCGTGCTGGGGCCGGTGCGTCTGCACTACGGGCGCGCCATCAGCGCGGTGCGCTACGTCGCTGGCCTGATGAGCGATCTACTCCTTGACATTTACGGGACAGATTGAGCGTTTGGCGGAAAGCGCTTCTGCCAAACCACCGGTTTCCTGGCAAGTCTTTTGACCAAGACTTTCCTTATAAGGAAGCACCTAGCCTGCGAGCAGCACTCGCGCTTTGCCCGTCATCTTAGATGAGAGGGCGGCTTGGGCCTGTAACAAGGTCACAGGAAGGGATTCTTCGCTCTGAGCCTTGATCTTCAGCCCCCACCGAGCGTTGCTCTAACGGAAATCTGATAGACCTGCGTTACAATCCAAGTGCTCAAACCAGCAAGGCAAGGTGGAACAGCAACCGTGAACAACGACAACGAGCGGGACGAACTGAAGCAAGAAGCCGCACCTGGCGGAACCGATGCGGAGGCCGCTGCCTCTGCGCCAGAGGAAGTGGCTGTTGCGCCGGAGGAACAGGCAACCGAAGAGGCCGACCCAGCCGCTCTGGCAGCGCAATACTTGGAGGGCTGGCAACGCGAGCGCGCTGAGCTGGCCAATTTCAAGAAGCGTATGGAGCGCGAACGGGAGCAGTGGCAGGCAGCCATCCTAGGCGATTTGCTGCTGGGTCTGCTGCCGATTCTGGATGATTTCGATCTGGCCCTGGCAAGCGTACCGGATGACGCGGAACATCAGGAGTGGTTGAATGGCATCATCCTGATCCAACGCAAGCTCAGGGCGCACCTGGAGAAGCTGGGCCTGGAGGAGATCGAGGCAGTCGGCCAGCCATTCGACCCGGTGCTGCACGAAGCCATGACCCATGAGGCCAGCGATGATCACCAGCCGGATTGCGTAATCGGGATCGTCCGCAAAGGCTATCGGCTTGCCGATCGGGTGCTGCGCCCGGCGCTCGTCCGCGTATCAAGCTGATACGATGTAGGAGCGAGGCCGTGCCTGGCGCGGATCGCACATTGAACTCATCCCACTCTGTAGTGAGAAAGGAAGTAGAAGACAACTATGGGCAAGATTATTGGAATCGACCTGGGAACTACCAACTCCGTCGCGGCAGTGATGGAGGGCGGCGAGCCGACCATCATCCCTTCTGCTGAGGGCGGGCGGTTGTTCCCTTCGGTTGTGGCAATGGATAAGAACGGCCAACTGCTCGTCGGGCAGGTGGCCCGACGGCAGGCGGTCGTTAACAGCGAGAATACCATCTTCTCAGTCAAGCGCTTCATGGGCCGCAAATTCGACGACGCGGAAGTGCAGCGGGCTATCGGCCACTTCCCATACCGGGTCACCAAAGCGGCCAACGGTGACGTGCGAGTGGTGATGGGGGGCAAAGAATATGCCCCGCCGGACATCTCGGCACGCATTCTCCAGAAGATCAAGGCCGACGCCGAGGCGTATCTCGGCGGTCCGGTCACCCAGGCGGTGATCACCGTGCCCGCTTACTTCAACGATAGCCAGCGCCAGGCTACCAAGGACGCAGGCAAGATCGCGGGCCTGGAGGTGCTGCGCATCATCAACGAGCCAACCGCCTCCGCGCTGGCCTACGGGCTGGATAAAAAGAAGGATCAGACCATCGCGGTTTATGACCTCGGTGGCGGCACCTACGACATCAGTATCCTGGAAGTGGGCGACGGTGTCTTCGAGGTCAAGTCCACCAACGGCGACACCTTCCTGGGCGGCGATGATTTCGACCAGCGCATCATTGACTGGATCGCTGATGAGTACCTGCGCGAGCAAGGCATTGACCTTCGCAAGGACAAAGCCGCGCTCCAGCGCCTCAAGGAAGCTGCTGAGAACGCCAAGAAGGAGCTTTCTACCAAGCAGGAGACGGAGATCAACCTGCCCTACATCACCGCCGACGCCAGCGGCCCGAAGCACCTGGTGATGACCCTCACCCGCGCCAAGCTGGAACAGCTTACCGAGGACCTGATCGAGCGAACCATCGAGCCGATGCGCAAGGCACTGGCGGATGCCGGCCTCACCGTCAACGATATTGATGAAGTGGTGCTGGTCGGTGGCATGACCCGCATGCCTGCCGTCCAGAAGGCTGTCCGCGAGTTCTTCGGCAGAGAACCGCACAAGGGCGTCAATCCCGACGAGGTGGTAGCGCTGGGTGCGGCCATCCAGGCGGGCGTGCTGGGCGGGGAGGTCAAGGACATTCTGCTGCTCGATGTGACGCCGCTGACCCTGAGCGTCGAAACGCTGGGCGGCGTCGCCACCCCGTTGATCGAACGCAACACCACTATTCCCGTCAGCAAGAGCCAGATCTTCAGCACAGCGGCGGACGGGCAGACCCAGGTGGAGATTCACGTGCTGCAGGGCGAACGCCCGATGGCGGCAGATAACAAGAGTCTGGGCCGCTTCATCCTGGATGGCATCCCGCCCGCGCCGCGCGGCGTGCCCCAGATCGAGGTCGCCTTCGACATCGACGCGAACGGCATCCTGAACGTGAAGGCCACCGACAAGGCCACCGGACGCGCGCAGCACATCACTATCCACCCCTCCAGCGGCCTGACTGACCAGGAGATCGAGCGGATGATCAAGGAGGCGCGGGAGCACGCCGCTGAAGATGCCCGCCGCCGCGAGCAGCAGGAGGCACGCAACCTGGCTGATTCAGCCATCTATAACGCAGAGAAATCCCTGCGCGATTTCGGCGACCGGGTTCCTGAAGACCGCCGCCAGCGCATCCAGACACTGATCGATGAGGCCCGCGAGGCGATGAACTCCGGCGACCTGGAGCGGATGCGCGCCAAGTCCGACGAGCTGGTGCGTGAGACCATGAGCATCGGCGAGGCGATGTATCAACAGCAGGGCAGCGATAGCGGAACGGCGGCCCAGCCCAGTGGCGACGATGTCGTGGAGGGTGAAGTGGTGGATTAGTGGTTAGCTATAAGCCCTTCCGCTAACCACTTAACCAGACGTGCTATGTTCCTTCCAAGGCAGGGTCATTTCGCCCTGACCGGACATGCACAGTACAATCAGCGCAACGACCGTTTCTCATCTGTCAGCGTGTAATGGTGGTTGCAGAGCAAGGCGGGTCTGCCTGATAGGCCAGATGAGGTCAGTTTGGGGTAATCCCCAGAACATTCGGTAGACCTGCCTTGCTGTTAGAAATGACCGGGTTATATGCCAACCAAGCGCGACTACTACGAGATACTGGGCATCAGCCGGAGCGCCTCGCAGGATGACATCAAGAAGGCATACCGCAGGCGCGCGCGTGAGACACATCCCGACGTGAACCCCGATCCCAACGCGGAGCAGTCGATCAAGGAGGTCAATGAGGCATACGAGGTGCTCAGCGACCCCCGCAAACGCGCTGCCTACGACCGCTTCGGGCACGCCGGGGTCAGCGGCAACGGTTACCCTGGCGACCCATTCAGCGGCTTCGGCGATGTGGCGGATATCTTCGACGAGTTCTTCGGCGGAGCGTTCCGCGCCAGCCGCGCCCGCCAGGCCATGCCCCGGCGCGGCCAGGACTTGCAGTACCGGTTGGCGGTCGAGTTTGAAGAAGCCATCTTTGGCACGGAGAAGGAGATTGAGTTCGAGCGCACCGAGGTCTGCCCGTCCTGCCGAGGGTCGCGTGCCGAACCGGGCACCACGCCCGTTCGCTGCGGGATGTGCGGCGGCACAGGAGAAGTCCGTAATGTGCGCCAGACCTTCCTCGGCCAGATGGTCAACATCACCCCCTGCCCCCAGTGCGAAGGCCGCGGCGAGGTGGTCACCACGCCCTGCCGCGAATGCCGGGGGCAGGGCACGGTACGCCGGGCACGCCGTCTGACGGTCAGCATCCCCGCCGGCGTGGATCAGGGGACCCAGATTCGCATCACCGGCGAAGGAGAGCCAGGTCAGCGGGGCGGCCCACCCGGCAACCTGTTCATCGTGATCTCAGTCCGCCCCCATGCCTACTTCCGCCGCCGTGGCGACGATCTGCTGATCAAGCTACGGATCAACGTCGCCCAGGCCGCGCTCGGCCACACCCTGACTGTGCCCGTGTTGACGCCGAATGGCGAGGTTGAGGAGGAGCTCCAAATACCGCCCGGGACGCAGTCTGGTGAGGTGTTCGTGCTCAAGAAGAAGGGTGTGCCCAAACTGCGCCGCGATGGCTCCCACACCGGCTACGGCGATATGCACGTGATGGTGGAGGTGGCCATCCCCACCCGGATCACCCAGCAGCAGCGTGCCCTGTT
Organism: Anaerolineae bacterium; assembly: GCA_034434995.1. GTDB lineage: Bacteria > Chloroflexota > Anaerolineae > Aggregatilineales > UBA3940 > DAOTYF01. The sequence continues at coordinate 82,094 of DAOTYF010000017.1, forward strand.
CCAGCAACTCGCTGCCACCCTGGGGGAGGCAGTCATCCCCCCTGCTCAGGAAAAGGGTTTCTTCGAGCGAGTCCTCGACTGGCTGGGCGGCGAATAAGATCGCCAGGTCAGGCCGGTTGGCCCTGTGGGGAAGACCATCCCCCTCCCTCAAGGGGAGGATAAATTGCCCATTCCCTCTCCACTGAAGGGGAATCACCAGGGAGGGGTCAGTTGCCCAGCCGTGCCCGCAGCAGCCTGATCACACTTCTTGCGCTGTACCTAACCTTCCTCGGCGGGACATCCTTCACCAACGTGCTGTTATGGCCGCGCGTGGCGCATCATGCCATCCTGGCCCTGCTGCTCGGCGGCTGGCTGCTCAGCCTGATCGTCCGGCGCAGGCCCTTCCCGGCCACCCCCCTCGATCTGCCTATCCTGATCTATCTCGCGGTCTACCTGCTATCCGCGCTGCTGGCTGTTGATCCTCGCATCAGCCTGGAGCAGTTCTGGCTGATGGGGACGCACGCGCTGCTGTTCTACCTGCTGGTGGACACGATGCGCGCCTATGGTCCAGTATCCGTGCTCAAGCCGCTGATGTTCACGCTGGCGGTGTTTGTGCTGGTAGGCCTGAGCCGGTTTGTGCAATGGTACTTTGGCCTCCCGCCCTTCGCGCTGGGCTGGGCGGAGATCGGCGGCCTGCAACAGCCCATCCCGCCGGTGATCCTGCGGGAGCCTATCGGCCCACACAGCATCACCGGCGCCTCGGCGCTGCTGGCGATGTGGGTCCCGGTGGGATTGGCCTGGGCAGCCACGACCCCCCACCCCGAAACGCGCCGGATGTGGCTGATGTGGCTGGCCGGTGTGTTCGCCATGACTCTGCTGACCTTCTCACGGGGCGGCATCCTGTCGCTGGCGGTCTCCCTGCCCGCTCTGGCCTTTCTGGCCCTGGCGGGGGTTTCGCGCTGGGGAGGGCGCATCCAGGCATGGCTTTCCCATTGGCGTAACCGTGCCACATTGATCGCGTTGGCCTTGCTGGCCGCCACCGCCATCGCGTTGGGGGTGGTCCGGCTGGGAAACCTCCGGGCAAGTCTCACCGGAACCCCGTCCGAGCCGGGTGACGCTGTGCGGCTCGATCTTTGGCGCAGCGCAGTGGAGATTGGTCTTCAGCATCCCCTGCTCGGCGCGGGCATCTACAGCTTTGGCCGTGAGATGCGCACCCTGCGCGACCCCCTGCGCACCGGCGAATACCTCAACGTGCCGCACAGCTATCCTCTATTGGTGTGGGCCGAAGCGGGCCTGCTGGGCGTGCTGGCGATGCTGTTCCTGACAGGACGCGCGGCCTGGATGGGCTTCCAGCGCTGGCGGGCAGCATCTGGCCCGGAACGCCTGCGCGTCTCCGGGATGTGCGCCGGGTTGTTGGGCTTTGCGGCGCACAACTTCGTCGATCACCTCGTGATCACACCTTACCTGCTGTCCGCCTTTGCGTTGGCAGGCTATCTTGCCCCACCGGAGGAGACAAGCCAGGCATCACAACCCATCCACCGGGCGCTGCCTGGGGCGCTACTGGCGGCGCTGACCGTCAGCCTGATCCCCCAGGTTCTATCTCATCAAGCGTATTTCTTTGCGACGCAGGCCAACGCTGCCGAGGCAGCCGATGACCTGGACACGGCGCTGGGGTCGATCGCGGTTGCCCGGCAGATCGACCCGGCGCTGGGCCTGTATAGCGCGCAGCACGCCCGCTACCTGGGCGCGCTCGCGCTGGAGGGACAGGCCCCGCTGGAGGCGGCCATCGCGGCCTATCAGGAGGCATATCGCAGCGATGACACCTTTGACGTGATGCACGCCAGCGAGGCGGTCTTACTCCAGCACGCAGGCCGCTCATCGGAGGCGCTAACCGCCATGCAGCGCGCGCTGGCGCTGTTCCCGGCAGATCATCGTTACGCACTCTGGGCAGGTCAGTATGCTGAGCTGGCGGGCGAATCTGGGCAGGCCCGCCAGCACTACCGGTCGGCCCTGGAATCCGTTCCCTATTGGTCGGTTTCAGCCTTTTGGGAACAGACCCCCCTCCGTGAATCGATTCGCGGCGCCTTCCTGGCCGAGCAGGGCCTCAGCAGCGTCCCTCGATGCATACTGCGCGCAATTCCGGATGCCTGCTGGCCCCTGCTGATCGGGCAGGAACCGTCTCCCGGCCTATGGACCCTGCCATCCTGCCAGGCTCTTTTGGCGCTCCGGCTCGATAACCAGCCCGATCGGGCGCTGGACTGGATCGAGCAGGCACAGCCAGGCAGCCACGGCCCCACTCTCTCTACTCTGTACGTCCTGCGCGCGGAGGCATACCTGGCCCTGGGCGACCTGGCACAGGCGGAACGTGACGCGCAAATAGCCCTGTTTCTGGGAGACCGGCTCGGCTACCTGATCCTCGGCAGGCTGGCTGAGGCCAGGAACGACCCAGCCGAGGCTGCGGACGCCTACCGACACGCCCTGCCCGTTCTGGAGACCCGCCGGGCGTGGAGCTTCGCTGTCTACAGCCGCAAGGATGCCTTCCCTCTACCGGCTGAATTGAGCGCCCCCTCCTACGGCCCGGACGATTGGGCCGCCGCGCTGGAGCTGGTACGCCTGTATCAGTCGCAGGGGGATGCCGAGGCTGTCACGGGGATCATTCATGCCATGCGCCTCTATGACCCCTTTTTTGATCCCACCGCCTTACCGGAACCAGCCTATGAACCTTGAGTCCCATGCGCAGCGGCTCGTGCGGGATAGACGAGTATGGGCCGCCGCCGGATTGTTGACGCTGGCGATCCTCGCGCCCATCCTGGCGCCGTTCCTGCCGCCTGCCATCGACTGGCACGAGACGTTCTACCCAGCAGCGCGGGCTGCCCTGGCCGGGCGCAGCCCCTACGAACTGTACACCTTCCGCAATGCGCCCTGGTCGATCCTCCCCGTGATCCCCCTGGCGCTGTTCAGCGAGCCGGTCAGCCGGGCGATCTATCTGCTGATCTCGCTGGCGGCATTTGTCGTAGCCGCGCTGCGGCTGGGCGCAAAGCCCTTGACGCTCGGCGCGTTTCTGATCTCGCCACCGGTGTTGCATTGCCTGCTCAATGGCAACAACGACTGGCTGGTGCTGATCGGCTTCACCCTGCCCCCCCAGATCGGGTTGTTCTTCCTGGCGATCAAACCGCAGATGGCGTGGGTGGTAGGGCTGTTCTGGCTGGTTGAAGCATGGCGCGAGGGGGGGATCAGGGAGGCCGCGCGTGTGTTCGGGCCGCTCACTGGTGTCACATTGCTGTCGTTTGCCCTGTTCGGTCTATGGCCGCTGACCTTCGCCCGCTCGCTCGACCTATGGTGGAATGCCAGCCTGTGGCCCGCGTCGATCCCGGTCGGGATGGCGCTGTTGGTGGCTGCCCTCAAGCGCCGTGATGCCCGTTACGCAATGGGTGCGTCTCCATGCCTAACGCCCTACGTGCTGTTTCACTCATGGTCAGCGGCGTTGGTTGCTCTGCTCCCATCCCAGGCGGAGTTCATCGCGGCGGTCGCTGGCCTGTGGGTATTAGTGGCGATCCGGGCCGGGGTTTTGACCTTCTTCTAGGCGCAGCTACAATACCTGCCATGTCCGATTGGCTGGAAGTCACGGTGACCGTTGATGGGGAGGGCGCGGAGGCGGTCGCCGACGTGTTGCGTCGCTATGCTCATCAGGGCCTCGCCATCGAGCACCCTCTGCCCGCTGGCGAGGCATGGCCCGGTGAGCCAGTTCCGCAGGAGAACCTGATCGTCCGGGCCTATATCCCCATCGATGCCCAGATACAGACCACCCGTCGCCAGATCGAGCAGGCACTGTACTACCTCAGCCGCATCGATGCGCGGATTCCCGCACCAACCTTCCGCACGGTCAAGGAGGAAGACTGGGCTGAAGCCTGGAAAGCGCATTACCACCCGATCCGGGTCGGGCAGCGTCTGCTGATCAAGCCCGCCTGGGCGCAGGTTGAGGCCAAACCCGGCGAGGTGGTGATCGAGCTTGACCCCGGCATGGCCTTTGGCACAGGCACGCACCCGACCACCCAGCTCTGTCTGATGGCCTGCGAGTGGATCGTCCGCCCCTATCACAGCGTCCTTGACCTGGGCACAGGCTCCGGCATCCTGGCGATTGCCGCCGCCAAACTAGGGGCGATGAAGGTGCTGGCCCGCGACATCGACGAGCTAGCCGTCCGTGCAGCGCAGGAGAACGTGCAGCGCAACGGCGTCACCGATCGGGTCACCGTCCAGCTTGGCTCCCTGGAAGGGCTGCTCACCAGCCCCCGCCGCTTTGGCCTGGGCCTAGCCAACATCACCGCCCCTGTGATCATGGACCTCGCCCGGCAAGGTCTCCAGCACGTCATCTGGCCGGGGGCGCGGTTTGTCTTCTCCGGCATCATCCACGATCAGGCGGATGAGGTTATCGCTGCCCTGGCCGCTGCCCGCCTGGACCTGATTGACCGGCGGCAAATGGGCGACTGGCTGATGCTCATCACACAGAGGCGCTACGAGTGACCACTTCCGGCCCCCATCCCCCTCACCGTCCAGAGAGAGATCGCATCAGGCACGCCCGACGCGCGCCCGCCCGCCCATCAGCCCTGCTCGCCCTGCTCTTCGAGCTGGGCATCCAGCCCCCCGGTGAGCCTCGTTTTCACCTAGTCAGTCGGTGGGCAGCCAAGCACGTCTGGCGGGTGGATGTGGCGGGCGAGCCATGGGCGTTTGTGCGCTACCTGCTCGGCTCCGCTGACCAGTTCCCGGAGCGGTGGCGGCATCTCCGGCTGGGCGAGCTGCTGTTCGAGGCCCGCGTCGGCCCGCGCATCCTGGGTATGACTGATGCCAGCGAGGCGCTGGGTGGGCGCGCCGCCATCATCGAAGCCGCGCTGCGGCCCATCTCCCGCCACGAGCTGGAAGCCCGCGCTCAGGAGGCGATAGCCCTATTCACCCGCCTGCATAGCAACCCCCTGCTGCACGAAGCCCTGTCACAGGAACGCACCGAGGCCGACCGACGTGGCCTCGGTCCGCTGGCTCGTTTCATCACGGAAACGCACGAGCGCTGGTTCGAGGCTGTCGTCCCGCGCTGGCTGGAAGTCGGCCTGGATGAGATCAATGTTCTGCGCCAGGTGGTCAGCGAACTGCTCAGCCGGCTGGACCGCGTGGAAAAGGCCACCGGCCACCTGGGAATTGTTGTCCCCGTGCATGGCGACCCCAATCATGGCAACTTCATGGTCAACCGGCAGGGCGCGCTGCGCATGATTGACTTCGAGGAGCTTTCCCTGAACAACCCGGTTGCCGATCTCGGCGTCTTCCTGACTTGGTATGTAGATACCGAACACCACCGCGCCCTGCTGGAAACCTATCCCCTCGCCAGCCCTGACGCTGTGCTGAATCGGATGCGCGTATGGGTGCCTGTGCGTTACCTCAACATCGCCGCTCACTGGGCTGCCCGCCTGACCCGCGCCCACGACGAGGACGCCTGGGCATTTGCGCTCAGCTCGGTAGATGAGTGGCTTCGCAGCGCGTGCGAATTGCTGTACGATGGGGTAGTGCCAACCCACCTCGACGATGCCCTGACGGGCCTCCAGCAGTCGCTGGCGCATCGTGGGCCTCTTCATCCCGATGGCTCTCGCCCTGCCAGATGGCGCTGAAGCTCAGGGTGAGCTAGCCAGCCTCTCTGAGTGGGAACAGACAGGAACGAAGCCCAGGAAACGAAAACCGGCGCAGCACGCCGGTTCCTCATGTTCAGCCCTATGATGGGATCGGGCCTTCTATTCCAATTCGCCTTCTTCCTCAGGTTCTTCTGATGCACGTTTCTTATAGCGATAGGTGATCCGGCCCTTCTCCAGATCATAGGGGGTCAGCTCCACCTTCACCCGATCCCCCAGCAAGATGCGGATGTAATACCGCCGCATCTTACCGGAGAGATACGCCAGCACCTTGTGTCCGTCGTCCAGCGCGACGCGGAACATGGTGCCGGGCAATGCCTCCACCACCGTCCCTTCGACTTCAATCTTGTCCTTCGAACTCATTAAAGATCTCTATCCTCACTCCCACACCACTCAGACGGCGTCCACCTCGGCAAAGGGGGCGTCAGTTGGGGCGGATTCTTCCTGTGGGGCGGACATGTTCTTCAAGCTGAGGCCCATCCGCTGGCGGTCAGGCTCCAGACTCACGATCCGCGCCACAACACGATCCCCAGGCCGCACCACTTCCTCTGGAGACTGGGGCGGGGGGTCAGCCAACTGCGAGACATGCAGAAGCGCCTCGATGCCGTTATCCAGCTCCACAAACGCCCCAAATGATACCACACGCGAAATTGTTCCTTCAACCAACTGGCCGATGGCATAGTTGGCCTCGATCTCCTGCCAGGGATTCGGCTGGAGGCGCTTGATGCTCAACCCGATGCGCCGATCTTCCCGGTCGAGTTGCAGCACATAAGCCTCGACCTCCATGCCCACGCTTAGGACCTCGCTGGGATGGCGCACCCGTCGCCAAGCCAGTTCGGAGATGTGCACCAGGCCGTCAGCGCCGCCCAGATCGATGAAAGCCCCAAAATCGCGCAGGCTGCTGACCCGGCCTCGCACCACATCGCCCACCTGCAATCGGTCAAGCAGGCGTGCCTTGGCCTGATCGCGTGCCTCGCGTTCCGCTTCCCGCTGAGAAAGCACCAGGCGTCGGCGCTCCGGGTTGACTTCGATGATCTTCAATGGGACACGCTGGCCAACCAGCCGAGAAAGATACGCCGCGCGGTCTTCATCCCCTAAACCGCGCGGCAGGTCAATCACATGTGAAGCCGGAACGAACCCCCGCAGCTCTCCATAAGGCACGATCAGGCCACCTTTGTTGGCGGCCACGATCTTACCCTCATATAGCTCGCCGCGCTCCATCTGCCCGCTGGCAGCTTCCCAATCTTTGCTGGCAATCGCCTGGTGGATGGACATGATCAGGTTGCCGTCGAAGTCCTCCGTCTTGACCACCATGACGGTAATCTTCTCCCCCACCTTGAACTGGTCGGGGTTGGGCAACGATTCCAGGTCCGCACGCGGCACGACGCCATCGCGCTTCAAACCGACATCCACGATCAGGCCCTGATGATCAATGGCCAGGATGGTTCCTGTGCGGATGTCCCCTTTGTTTACATCTTCCAGTTCGTCAAATGAGGCGTCAAGCAGAGCGGCAAAATCGAGAGATGAGTCATCTGAGGAAGGGTACGACTGTTGCATGATGGAACGGCCTCCCATGGTGTGGTTGTGAGGAACCACACCACGACACGACAAGCCCCCCCTCCCGGTGTGAGGGGTTCGCCGCGTCACTAAAATCTGAGGGTGGGGCCACTGCCTGGGGCCAGGCAGCGGCACGTCGAAGGAAGTATCCTCCGGGTGCGGACGTAGGGTATTCTAACTGCTTGTGAAGGGCTTGTCAATCACCGTCGGGCATGTTTTGCGCGTGAGGTTTGTCACCTGATCGATCTCGCGCCAGCGGCCTCAGGGGAGAGAAAGAAGGCCTCTCCCCGCCCGACCTATTGGGGCAGCGCGGCGGCGCAGGAACGGGGGGCTAGCCAACCAACAACACCCCATTTCCGCTTGGGTCGCGCACCAGCACACCGCTCTCGTGCTCCTCTGCCCGATGTCCTGCCGCACGTGCCCGTTCCACCACCGCCTGCATAGACATCCGATCCGGCAGCACCACCTCGAACCAGCGCAACCCCACTGCCTCCGGCGGCGGGGGCGGCGCTCCGACGCCCGCCCAGGTGTTCAGCCCCAGATGATGGTGATAACCACCTGCCGAAACGAATGAGGCCGTATGCCCATACCGCTGCACCAAGTCGAAACCCAGCACCCCACAGTAAAATGCCTCCGCTTCGGCGATGTCTCGCACATGCAGATGCACATGCCCAATGACCGTTCCCGGCTCCAACCCTTCCCCTAACTCATCTCGGCCATCCAGCTCACTGAGGATACCATCCAGGTCGAGTGGATCGGTGACCATCGCCAGTCTGCCATCGCGCAGCGGCCACTCCTCACGCGGGCGGTCGCGGTATATCTCGATCCCATTCCCATCCGGGTCGGGCAGGTAGATCGCCTCGCTCACCCCGTGATCCGCAAACCCCTGGACAGGGGTCCGGGTTTCCGCAATGCGCCTCAGCGACTTCGCCAGCGCCCGCCGCGACGGGGTGAGCACCGCAAAGTGATACAGGCCGGTCGTGCCCAGGACACGCTTGGCGTCAGGCTGCTCGACCAGCTCCACCAGGTCGCGCTCGCCAGCGCCCAGTTCGGCTGCCCCGTTCTGCCTGCGATGTAACCTGAAGCCCAGGCGGTCTGTATAGAATTGCACGGCTCGATCCAGGCTGGAAACGGCCAGCCGTACCCTTCCGATAGTTGTTTCCGCCGGTAGTTTCTCATCCATCCCCATCACCTCACGCCTCCGAGCGGGAGTCACTCCAGCCCGGCGAATAGGTCCCCGGTCACCGGCTCCGATCCATCGTTGGGCCGAGCCTGAATGAAGTACTCCTGGGCGATCATTTGCTGGATCATCGCCTCCGGAACCTGCCGGAACAGGCTGTTCGGTCCGAACTGCGTCCGGTGCGCGTTGGCCGCAGCCCATTTGGCCGCCGTAAAGTCCGCCACATCCATCACCGTCGTGATCACCTCATCCGGCGGCCTGCCCGGTATCTCATCGGGACGGCGGATGTGGCTGGTATCCAACCCCAGTTGCTCCATACGCTCCCTCAGTTCCCGGAAGAATCGGTTGGGGATCAGCGAGTAGAATAACCGCCTGGGCTGCCATACCGGCCCTGAGTCGGGATAGCGGGCGGCATCGCCCGCCGCGTCGAACGCTGCCGTTGTATACCTACTGACCGCGATATGATCGGGATGCCCATACCCCCCAAACGGTTCGAAGGTGATCACCACCTGTGGCCTGATCTCGCGCATCAGCGCCACGATCTGACGGACAGCCGTGTCGGGATCGGCACGATAGTAACAACGTGGGTCGTCGTTCTCCGGCGCGCCCGCCATCCCCGAATCCCGGTAACCAAGGAAGCGGATGTCGGCTATTCCCAGCGCTTTCCCGGCTTCCCGTAGCTCCCTTTCGCGCACCTCGCCGAGCGTGTCCGGCGTCGCCAGGGAGGGATCGCTGATCTCCCCGACCTCTCCGCGCGTGGCGCACGCCAGCACCACCCTCGCCCCCTGACCCGCGTAGCGAGCCAGGGTCCCCCCGGCCCCAAACACCTCATCGTCCGGGTGCGCGTAGACAGCCAGCAGTGACCGTGTCATATCTTCCCATTGGCATCCTTCATCGATGATTACCGTCTATGATGACGCGGCGTGAGATACGCCCTCTTACCTCAATGGTTTGCCCTAGGCCGAGAAACGATCTCCTCTCCGAACGCGGAGAGGAGGCATCGCGCACAGGCAGAAACGGAGATTACCACCAGGGAACTTGAACGAACGGAGGGGTCTCACCGGTACAAATCCAGCACCCGCCTCACAGTCAAGCTGCTCAGCCCCATAGCCTCTCGCGCCTGTGCGACGGTCTCCTGGGCGATAGGACGCGCCCGCTGCGCGCCCATCCGCAGGATGTCAAGCGCATCGTCAGGATGCTGTTCAAGCTGCCGCCGCCGCTCACGGATTGGATCGAGGAAGGCGTTGAGCTTCTCCACCAGCACGCGCTTGCACTCCACATCCCCGATCTTGCCCTCACGGTAGCGCCGTTTGAACTCCGCGACCTGCTCGCGGTCTGGGTTGAACAGATCGTGATAGATAAACAGCGGGTTGCCCTCTACCGTGCCGGGGTCGGTTGCGTGGACGCGGTTGGGGTCGGTATACATGCCCATCACCTTCTGCCGCACCGTTTCCTCATCATCCGACAGCATGATGGCATTGCCCAACGACTTGCTCATCTTGGCCTGGCCATCCGTGCCGACCAGGGTCGGGGTATCCTCTGGAATGAGCGCATCCGGTTCCGGGAACACCTCGCCAAAGCGCAGGTTGAACCGCCGGGCGATCTCCCGAGTCACCTCGATGTGGCTGGCCTGATCGCGGCCCACAGGAACCAGTTCGCCCTTGACAATCAGGATGTCCGCTGCCTGAAGCACGGGGTAATTCAGCAACCCCGCCGAAGGTTCGGTAATGTGCAGGTTATCCATCACCTCCTTGAGCGTCGGCACACGCTGGAGACGCGGCACCGTTGCCAGCATGGAGAACAGCAACGTCAGCTCCGCCGTTTCAGGCACGTCTGATTGTAGATAGTGCGTCACTTTGGTGGGGTCAATACCCGCAGCGTAGCAATCCATTACCACATCCAGCGCGCTCTGCCGAGTGGCGAGGATGTCCTCCTTTTCTGGATGGGTGGTCAGCGAGTGGTAATCTGCTACCAGCAGGAATACATCGTGCGTCTCCTGGAGCTTTACCCGGTTGGCCAGCGTGCCGACGTAGTGGCCCAGGTGTAGCTTGCCTGTCGGTCGATCCCCAGTGAGGATGCGTTTCTTCTTCTCAGCCGTCATATCTTGCCTTGCTCCTCCTCATTGCCGCAGGTCAGCGAACGGGTAGAAGCCGACCTGCCAGTAGACTGAACGGGCGCGCTGGGCTGCTGCCTACCCCAACCCCACCCGGTACCACTCCCTCGCTTCCTCAGCCAGCGCATCAAGCCGCGCCTGCGCCGCGGCATGAACGGTCCCTGCTGGGAAGGAGCCATCGGCACCGCGCGACCCTGCAGGTTTGCCGGTCAGCAGTTCGATCCCTTCATCCACCGTCTCAACTGCATACACGTGGAACTGTCCCCTTCGTACTGCGTTGACCACGTCTGAGCGCAGCATCAGGTTGGTCAGGTTGGCTCGCGGGATGATCACGCCCTGATCGCCAGTCAGGCCGCGTGCCTGGCACACATCAAAGAACCCCTCGATCTTCTCGTTGATCCCGCCGACGGGTTGCATCTGGCCTCGTTGGTTGACCGACCCCGTCACGGCGATGGACTGCTTAAGCGGAAAGCCGGATAGCGCCGAGAGCAGCGCAAACAGCTCCGCCGCTGACGCTGAATCACCTTCCACACCCGCGTAGGTCTGCTCAAAGGTGATGCTGGCGGTCAGGGCCAGTGGCCGGTGAGTGGCATACTGCCCGCCCAGATAGCCCCGCAGGATAAGCACGCCCTTGTTGTGGATCGGCCCAGAGAGTTCAACCTCGCGCTCGATATCCACCACACCCTCTTTGCCGCTGTACACCCGCGCGGTAATCCGGTTCGGTTGGCCGAAGACGTAATCCCCCAGCCCCACCACCGACAGCGCGTTCACCTGGCCGAGCACTTCGCCCGTCGTGTCAATAAAGACCAGCCCCCGGTGAATGTACTCCAGCGTCCGCTCCTCATACAGATTGGCCCGGTAGCGCGCTTGCTCGATGGCCTGCACAACGTGCCTGGCATCGACGATAGATGCCCCGTCCATTTTTGCCCAGTAGGCTGCCTCCTGAATCAAGTCGGTCAGATTGCCGAACAACGTGCTTAGCTTGGTCCGATCATCGGCCAACCGAGAGCCGTATTCGATCACCTGCCCCACTGCGGCCCGGTTGAAGTGGGGTAGGCCACTTTCCGCACACCGCGCTGCGATGAAGCTGGCATAATCCATTTCACTCTCCGCCGTCCGCTCCATCACACTAGCGAAGTCAGCCTTGACCTTGAACAGATCCGGGAAGTGCTCATCGGCAGCGTACAGGATGTAGTACAGCGCAGGCGTGCCCAGCAACACGACCTTTACGTTGAGCGGGATCGGCTCCGGGTCGATAGTCTGGGGGGTCAGCACACCCAATCCCGTCCGCAGCATGGACTCCTCGATGCGAATCTGGCGCGACAGCAGCGCGCGCTTCAGCCCCTCCCAGGCATCCGGCTGGCTGAGCACATCGCGTGCCCGCAACACCAGATACCCGCCGTTGGCCCTGTGCAACGCGCCCGCTTTGATGCCCATGAAATCGGTGTGCAGTGCCCCCATCTCCACCTCGCCCTCGATGCGCCCTACCAGGTTGGAGTACGAGGGGTACTCTTCCAGGATCACCGGCGCGCCGTGCGCCTGCCCGTGATCGACGATCAGATTCACGCGGTAACGATGGAAGGGATCGACGTGCTGGCGCGTGCCGGGGGGAGACGGCGGGCTGCCCTCCCCCTGTTCGGACGACTCCTCCTGCCGCTTGAAGTCACTCAGGTGGTCCAGCACATCGTCGCGCACCTGGTTTAGGTAGAGCAGCACTTCGTCATGACCCTCGTACTTTTCGCGCAGGTCGCCCAGGTGTTGCACCAGCAGAAAGGCAGCCGCGCCGCGCTCCAGCTTAGCCCGCGAATCCGCGTGCTCCCGATCCAGCTCCCGCAACCGGCGCAGCCCTTCCAGCAGCTTTTCTTCCAGCAGCAGCCGGTCCTTTTCCATCGCATCGTGCTGCTCTTTGGGCAGCGCATTGTAGGCATCCGGCTCCATGATCCCCTGCCCATCCTCGGTCAGCGGGGCAACGACAAACCCGGATGGCGTGCGTACGATGGCAAAGCCCCTGGACTTGGCCTCATCAGCCAGCGCCTGGTAGATTTCCCCTCGCCGGTTGCTGAAATCGTTGTCGAGCTGATCGATGGCGTCGTTAAACTCCTCTGCCTCCAGCGCCTGGGGGATGTCCTTACGCAACACATCGATCAGCGCCACCATATCATCTCGCAGGTGTGCGCCCAGACCAGGCGGCAATTCGATGGCGCGGGGCTGGTGCTCGACCTCAAAGTTGTAGACATAGACCCAGTCCGGGGGAACCGGCCCAGAAGCGGCGTGCCGTTCGAGGTACTTCTTGACCGCCGTTGTGCGCCCTGACCCGGATGGGCCGAGCACATAGATGTTGAAGCCCGGCGTGCTGATGCCGATGCCGAACTCAATCGCTCGCACGCCGCGCGGCTGTCCGATGATCTCGCTGACAAAGCTAATATCCTGGGTGGTCTCAAAGCCCAGGTGATCACCGTTGGATACCCGCCGCAGCTCGTCGGCGGCCAGCTCATAGCGGTTACGTGTCATGTTCTTGCTCCCAGATGTTCACGCTGCGCCAGGGCGGATTATAGCCCTGACCAGGCAAAAGGGAACACCCTCGCCTCACACCCGGCAGGGGCGACCGCCGGTCGCCCCTGCCTCCCCGCTATGGGAAAACCATGAACCACAGATAGTGTCGAGAGAGGGTTGGGAGGAGAGCTATTTGCCCAACTTCTCCTTGAACACCGCCGTCAGCGCCGGAACCACCTGGAATAGATCGCCCACGATGCCGTAGTGAGCCAGCTTCCAGATCGGCGCCTCGGGGTCCTTGTTGATCGCCACGATCACCTTGGCGGTCCGCATCCCGGCCTGGTGCTGCACAGCACCACTGACCCCGCACGCAATGTACAGGTCAGGTGAGACCGTCTTGCCGGTCTGCCCGACCTGATGCTCATAGGGGATCCAGCCCGCGTCTACCGCAGCCCGGCTGGCGCCGAGTGCCGCACCTAGCACGCCACACAGCTCGCGCAGCGGCGCGTAGCCATCCGGCCCGCCGACCCCACGCCCGCCGGTGACGATGATCGCCGCATCGGTGAGACTCACGGCTGTGCCGGTCGCCTCAAACCCCACCACCTTGCTGGCAATATCGCCCTCTGCCTTGACTGCACTGACCATCTCGACAGTTCCGGTGCGGCTGGCATCCGGTTCTAGCGCTTTGAAGGCGCGGCTGCGGATGGTCATCATCTGCGGTGTGCCATCCGGCTGAGGGATCATCACCTTGCTCATCAGCTTGCCCGAATACACCGGGCAACGTGCCACGAGAGTCTTGCCATCCAGCGACGCATCCACCGCCCCGGTGATCAGCCCGGCCTCAAGGTCAACGGCGGCCCCGCCCATCACGTCACCGCCACGGGTGGTCGCGCCAGCCAGGATGATGCTCGGCCCCTTCTCCTTCGCCAGCTTGCTCAGCAGAGAGGCATAGGGGTCAGCCCGGAAGTCCTTGAGCGTGTCGTCCTCGCAGGCGATGGCACTATCCGCCCCACGCTGGATGGCTTGCTTGCCGATCTCGCCTGCGCCAGGGCCGAAGACCACCGCTGTCACCGGCTCGCCGAGGCCGCCTGCCAGCGATCGCGCCAGCCCCAGCGCCTCCCACGAGACATTGGCGACTTTGCCGTTGTGCTGCTCGATAAAAACCCAGATTCCGCTCATGGCTAGATCACCTTCTCTTCGATGAGCTTTTCGACCAGCTTGCGGGCTGCTTCCTCGACCGTTGCGCCCTCGATGAGTTGCACTTCACCTTCACGCGGCGGCAAGGCGTAGATCTCCGGCCACTTGACCTTCGAGCCTGCGCTGTCCACACCTAGGTCGCCCGCGCCCCACTGCGGAATCTCCGCCTTCGCCGCCTTGCGGATGCCCATGAATGACGGGTAGCGCGGCTCGTTGATCTCCTTGACCACGCTGATCACAGCGGGCAGCGTGCTTTCGACGATCTGCCTGCCCTCCTCGATCAACCGCTCCACCTTGATCGTCCCCGCCCCGAAGTCAACGGCGGCGATCTTGGCAACGTAGGTCAGGGTCGGCCAGCCCAGCCGCCGACCCACCTGCACCGCCACCTGGCCTGAGTTGCCATCGGCAGTCTCGCGGCCAAACACAGCCAGTTTCACGTCACCCAGCTTCTCGATGGCCTTGGCCAGCGCCTTGGATGTGATCAGCGTATCGGCGCCCGCAAAAGCCGGGTCACTGATCAGAATGGCATCGTCCGCGCCCATCGCCAGCGCGTGCTTGAGCGCCTCCTTGGTAGACTCCGCGCCCATGCCGATCACCGTGACAGCGCTCGCGCCACGATTCTCTTTGCATAGTAGCGCTTCCTCGACGGCGTATTCGTCCCAGGGGTTGATCACCAGCGGCGAATCGCCCCACGAGACGACGTTGTCTTTCACCTCGACTTTGGCTGCCGTGTCGGGCGTTTCTTTGGTAAAGACCACGACTCGCAAGGTTGCCTACCCTCTCTTTCTATAGGAGATGTGGGATTCAGGATCAGACAGGAAAGGTCAACAAACAGGACTCACCTGCGTAGTGAGTCCATTGTATCACAAAAAACCTACCGAGCGGTAGGGAACTTCATCCCAGGGAGTGGATAACCACGAGGATATCTGTGCAAGGAATGGCTCACAACTGCCCTGAATACCTATCACCTTATCCACTCCCTATCGGCGAAGCGAACACCCCAGGAATTGGAGAGGGAACAGGAGATGGAGGGTCAGCCCAGCGCCACATCGAGCCACATCATCACCGCAAAGCCGATGATGGCTCCCATCGTGGCGATGTCGGTATGGCCCCCGCCCTGCGCCTCGGGGATCACGTCCCCCACCACCACGAAGATCATGGCCCCCGCCGCGAAGGCCAGTGCGTAGGGTAGGATAGGGCGCATTAGCAGCACCGCTGCTGCGCCCAGCACCCCCGCCACCGGCTCCACCAGCGCCGAAAGCTGCCCGTACCAGAAGCTCCGCGCGGGCGACATTCCCTCGCGGCGCAACGGCACGGCCACCGCGATGCCCTCCGGGAAGTTCTGCAAGCCGATGCCCAGCGCCAGCGCGGTGGCCCCGGCCAGTGTGGCCCCCGGAAT
>DAOTYF010000018.1:0-8815 GCA_034434995.1 Anaerolineae bacterium
ACCGACCTCTACACCAACCAGGACACCTACAGCGACCTGGACACAGACGCCAACACGGACTCCGACTCCGTCGCGCACACCCACCCTGACAGCGACGCCCACCCTCACACCCACCCCTTCACCGACACGCACTCCTGTACCAGCCGCTACCTCCACGCCATAGGCTGTAAGAGCCTGCGCCCTTTTCACCCCATGGATCTTGAAATCCTCGAAGGATCGGTTGAGCGCATCACGTACGTCAACTCAGAGGATGGCTACAGCGTAATTCGCCTGGCGCCAACCACCCCCCTCAGCTTCTGGAGCGGGCGCAACGACGAGGGGCTGGTGACGGTGGTGGGCAATCTGCCCGACCTCCAGCCTGGTGAGAGCGTCCGGCTGGAGGGGGCGTGGCAGACTCACGCCACCTATGGGCGGCAGTTCCGGGCGCACAACGTCTACCGCCTGGCGCCTGCGACGGTCGAAGGGATCCGACGCTACCTGGGGTCAGGGATGATCAAGGGCATCGGGCCAGGGATCGCGGAGCGGATCGTCAGCCACTTCGGGATGGAGACGCTGGATGTGCTGGACCGCACGCCGGAACGGCTGTACGAGGTGGACGGAGTCGGCCCGAAGCGTGTGGGAATGATCACCCGTGCCTGGGCTGAGCAGCAGCAGATTAAACAGGTGATGCTGTTTTTGCAGAGTCATGGGGTCAGCACCTCGCTGGCGGTGAGGATCTTCAAGACATATGGCGATGACTCGATTCCCCAGGTGGAGCGCGATCCGTACCGACTGGCGCAGGACATTCACGGAGTGGGCTTCAAGACAGCGGATCAGATCGCCCGCAACCTTGGCCTGCCCGCTGACCACCCCACCCGCCTGGAAGCAGGGGTGGTGTACACTTTGAACCAAGCCCTCGATGAGGGGCACGTCTTCTTGCCCGAAACAGAGCTAGCCGAGAGTGCCGCCAAGCTGCTTGACGTGCCCGGGCCAGACGTGCTGGCGGCTATCGAGCGGGCTGCGCAGGCGGGCCTGGTCAAGATCAGCGCCCCTCCGCCCCAGGGGCAGGCAGATCGCAGCATCTATCTGCCGCCGTACTACCATTCGGAGGTGGGGATCGCACGGCAGTTGCGGAAGATGAAGGATGATCCCGGTTCGCGCCTCGATTCCTTCACCGCAGCGAATGTCGAGACGGCAGTGAGTCGCGCTGCTGCCGAGTCAGGCGTCGAGCTATCGGCAAAGCAGCGGTCGGCAGTGCAGGCGGCGTTGCTGAACAAGGTCAGTCTCTTGACTGGTGGGCCTGGCACGGGCAAAACTACCGCACTGCGGACATTAATCTGCGCTCTGTGCCAGGCAGGCAAGTCGTTTGCGCTGGCCTCTCCCACCGGGCGTGCAGCCAAGCGTCTTAGCGAGGCGACGGGCCAACCCGCCCGAACGATCCACCGTCTGTTGGGATATACCCCGCAAGGGTTCACGTTCCATGAGGGCAACCCGATCCCAGTGGATATGGTGATCGTAGATGAGGCTTCCATGCTGGATGAGGTGTTGGCCTATGCGTTGTTCCGAGCAATTGAGCCAGGCTCGCATCTGCTGCTGGTGGGCGATGCGGATCAGTTGCCTAGCGTGGGGGCAGGGGATGTGCTGCGCGACCTGATTGAGTCGGGCCAATTTCCTGTGACGCGGCTAGACGTGATCTTCCGGCAGGCGCAAGGCAGCCGGATCATCACCAATGCGCATCGGGTGAATCAGGGAAAGATGCCCCTCTTCACCGACGATGCGAATGACTTTTTCCTGTTTAATGTGGGCGACGAACCAGAGAGGGCCGCTAACCTCGTAGTGGACATTGTGCAACATCGTGCCCCTCGGCGGTTTGGTGTGCATCCCGTGGATGATATTCAGGTGATCGTGCCAATGTACCGAGGGCCCGTGGGGGTTTCGGCGCTTAACCAACGGTTGCAGGCAGCTCTGAACCCGCCAGGTCGCGCCGCGGAGCGCGTTCTGGGTGGGCGTCTCTTCCGTGTTGGCGATAAGGTGTTGCAAACCAGCAACCACTACGAGAAGGACGTCTTCAACGGAGATGTAGGACGAATCCGGGCCATCGATTCGGTTGAGCAGACCATGACGGTCCTGTTCGACGACCGGCTGGTCATCTACGACTGGTTGGAAGCACAGGAACTGATGCACGCCTACGCGATCAGCGTGCACCGCGCACAGGGCAGTGAATACCCGCTGGTGGTGATGCCGATTGTCTCGCAACATTACCTACTCCTGCAACGCAACCTGCTATACACCGCCATCACCCGCGCCAAGGAGGCGGTGGTTCTGGTCGGATCGAACAAGGCGATTGCTATTGCAGTGAGAAACGAGAGCGTATCGAGGCGGTACACAGCGTTAGCGGCGCGGTTACGGGGGGAGGTGTGAAGGGTGAGCTTGAGAGGCGAAGTAGAACCTGCCTCATTGAGGCCCTCGGACGGCGCGCCGGAGGCGATCTGGACATTTGCGAGTGAGGCCGTCGTTTAGGAGAAGTATGCACCAGCTATGTTGTGCGAACTTTGACTGATTCGCCCATTACACAGCGTCGGGAAGGGGATCACGGCGGGTTCCACCACCCGACGACCATGAAGGTGTTCAGGATAGGTTCTGTTGGTTCTGGCGGCCTTCGCGCCGGTCGCGCCCTCCTCGCCGCCTGCGACGACGATGGCCCTGCTGGCGCTGGTCAGGGGAGCCGTCCGTAGTTCTGGCTTGTCGAGGCAGGGGCGATTCGGGGGGTGGAGTAGTGGCGCTCCTGGGCTGGTGCGACGAATCCGAAGCGGTTTCCGATGATGTGGATTGGGGTGTTGGGACTGCAGGTCGGATGCGTGCTCCACACTCGCACACCCCGCCCACTCCCTCACGAGTGCAACCCAAGGCAGACTTGTCACGTAACGCCTGCAGTTGCTCCAGTGGGATCAGCTGCTCCCGTCCCAGATCGTATCGGGTCTCGCCCACCAGCACCGTCACCCGGTCAGCCAGCGGGTTAAGATCGACTACCTTTCCAGGGCCATAAGGCGTGCCGATCTGTTTGCCAAGCCTGGGCAGGTGCTTCTTAGCCTCGATGTACTGCTCATACTCGTAGACCAGACAGCAGCGGAGCCGCCCACACATTCCTGTGATCTCCGAGGGGTTGAGAGAAATGCCCTGCGCCTTTGCCATTTTGATAGAGATCGGGCTGAATTCGGTCAGGTAGGTGGAGCAGCAGCGCGGGCCACCACATGCCCCGTACTCGCCGAGCAGCTTGGCTGCGTCCCGCGCGCCGATCCGCCGGATCTCGATCCGGGCATGGAACCGATTTTCGAGCTGGCGGCGTAGTCGGCCAGTGTTAAGCGGCTCCTCCGAAGTGTACAGGAAGGTCAATAGGCTACCATCGTAGTTGTAATCGGCCTTAACCCACTTAGCCGCCGCCAGCTCTGGCAGCTTTGAAGCGGCTTCCCGGCATGTGATCAGCGCCTCAACCTCTTTAGCCTCCCATAATTTGCCCATCATCAGCTCTCGCCCGGAGGCCGGGCCTTTGATCGGCTTCAAGGTGGTTAAGTCGGCTGCGGCAGGCTCCACGAAGTGGACCACCTGCCCAAGCTGACGACCGCGCGCGGTCTCAACAATCACGTAGCTGCCTGGTTTTAACTCCGGGTAGGCGGAGGCATCGAAGTGGTACACTTTCCCCACCCTGCCAAATCGCACACCCACCACCCGCTGCACAGCATGGATGGTCATGAATCCCTCTCGGTCAAACCAGCGTCGGGGCAGTATCCGCCTGCGCTGGATAGCTGTTCAGAGTTTGCTGGCAATAGTTTAGACACCCATCTGAAAAATAGCAACCCGGCCTTCAGCGACCCCGTATCACCCTCACCGCCTCTGCTATCGTCCCGACTGACTGATCCACTTCGTCGTGAGTGGTCAGCCTGCCAACCGACAACCGAAGCGTACCCATCGCGTAGTCAAGGGGGACTTTCATTGCCTGGAGCACTGCCGACAACGCGATCGAGTCTGCGTGGCAGGCGGCCCCCGCAGACGCGGCTATCCGGTCGCTGATGTGGGTCAGTAGGGTGTTCGCCTCCACTTCGCGGAAGCTGACGCTCAACGTGTTGGGCAGGCTGTGATCGGGGTCGCCATTGCGCCGAATGTCCTGGACGTGCTCCCTCAGGCCAGCCCACAACCGGTCGCGCATAGCCTGCATGTGTTCTATGTCATGCGGCAGGCCCCGGTGAGCTAGCACGGCGGCCTGGCCTAAGGCAACTGCATAAGGGATGTTCTCCGTCCCCGCGCGACGGCCTCCCTCGTGGCCTGCCCCGTGCATGAACTTCGGCAAGGGAGTGCCCTGGCGAACGTACAGCGCACCAATGCCTTTAGGTGCATATAGTTTGTGCCCGGCAACAGATAGAAAGTCCACGCCGAGATCGGGCACGCTCACTGGAATCTTGCCCACCGCCTGTGCCGCATCGGTGTGCACCAGCACGCCGCGCGCATGGGCGATCTGCGCGATTTCCGCCACCGGCTGGATCGTACCGACCTCATTGTTGGCGAGCATCACCGAGACGAGGATGGTGTCCTGCCGGATCGCTCGCTCCACATCTGCTGGATCAACGCGCCCCAGCGCGTCAACGGGCAGAATGGTGATCTCAAACCCCTGTGCCGCTAACCAATCACATGGCTCCAACACAGCAGGGTGCTCGATAGCAGTGGTGACGATGTGCCTGCCGCGCTGGCGGTACGCCTCCGCGACTCCTTTGATAACTGTGTTGTTCGACTCCGTGCCACCGCTAGTGAAGATGATTTCTCCGGAGCTACAGTTCAGCAGCGCAGCGATCTGCTCCCGTGCCTGTTCCATGCCTTCACGCGCCTCGCGGCCATATAGGTGATTGCTTGACGGGTTGCCAAAGCGCTCCGTCAAGTAGGGCAGCATTGCCTCGACCACTTCCGGGGCAACTGGAGTCGTGGCGTTGTAGTCCAGATAGATTGGCCTGGGAGTCATAAGGTTAACGCTGAAGGGCTTGTTTGGTGATCCGTCTCACAACCCGTACCCTGGCAAGTTTCTGGTTAGGCCAGCCTCTAGCCCACCCGCCGGAAGACCAGAACCACTCGCCCCGCTGTGATCCGGTCGCCCTCGTGCAGGAGCCGGGGCTGGTTAGCCTCCAAATGCTGGTCGTTGAGCTGGGTCCCATTCATACTGCCCAGGTCCTCCAGGTAATAGCCGCCCCCTTCGAGGAATATCCGGCAGTGGCGGCGTGAGGCCGTCCGGGCGCCTTCAATGCCCAGTGTCCACAGGTCGATATCCGGCACGGTTGCATCGCGTGGGTGGCTGCGCCCGATGATCGTCTCGCGTAGGCGCAGCGGGATGGTCTGCCCATTGGGTGTCACAATCTCAAACTGGGGGGCCTCCACATCGCCCGCTGACAGGCGCAGTGGCTCCATACGGGTGGTCGTGGCGGGGAGGTCAAGGTCGATGATCTGCTGTACCTGCTGTCTGTTGAGAATACGGTCGATCCGTGCCACAACCTCGTCAGCAGAGGCAGGGCGGTTTTCCGGCTTTAGGGCCAGCATGTCTGTGACCAGCTCCGCGACTGGCTCGCTGACCCCAGTGATCGGGTCAAGTTTGCCGGAGATAATCCGCGAGGCCACCGTGCCGAACTCACGAGCCTTCACGGGCAGGGTGGCGGTCAGCATCTCATACAGCACCACGCCCAGCGCGTATAGGTCGGCGCGATGATCGACCCCATGTGCCTCCAAAATCTGCTCCGGCGGTGCGTAGTACAGCGTCCCGGCAAAGTGCGCTGAAGCGGTCAGGGTCTGCTGGCCCTGCCCTTTGGCAATGCCAAAGTCTATGATCTTTGCCATGTTGGCAGGCGTGATCATGACATTCTGCGACTTGATGTCACGGTGGACAATGCCCTGTCGGTGGATATCGGATAGGCCCAATGATACCTGTCGGGCAATGGCCAGACCGACCGACTCCTCTAGTGGGCCGCGTGTGTCGATGATGTCAGCCAGCGTATGCCCTTCGACGAACTCGGCCACGATGTAGCTGATCGTCTGGTTACTCTGTGCATCGTATTCCTGGAGCGCCCAGTCGTAAAGCTGGATGATGTGCGGGTTATGCAATGATTGCAACAGCTCGATCTCGCGCTGAAAGCGGCCCATGAATTTGTCGTTGACCAGGTGGTTATGTACCACCTTGACGATCACCATCTGCCCAGTCTGCTGATCGCGCCCCAGGTAGACGGTGGCCGCTCCGCCCGCGCCGAGCCTATCATAGATGCGATAGCGTCCTTTGAGCGTCGAGCCGATCAAGATAGCCTCTCTCCCAGTCAGGTGGCAAACATGGCCTTGCGCTGATGCCATCCCTCTGCCGGCGGCTCAGCGCCCTTCAGGTCCATTGCTTTAAGTTTAGCACTTGTCCATACAATAGAACAGAGTGCCAAAGTTTAGCCGCGCCCATACTGCCGTCAATGCGCCTCCTCACGGACGGCAGCAAGCGCGCAAAATGTGGAGCACCACCGTATCCGCCATTGCCGCGCATCAGAGCGCCAAGACCCCATGCAGAGCTAAAGACGCAGCCAGCGTAAAGAGCACACTGCGAACAAGTGCCGCGCCGCGCGGCCCAGCATAAAGGGAAAGGTCAAGGGTCATGCACGCAGGAATCGATATCTCAGCAGGCTCCATCACCATCGCCACCCCCACCACCACCAAGACCATCTTTCTCAACGGCGACTGGCTGACCCCCCTCAGCCTGATCGTCCCACCTGGCGCAATCGTCGCCCTCGAACCCACAGGCCGCCACTATTCCGCTCCCATCATCACCGCCCTACACCGCCTCGGCGCCGAAGTCCTACAGGTAGACCACGCCACCACCAAGAGCTACCGCGAAACCCATATCTCAAGCCACAAAACCGATAGCATCGACGCCGCCACTCTGCTGGCCATCGCCATAGCCCACACCGTCAGCCCCATCCGAGGAGTCAAGCGCCTCAACATCCAGGCCGAAGCCCTCACCGACGCCCTGCGCATCACCATCGAAGCCCACCGCCGCGCCACCAAAGACGCCGTCCGCGCCACCAACCGCCTCAAACAACTGGCCTACAATGTCTGGCCCTCCCTAGCCGACGCGCCCAACACCTACCTCCGTGCCATCAAAGCCGGATACACCACGCCCAGCCAGCTACACGAACTGGCCGCCAGCTTCGCCACCACGCCAACCGCCAAGCTCCCCATCCAGTACGCCGCAGCCTCGGCCCGTGCCGCCTTGTTACGACTCATCAAAACGCTACCGCCCGATCTACCCACGCCGCCATCCTACGACTACCTCGTCACCACCCTAGCTCAATCGCTATCTACCGCCCAAGCCCAACAAGACGAACTCATCAAACACCTCGAAACTCTGATCCACGAACCCAGCATCGCCAAGACCACCACTCTCTGGCAGACCGTGCCCAGCGCCTCCACTCTCGCCATCGCCGCCCTACACGCCGCCGCTCACTGCCAAGCCCACCTCATGCCACCCAACCAACTAAGATCAGTCGTCGGCTTTCACCCCCAGCGCAACCAATCTGGATCATCCTCCATCACCGCCCAGACCCTCAAGGGCTACCGGCCCGCCCGCGCCGCCCTACACCTATGGACAATGATCCTCCTGCGCGAACAAGCACCTCCTAACCCCATCCGCTCCTACTTCCAAGCCCGCAAAGCCGAAGGCTACACCTACGCTTTCCAAGCCGCGCGCGGCAAGCTCGTCCGGGTTCTGGCTGGCATCGCCACGCACGGCCAGCCCTGCAACTGGAACATCCATCGCAAATAAAGCTACACGAAAGGAAACACCATGCCATACCCCATCAACTCCGAACGCCTCATCTTCATCGTATCCATGCTCAAATCCCTGGAAGAGATACTCACCTTCGACCTAATCCCAGAAATCGAAAAGGCCGGCCAGCACAATATCTCGCTGGCCAGCCTCATCAAAGCCAACCAAGCCGAAAACGCCAGCGCCATCGAGCACCTTGCCATGCTAGAAAACGCCGTCGCCCGCCTATCGATGGTTCTCGAAACTCTCGCCAACGACATAGGCCAAACGCTCGACGAAATCAACGAAAAGGATTAAACAGGCCGGACCTAAGCGCGTCTCCTCCTTTGGCTCAGGGCTACGTCACGCCGCCAATCCAAACCCTCACCACCAACCCGCGCCGACTGGCCCCGTCTAACACCTC
The DNA here is from genome assembly GCA_034434995.1 of Anaerolineae bacterium. GTDB lineage: Bacteria > Chloroflexota > Anaerolineae > Aggregatilineales > UBA3940 > DAOTYF01. The sequence goes on from DAOTYF010000018.1 coordinate 8,214, forward strand.
ACCTTAGCGGAAGGCCAGTCGGCGCTAGCCCACAGACAGACAACCCCGGCCCGCAGATCGCCGCCACCGCCTCATGAAGCTCACCACCTCGACCCGTCAAGAGCACGCCTGAAAGCTGAAATGAATCCCGCCCAAAAGAACCCCAGGCAGGAAGGCGAACCAAAAAGCGCCTTTATAGCGGCAAGGCGCTCCGGTCGGCCCCCGCGCCGGGCCTCCGGCCCCCGGCAAGCCGGGCTGCGGCTCGCGCGCCACCGGAGCGCCTCGCGCGCTTCGCTTGCTTCGGCGCGGCGCGCTTCGCCTTGCGGCGCAGGCCGCGCGCGCGTTTGAGCTTCGGGGTAGGGGGAGGCCTCACCCCGCGCGCGCAGGGGTGCCGCCGGTCCCCCCCTCCGGCTTTCCGCTCGGCGCCCCGCGCCTCGCTCTATGCGCGCTCCGCGCGCAGCCGTCGGGGGGGCACGCGCTCGCGCAAATCCAACCTCCTGCCTTCTCGCCACCCCGCCAGAGCGAAGCGCCCGCCGGACGCAACCCGCGCAGTGGGAGCGTTACCGCCCGGCACAACGAGCCGTGGAGAGCGAGCCAGCGGCCCCGGCTCCGGGGCCGGGCCA
>DAOTYF010000019.1:0-9665 GCA_034434995.1 Anaerolineae bacterium
GCTTAGGGAATGGGGGTCTGAGGAAGGGTGGCCCCCGCAAGCGCGCTTGGCAGGAACAGCAGCATCAGGTTGGTGGCAGCCTGGCACACAAAGGCGGCGGTCAGGCCGTAGCGGCGGCGTACATAGCTGTACACCCACGAGAGCACTGTGAGATAGAAGATTCCGGCCCCCGCCAGATAGGCGGAACCAGCCAGCCAGGCAGGCAAGAAGAGCAGCATATTGTGAAGGCCGGCCCCCGCTACGCTCACAGACATCCCGCGCTTCTCCTGAAGTGACCCTCGGAAGAACAGCGTTTCCCCCAGCGGCCCGACGACCACGAGCGCCTGGAATAGCGCTGGAAGCGTGGCCTCCGGGAACAGGGCGCGGGCTGTGGCCGCCAGTCCTGGCCCGGTCAGGATCAGCAGCGGCAGGCCGATCACAAAGCCGATCCCCAGGCCCCACACCAGATTGGCTGAGGCCATCTGATCGGCGTGGGGGCGGGCATCGACCAGAGTCAGCAATGCGCCCAGGCCGATCAGCGTCGTCCACAGCAGGGTATGGCGTGCCTCTGTGGTCAGCAGACCTCCGGTGAACAGCGTGCCTACCGAGAAGGCCAGATAAAAGATCAGCGGGTACAGCGGATCGACCCGCTCGCTCAGGGCGATCCGTGCGCTTTCCCTGCCCTCCACTGGCGCTTCGACCGGCGGGGCAACGGGCGCAACCGCTGGCGTTGGCTCTGCTGCTGGCTTCAGGATGGCGGGGGTGGATACGGGCGCGGCAGGTTGCGGCGCAAGGGGCTGAAACCCAGGCGACGGCGGGACGGGAAAGGGCACGCGCTCGCCGGGGGTGAGGTGCGGGCGTGACGGCGCGGGCGCCACCGTGACCCCAGGCGGCGGGGCGAGCTTCAGTGCGTCGGGGGCAGGCAGAGGCGGCAACCACAATGGCGGCATCCCGGGAGTGGTGGGTCTGCGCGCGCGCTGCCAGTCAATAGAGGGAAGCTCCGTTGCAATCAGCCCATCGTCCGCCTCTCCGCCAAACGGCAGCGGATCGGTGTGGTAGACAAAGAAGTCAGGCTGTCCCGCCTCACCCTGCTCGTCCTCCGGTTTAGGGCGGCGCGGGCCAAGGTTAAATGGGCCAAAGGTCATCGAACTGCCCTCACGCGCACCCGTTCGACCACGTCCCGGATGGCGCTCACCGCTGCATCGACGCGCTCGGGTGTGATCCAGTAGTGTGTCACGGCGCGGAAGGAGCGCGCGGTGCGGATGCTTAGCTTGACGTTGTACTCCTGTTCCAGGATGTCGTACATCTGGCTCGTATTGAGCGGGATGGAGTCATCCAGTCGGAAGAACACCATGTTGGTCTGCACCTGGTTCATATCCAGGATCAGACCCTCAATCTGTGCCAGCCCCTCTGCCAGACGGCGGGCCATCGCATGATCTTCGCCCAGGCGCAGGCTCATCTTCTCAATCGCAATGATCCCCGCTGCCGCCAGAATCCCAGCTTGGCGCATGCCCCCGCCCAGCATCTTGCGGGTGCGTCGCGCCCGGTCGATGAACTCCTCCGGCCCGCACAGCAGCGACCCAACCGGCGCGCACAGCCCCTTGGACAGGCAGAACGAGACGCTATCGGCGGGCGCAGCCAGTTCCTTCACATCCACGCCGAGGGCTGTGGCGGCGTTGAACAGGCGCGCCCCATCCAGATGTAATTTCAGGCCAGACTCGCGGCAGAGGTCACCGACGGCGCGGGTATATTCGACGCTCAGGGGCAGCCCACCCAGTGCCCCGCAAGTGTTTTCCAGCTCGACCAGGCGGGTCAGCGGGTTGTGCACATCGGCAGGGTCGCGGATAGCCTCGCGGATGTCCTCCAGGCGGAGCGTGCCGTCAGGCTGCATCGGCAGGGTGGCGGTGTGAACCCCGCCCAGTGCCGCCGCCCCTCCCACCTCGTCCAGAAACACATGGCTGTGTCTGCCAGTGATGATCTCGCTGCCGCGCCCGCAATGGGTGAGGATGGCGATCAGGTTGCCCTGTGTGCCGCTGCTGACGAACAGCGCGGCTTCTTTGCCCAGCCGCTCGGCGGCCAGAGCCTCCAGCCGGTTAACGGTCGGGTCGTCGCGGTACACGTCGTCGCCGACCGGGGCATCGGCCATCGCCTGGCGCATCTCCGGCGTGGGCCAAGTGACGGTGTCACTGCGAAGATCGATGGAGTCCATAGGCTCAGTCCACGTATGCACAGAAAACGTAACGGCGGCTTCGAGAGGCCGCCGCCCATTCTAGCATATTCCGGGCGAACACACTGCTGTTCTCAACGAGGGGGGCCGCTGCTAACCCATCCCCCGCGCGAAGCGCTGCTCCTTGAACGGATCGGCCTCGTTGTGATAGCCTGCCTGTTCCCAGAAGCCGGGGCGATCCTGATCGCTGAACTCAACCGCCCGCAGCCACTTGGCGCTCTTCCAGAAGTATCGCTTCGGGACGAGCAACCGTAGCGGGTAGCCATGGTCCGCTTCCAGCGGCTGCCCATCGAACCGGTAGGCCAGCAGCACATCGTCATCGAGCATGACCTCGAGCGGTAAGTTGGCTGTGAAACCGTACTCGCAGTGGGCGATGACGAACCGCGCCTCTGGCCTAACTCCGGCCAGCGCAACGAAGTCGCGGAACAGCACACCCTCCCACACCGTATCAAACTTGCTCCACCTGGTCACGCAGTGAATGTCACAGGTGACCGTCGTGGTCGGGATCCGGGTGAACTCTTCCCACGTCCAGGTGCGCTCCTGATCCACCAGCCCGAACGCCTTGAGCGTCCAGGTGTTGAGGTCGGTGCGCGGGGTCGGCCCGTAGTGCAGGACTGGGAACTTGAGGGTAGCCGACTGACCCGGCGGCAGGCGGCCTTCCTGGATCATGCGCTTTTCCAGTTCGCGCCGTTCGTCCCACATCGCGTCATCCTCCGCACAACACTGAGAAGTCGTTGTCAGCAAGGAAGTCTGTGCGAGGCTCCGCCTCGTAAGGGGAGTCTATCGGGCCGGGGTGGCGCTGGCAACCACCTTGCTGGCCTAAGCGTTTCACGGAAAGTCTTTCGGCCAAACACTTAATCCCCCTCAGCAAGCGCGGCCCCCGACCGGTGGGCCTCGCCGCGCGTCACAAAGATCATGCACAGGATCGCCAGGGCGAAGAACGCGGGAGTCACCAGGAAAATGACGCTGTAGTTCCGCCCTGCCGCATCGATGATCGCCCCGTTGAGGATCGGCCCGAAGATCGCCGCCGACTGCGACGCCAGGTAGTACAGCCCGGTGTACGTGCCGAGCAGCTTCTCGCCCTCGGTGATGTCCACCACCATCGGCAGCGAGTTGATGTTGACCAGCGCCCAGGCCATCCCGCCCAGGCCCAGGATGACCGCCACCACCGCCGTGTAGGGCACAAAGTAGGCGATCACCAGCAGCGTGGCGAAGATCGCCAGCCCCAGCAGGATCGTCCGCCGCCGCCCCAGCCCCGATCCGATGTACCCCGCCGGGATCGAAAACAGGATAAACAGGATCAGCGCAATCGAGAACAGCCGTCCAGCGGCCCCCGCGCTCACGCCGAGCGCCGTCACGGCGTAGGAGGAGAAGAACGTCTCGATGGCGTTGAACCCCACAAACCAGCCGAAGATCGCCACCATCAGCAGCAGTAGGCTGCGGCGGTGTGTCGGAGGAGCCGTTCGCGTGGCGTTGACCATGAACCATCCGAAGCTGCCGGCGAAGACCGCCAGCGACGCGGCGACCCATACCCGCGTCAGTGTGCCAGTGGAGCCTGCGGCCAGGCTGGTGAGCGCCACGAAGCCCGTCAAAGCGAGGATCGCCACCACGAGCAGCAGCAGATTGGCCCCCATTACGCGCGGCGCTTCTTCCGTCTCGCTTTCGTAGGTGGAGGGATCAGGCTCCTTGACCGTGAAGAACAGCAGCCCAATCGCCACCACCAGCAGAGCTGACCCCGCCCCGAACGGCAGCAGTGGGTTGAGGTCGAACAGCGATCCCAGCCCCAGCGCGGCGATCACCCCGCCGACGCCGCCCATGAAGTTGATGATCCCGTTGGCCTTGCTCCGCAGCGGCGAAGGTGTTAGATCAGGCATCAGCGCGATGACCGGTGTGCGGAACAGCGCCATCGCCAGCAACATCAGCCCGGCGGCGATCATGAAGAAGGCGAATGGCCCGCCGTTGGCCGCGACGCTGCCGTTGTTCGCCGGGTCGATCAGCCGCGCTGCGACCGGGATCAGCACGAAGGCCACCGCCGCAACCGGCGCGCCGGTTAAGATGTACGGGTAGCGCCGCCCGATGCGCGTCCGCGTGCGGTCGCTCCACACGCCGATCACGGGCAGGATGAACAGCGCCGCGATGTTGTCCAGCGTCATGATGAACCCGGTCAGCCCGGCGCTCAGCCCAAAGCCGAGGATCCGCACCTCACTCTGCGCGTCAAAGGCGGGATTCCCTGCCTGAAGGAACAGCGGCATGAACTGGTTGTACACCTGGTTGATGACACTGATGCCCAGAAACCCCAGCCCGATCAGGAACGTCTTGCTCCAATCCAGCTTCATCGCACTGGCTCCTTGTGTGGAGGGTCTTGGCTAATAAGCGATCAGGGATCGGCGACGCGCTGCGCATAGACCTCGGCTAGCGTGGCAAGGATCGCGGCGTGGATGCGCCCGTTACTGGCGGCGAGCTTTGCCTCGCCGAAGATGCTATCGAGATCGTCGCGCCCATCGTAGTGCGTCACCACGCCGCCCGCTTCGCGCACCAGCAGCAGCCCCGCGCCCCAATCCCAGGGATTCAGCCGCATCTCCCAGTAGCCGTCGAAGCGTCCGCAGGCAACGTAAGCCAGGTCCATCGCTGCTGACCCTCCCCGCCGGATGCCCTGCGCCCGCCGCAGGAAGGCGGCAAAAGCCGCCGAGTTATTGTCCACCGCCTCTTGCCGGTCGTAAGGGAAGCCCGTCGCCAGCAGCGCCCTGCCGATCTCTTCAACGGTCGAGACGCGGATCGGCTCCCCGTTGAGCTTCGCGCCCTGGCCGCGCAGCGCGGTGAAGCACTCGTCACGCAGGGGGTCGTAGACGACGCCCAGCAACACATCACTGGAGTCTCTCAGCGCGAGAGAGACGGCAAATACTGGGAAGCGATGGGCGAAGTTGGTCGTCCCATCCAGTGGGTCGATCAGCCAGGTCAGCCCATCCGGGCTGCTATGGTTGCCGTCCCCGCTGCCTTCCTCGGCCAGGATGGCGTGATCGGGGTAGCGCGCCTGGATGGCCGCCACAATCGCCGCCTCCGAGTCGCGGTCGGCCTGGGTCACCAGGTTGATCGTCCCTTTATAGTCTATGTCAATCGGCTGACGATAGGCGCGCCGCAACAGCGCGCCCGCCTCGCGGGCCGTCGCCTCGGCAAAGGCAAGGATCGGATGGAGATGGTGATCTGTGTTGGTCATGCTGGAGACAGTATCCCATCCACCGGGCACTGCCAATGGATTCCTGGCAGTGTCGGGATATGAGGAATGTCCGGTGAGGCTGGTTTACAACTCATTGACGATTCCCTCGAACGTGTTGCCGATGACTGGGCCGAGCAGGGTGAGGATCGCCAGCACGCACACCGGGATCAGGCACACGACCGCGACCACCACCACGATGGCGATGATCACGGCGGTGGAGATGCCGCCATCCCCCCTGGCTGGCCCGCCTTCAGCTTTCGCTAGCCGATCTTCCAGACGGTTCTGAATATCTGCCAGCCGCGCCCAGAACGCAGCGCCCGTCCGTTGGCTGGCTGTGAGCCATATCGCACCCATATCTCTCTCTCCTAGTGTAGTGCGTCGTTGCGGGTCAGTCTAGGAGCCTTCGCGCCGCAAGTCAAACGGGGCACTGCCAGGGGTAAGAACAAGCCCTTGCGCCGCGTCGAACAGATCGGTATAATATACAAAACATGTGCAAAATATATATCAAACATTTGCGGAGACGATCCATGATCAGGCAAAACGGCAGACAGAACGGCAGCTTCCAGCCAGTCAGCGACCACCTCATCGAGCTGCGCGGCGTGACCAAGCGTTATCAGTCCCCGGCAGGTGAGTTTCTGGCCCTGCGCGGCGTCGATCTGACGATTGATGCGGGCGAGTTTGTGGCCATCGTTGGCAAGTCTGGCAGCGGCAAATCCACCCTGCTCAATATGATCACCGGCATCGATCGCCCCTCCGAAGGCAGCGTGATCGTCAAGGGGACGGCGGTGCACCGGCTGTCCGAGTCCCAAATGGCTGTGTGGCGGGGCCGCGAGCTGGGCATCGTCTTCCAGTTTTTCCAGCTCATCCCCACGTTGACCGTTGCCGAGAACGTGGTGCTGCCGATGGAGTTCGCCGGGCTATATGCGCCCCGTGCGCGCCGCGAGCGCGCCCTGCATCTGCTGGATATGGTGGGCGTGGCTGCTCAGGCGGATAAGCTGCCCTCGTCCCTATCGGGTGGGCAGCAGCAGCGTGTGGCGATTGCCCGCGCTTTAGCCAACGATCCCCCGATCCTGATCGCTGATGAGCCGACAGGTAACCTGGACTCGCGCACTGCCGATTCAGTCATCGACCTGTTTGAGCGTCTGGCGGAAGATGGCAAGGCCATCGTGATGGTGACCCATGATGAAGACCTGGCTGCCCGCGCCACGCGCGCTGTGACGGTGGCCGATGGAGCGATCCTACACGCGCAGCCATATGCGTTTTCCGCCGGGCTAGCCTATTTTGCAGATGCCGCTCTCCAGGAAGCAGCGCGCTGATGGGTTCCGATCACGTCCCCTTTCGCAAGAGTGAGGGGGCGAGGGGGCGAAGGTGAGGTAAAGATGCTCAATACCCGCTGGATGATGGTTTTGCGCGAGCTGGGGGGTAACCGGGCCCGCACGGCCCTGGTAGTGCTCTCCATAGCGGTGGGTGTGTTCGCGATTGGCACCATTGCCAATTCGTGGATCATCCTGGTCAACGATCTGCAATCGGCTTATCTAGCCGCGAACCCGGCCAGCGCCGTGCTGACCATTGAGCCGTTTAGCGATGACGTGGTCAGCGCGGTGGCGGGGATGCGCGGGGTTGGCCAGGCGGAAGGCCGCCGCAGCCTGGTCGTCAAGCTGGAGGCCGAACAGGGCAATCTGATCAACCTCAACCTGTATGCAGTGCAGGACTTAAGAACACTGACGATCAACCAGGTTCACCCTGAGAGCGGTAACTGGCCCCCAGCGCGCCGCCAGGTATTCCTTGAGCGCTCGTGGGCTGGCAAGATCGGCGCCCAGATCGGCGACCCCCTCACCGTCGAGACGCCTGATGGGCGCACCTACGATTTGATCTTCGCGGGCTATGCCCATGACCTGCACCAGCCATCGTCCTTCGTCTCCGATACTGCCTACGGGTACGTGACCCTCGATACCCTGGAATGGATGGGCCAACCGCGCGATTTCAACCTGCTGTACATCACGGTCGCCAGCGGTGCGTTTGAAAAGGCTCACATCGGGCAGGTCGTGACGGCGATCAAAGACCGGCTGGAACGCGATGGCTACACGGTGTTGCGAACGCAGATACCTACCGTCCCCGGTCGCCACTTCGCTGACCCCATTCTCAAGGCCATCCTGGGCATTCTGGGGGTGCTGGGCGTGTTCTCGCTGCTGTTGAGCGGCGCATTGGTCGTCAACACCATCTCGGCGGTGGTGGCTCGCCAGATACGCCAGATCGGCGTGATGAAGGCCATCGGCGGCAGGCGGCCTCAGATTCTGGAGATCTACCTCAGCGCGGTGGCGATCTATGGGGTGTTGTCGTTGTTCGTAGCAGCCCCCCTAGCGTTGATCGGTACGCGCGGGCTGACCCTCTACCTAGCTGGCATTGTGAACTTCGATGTCCTCACCACGGGCCTACTGCCGCAAGTGGTGGTCCTGGAGCTGCTGGTGGGCCTGATCGTGCCGGTGATCGCCGCACTGATCCCGATCTTCTATGGCACGCGCATCACTGTCCGCGAGGCGATCAGTGATTACGGCATTGGCAGCCAACCGATCAACGCGGGTCTGCTGGGGCGCATCCGGGGTCTCCCCGCGACTTTTGCCCTGTCCCTGCGCAACACTTTTCGCCGCCGGTCGCGCCTGAGCCTGACGCTGCTGACTCTGACGCTCGCCGGCGCGATCTTCGTGGCTGTGCTGAGCGTGCGTATTTCGCTATTCGCCACTTTCGAGGAAGTGTTGGGCTACGTACAATATGACGTGAGCGCCGACCTCGGCCAGCCATACCGTCTGGGCCGGATCGAGCGCGAGGCGCTGCGCGTCCCCGGCGTGACTGCCGTCGAGGGTTGGCTGAGCCGCGCCGCCTCACGCAACCGTCCCGACGGCTCCGAGAGCGCCAACTTCACCCTGCTCGGCGTGCCTGCCGGATCGGGCTTTCTCTCCCCCGTGCTTGTGGAGGGCCGCTGGCTTCAGCCCAGTGACAGCAACGCGGTGGTGGTCAACACCGATCTCCTCTCCGAAGAGCCGGATGTGCAGGTAGGCGACGAGCTGACCTTGACCATCGACGGCGATAGCTCGACCTGGCAGGTGGTGGGCATCGCCACGACGCAGTTCAGCGGGCCTTATGTCTACACGACTCGCGACGCACTGGGCCGCGCCTTGAACCTCTCCGGCTATGCCAACCGGATCGTGGTCAGGACAGCCGATAGCGCCCCAGCAGCCCAGGCGCAGGTGGCCCGGGCGCTGGAAGAGCGGCTTAAACGCAACGGCATACTAGTCGGCTCGACCAGCGCTAGCAGCGATTTTATCGCCAGCTTCGAGGCGCGTTTCAACATCCTGATCGTCTTTCTGCTGTTCATGGCCTTCCTGTTGGCAGTGGTCGGCGGATTGGGGCTGGCGGGCACCATGGGCCTCAATGTCCTGGAACGCATCCGCGAGATCGGCGTGATGCGTGCCGTTGGCGCCTCGGATAGGGCCGTGCAGCGCATCGTGCTGGCTGAGGGCGTGGTGATCGGGGTGCTAAGCTGGCTGATGGGGGTGATTCTGGCCCTGCCGCTCAGCAAGCTGATGAGCGATGGGGTGGGCATCGCCTTCGCCAACGAGCCGCTAACGTTTGCCTTCTCCTTCAGCGGGGCGCTGATGTGGCTGGCATTGGCGGTGCTCATCGCCGCCGCGTCGAGCTATCTGCCTGCCCGCCGGGCATCCCGTCTCAGCGTGAGAGAAATTCTGGCCTACGAGTAACACATCCTGCCCCAGGAGCGATCCCATGTGCCAACCCCGACGTCACTGGCTAGCTGATTACCTCGCTAACCTGCAAGCCCCCATCCCTCTGCCGCGCAAAGTGTGGCTGGTAGTGCGGAATCTTTCGCGGCGTGCCGTCAGCGGAGAGATGTGCTGCGGGCATGCTGGCGAGCCGGGCTGCTGACGCCCTGCCCCAGCGGGCGGTTCGCCCGCCGCATCCCCACCCGATCACCCTACCAGCCAACCCCGTGGCCCTCTCTGAGCAGCCCTGTTGGCTGGGCAGGGTGAGCGTAGTATTCTCAATAAAAATGCGACTCCGTGATAAAGTTGTGAAGGCCAAACCAACAACAAAATCACGGAGTGCTAATGGACAGCATAACCCGGATTCGTGTGGCGTACGCATTGAGAAAACAAGGGATTGCCGTTAAGGAGATCGCCTGGGGGTGGAACGGGATCGAGCGACGGTGTATCGGCGGCTGAAAGGTATCAG
>DAOTYF010000020.1:0-89075 GCA_034434995.1 Anaerolineae bacterium
TGCCCCACAGCACGGTAGCTCCGATGAAAAGTCTCCCTACCAGGTCGCCGTGCAAGCCCCGCACGATGGTTTCCACTTCGGGTAGTTCAGGCATGGGATTCCTGTGACACTATGGCTCGCTGGGAAAGCTAGCCCGCAGGTACGTCGCGCCAGGCCGATGGCCATGTACAGGGGCTGGGGGCCGATCCTTTGGCGAGACAATTGTTCTTGTCCCGCATTCGACTCGGCATGGCCAGATGCGTCTCACACATGGATGATATATACTACTCTCAGGGATGGAATGTCCGACCTAGCCCAACCTGTTGCTCGCTGCCACGCGGTTCCGTTCCGAGGATAACCCACCGTATGTCGTTTGTCCATCTGCACGTCCACACCGAGTACTCGTTGCTGGACGGGATGAGCCGCATCAAGGATCTGGTGCAGCACACCGTCGAGCAGGGGATGAGCGCGCTTGCCATTACAGATCATGGCGCCATGTATGGCGTGATCGAGTTCTATCGCGCCTGCAAGGCGGCTGGCGTGAAGCCGATTATTGGCATGGAGGCCTACCTAGCGCCACGTGGGATGGCTGACCGCGACCCCAAGCTCGATAGTCAGTACTATCATCTGCTACTGCTGGCCGCAAATCAGACCGGTTACCGGAACCTCCTTAAGATCGCCAGCGCTTCGCAGCTCGAGGGGTTCTATTACAAGCCGCGCGTGGATAAAGACTTCCTGGCCAGGCACGCGGAGGGGTTGATCTGTACGACGGGTTGCCTGGCGGCGGAGATCCCGCAGATGATCGTAGAGGGGCGCGATAAGGAGGCCCGCCGTTTGCTTGGCTGGTACACGGATGTATTTGGCCCGGATCGCTTCTACATCGAGCTTCAGGAACACGACATCCCAGAATTGCGTCGGCTCAACGCGGCGCTGGTCGAGCTTTCCCCTCACGCAAGCGTTCCGCTGGTTGCCACCAATGATGTACATTACGTCCGGCGCGAGGATGCAGGTCCCCATGATGTGTTGTTGTGTATCGGCACCAGCAGTTTGGTAGCGGACCGGAACCGCCTCAAGTTCAGCGATGACAGTTACTACCTGCGTTCACCAGAGGAGATGGCTGCCCTTTTTGCGGAGGTGCCGGAGGCGATCAGCAATACCTTGCGGATCGCCGAAATGTGCGAAATCAATCTTGATGATAAGGAGTATCACCTCCCAGCCTTCCCTGTGCCGGAAGGCTTCGACGCCCAGGGCTACCTGCGGCATCTGTGCGAGGATGGCCTGCTGCAACGTTATGGTGAAGCAGCGGGCAGCGAGCCGGTGCGTAACCGGCTGGAGTACGAGCTGCAGGTCATCCACCGGATGGGGTTTGATACCTATTTCCTGATCGTGTGGGACTTGTGCGAGTTCGCTCGGCAACAGGACATCTGGTACAACGTGCGTGGATCCGGGGCCGGATCCATCGTAGCCTACTGTCTTGGAATCACCAACATCGATCCGCTTCAGAATGGCCTGATCTTTGAGCGCTTCCTCAATCCGGGCCGTATCAGTATGCCTGATATTGACATTGACTACCCCGACGACCGCCGGGCAGAGATGATAGATTACTGTGTCAGGAAGTACGGCGAGGACAAGGTTGCTCAGATCATCACGTTTGGGACTCTGGGCGCGCGGGCGGCGGTGCGCGACGTTGGGCGGGCGTTGGATATTCCGCTCAACGAAGTCGATCAGCTAGCCCGCCTCATTCCATACATCCCCGGCAAGCCAATATCCCTTGAGGAGGCTATTCAGGAGATTCCAGAATTAAAGGCGGCTTACGAAGATAGGGATCGCCCCTATATCCGAAGCCTGCTTGATACGGCTAGGCAGTTAGAGGGCGTCGCGCGCCATGCTAGCACTCATGCTGCTGGGGTATTGATCGCGGACAAACCACTGGTTGAATACACACCCCTTCACCGCCCGACGAAGGTTGGTGAAGGTGGGAGCGGCGGCAAAAAGGCTAGCGACAACGGGGAGAGCGGTCAAAACGGTGAGGTACTGGGGATCGTCTCCCAGTGGCCGATGGAGGTGGTTGAGTCGATTGGTCTGCTTAAGGTGGATTTCCTGGGCCTGCGCACTCTGACCATCATGCGTCGGGCCTGTGAACTGATCGAGCAGCACCACGGTGTTCACTATGACCTCAACAGCATCCCCTACCGACACTGGCCTGATGACGATGCAGCCCATGCTGAGTACAACCGTCAGCTTGATGCAGCGTTTGAGTTGTTGGCCCAGGGAGAGACGAGCGGCATCTTCCAGGTGGAGGGATCGGGGATGACTCGAGTCCTGACCGAGATGCGCCCCACCCGTTTCGAACACATTGTCGCGGCTATTTCCCTTTTCCGCCCTGGCCCGATGGAGTATATCCCGGCCTACATCCGACGTATGCACGGTGAGGAGAATGTCACTTACCATCACCCACTTCTTGAGGCGATTCTGGGAGAGACCTACGGGATCATCGTCTACCAGGAACAGATCATGCAGATCGCATCGGAGTTGTTTGGCTACAGCTTAGGTGACGCCGATCTGATGCGCCGGGCCGTCTCGAAGAAGAAAGAAAAGGACCTGTTCAAGCACAAAGCCATCTTCCAAAAGCGCGGGCCGGAGCGAGGGGTCTCCGCGGAAGTGGCTGGGCAGATATTCGACGACATTGCCTTTTTTGCGCGTTACGGTTTCAACAAATCGCACGCCGCTGATTATGCCGTCCTCACGGTCCAGACCGCCTTTCTGAAGGCACATTACCCGATTGAGTACATGACGGCCTTGCTCACGGTGGAGCGGGCGGATATTGACAAGGTGGGCAGCTACATTAGCGATTGCCGCCGGATGGGTATTCAGGTGCTGCCCCCTGACATCAATACAAGCGACCACGATTTCACTATTGAACGCCGGGCTGGGGAGCTAGGAGCGATCCGCTATGGGTTGAGTGCAGTGAAGAATGTGGGGCACGGTTCTGTCGAGGCCCTGCTGAAAGCACGTGGTGACCGGCCATTTGTTGATATAGCGGATATGTGCCAGCGCGTTGATCTCCGGCAGGTGGGTAAACGCGCTCTGGAGAGTCTGATCAAAGTGGGAGCGCTCGATTCGCTTGGCCCCCGCCAGGCGCTGCTCGCGTCGGTGGATCGCATGATGGGTTTGTCCGCCAGCCATCATCGCGCAGCGGAAGTCGGCCAAATGAGTCTGTTTGGTGCAACCACCGGTGTTGCGCTGGATACGGTGTCTAGCGGGGTGCTGGTCAACGAGGTTGCGACGCCCATCTCCCATCGGGAGATACTCCAATGGGAGCGCGATCTGGTTGGGGTCTATATCTCGGAACACCCTCTCCAGCAGGTGGCAGATCGGCTCAGCGGCACAGTGACGATGTATACCAACCAGATCACGGAGAGCGATCATGGCCGCCAGGTCACCATGGCGGGTACAGTGACCTACGTACGGCGGCACATTACCAAGTCAGGTAAACCGATGGCCTTCGCTGGGCTGGAGGACCTGTATGGGCAGATCGAGGTAGTTATCTGGCCCAGTACGTGGGACGAGACCCAGGAATTGTGGGAGCCGGATCGCATTCTGCTGCTGCGTGGCAAGCTGGATACATCACGCGGCGAGCCGAAGCTCCTGTGCGAGGAGGCTACCACCAACCTGGAAACATGGGAGGCTGTAAAAGCCCTCGATGAAGACCGCCCCCACTGGGTAGCCAGAATGCCCGGCCATGATGATGAGCCGCCCCTCGACCTGCCATCCGGTGTGAGCATGGCCTCGCGGGTGCGGGTCCTCATGCCGGGCCAGCCGGAACCGGAGCCTGATCCAGAGCCAGGTTGGGGCGCAGACAATGGCTTCTCGTCGGATGAAGACATGGGGTTGGGTGAGTCTCCCCCCCGATCAGAGGGGGCCGGGAGCGTGGTTGAGGCGGATACAGCCCCCCGTGCACAAGAGCCTGCCCTAGAATCGCTCTTGGTACGGCCCTCGGAACAGCCCTCTGTAACGGGGGATCGATCAGGCGGCTCTACCCGCTTGGCGCTCCATCTGCGCGTCCGTTTCCGCCGAACCGGCGATCCAGCACGCGACCGGCGCCGGCTCGAGAAAGTTCATGGGGTATTGAGCAGCTTTCCTGGTCCAGATCGGTTCTCAATTGTGGTTCTGGGCGGTGAGGATGCGATTGAGATCGACTTTCCGAATGATACGACCCGCTATTGTGATGCTCTGGCGGAGCAGCTTGCTCACCTTCTTGGTGAGGATGCGGTTCAGCTTGAGCCTCTTTAGCGCGAGCCGCCCCGAATCCTGGTAAGAAGGCAACCATGAGCGACGAGATAAAACGCATTGCTGTAATGACCAGCGGCGGTGATTCGCCGGGCATGAATGCGGCAATCCGTGCGGTTGTCCGCGCGGGAGTCTTTCATAATCTGGAAATCTATGGGATTCGGAAGGCCTACGTTGGCCTGATTAACAGCGACTTTGAGCGCATGACGGCCCGCGATGTAGGCGGCATCATCCAGCAGGGCGGAACGATTCTGCAAACAGCGCGTCTTCCTGAATTCCAGGACGAGGCGTTGCAACGCAAGGCTGTGCGCTGCCTGAACGAACAAGGCATCGATGGGCTGGTGGTCATTGGCGGCGATGGCAGCCTGGCGGGTGCGTTGGCCCTGCATAGGCATGGCGTAAAGGTCGTAGGCATTCCGGCCAGCATTGACAACGACATTTGGGGCACAGCTAGCTCCATCGGCGTCGATACGGCTGTCAATACCATCCTGGAGTCAATAGATCGCCTGCGGGATACTGCCTCCTCCCATGAGCGTGTTTTCCTGGTCGAAGTGATGGGGCGCCGTTGTGGGCATCTTGCCATCGTGGCTGGGCTGGTTACCGGTGCGGAGGTTGTGCTGATTCCAGAACAGGAGACGACGCTGGAGGAGTTGGGCAGCGCACTGGAAGAGGCGTACATGAAGGGCAAGAGCCATGGCCTCGTGATCGTGGCAGAAGGGGCCAACCTGAAACTGCCTCAGATTGCGGACTACCTCAAGGATCACGATATTGGCTTCGAGGTGCGAATGACTATGCTGGGCCACGTCCAGCGGGGGGGACGTCCGACGGCTTTCGACAGATTGCTTGCCACCCGCTTCGGCGTGGAAGCGGTCGAAACTCTTCTGAAAGGCACACACGGCGTGATGACCGCCCTAGAAGGAATGGACATTGTAACGTTGCCGCTGGAAGAGGTGATCGGCAAGCAGCGCCCCGTCAATCCCCATTACATGGAGCTGGCCAAGATCCTTGCCAGGTAGCTGCTTAAATTGAGGTACAATACTTTAGCCTATTGCCCGTCCTCAAACGGGCGTTTTTGCAGGTGAGCGTACTGGAGGAGCGAGTGACCGATGAGGATCGGAGTCCTGACAGGCGGCGGCGATGTTCCCGGCCTGAATCCGTGCATCAAGGCGATTGTGGATCGCTGCGTGGAGGAAGGTCATACCGCGCTGGGAATCCGGCGAGGCTGGGCTGGCCTGCTTAACTATGATCTGACCACCGGTGAAGGCAACGACGAATGCATCATTGAGTTGGATAAGAACGCGGTGCGGCGCATCGCTCGCACCGGTGGCACTTTCTTGCATACCTCACGCACCAACCCGGCTAGCGTGAAGGGACGGGATGTGCCAGAGCATCTGCGCGACTCGGATTGGTCGCCCGATCAGGAAGGGCGAGATTTTACCCCTCATGTGTTGAAGGTGATCGATGCAGTCGGGTTGAACGTCATTATCGCCATCGGGGGGGATGATACGCTCAGTTATGCCGAGCGCCTGCACCGCGAGGGGGTATCCATTATGGGTATTCCCAAGACGATGGATAACGACGTATTTGGCACAGATTACTGCATCGGCTTCAGTACGGCAGTGACGCGCAGCGTAGACTTTATCAACAATCTTCGCACCAGTACCGGTTCTCACGAGCGCATCGCGGTGATCGAATTGTTTGGCCGCAACTCAGGTGAGACCTCGCTGATTGCAGCCTATCTTGCCGGGGTGGATCGGGCTATCATATCCGAGGTTCCATTTAACCCGGAGAAGCTGGCGCGCCTCCTTCAGGCCGATAAGGCGGATAACCCCAGCAACTATGCTATGATGACCATCTCTGAAGGCGCGCGCATGGAAGAAGGCGAGATCGTCCAGCGCGGTGAGGCCGATGCCTATGGGCATCAGAAGCTGGGTGGGATCGGCCTGATCACGGGGGAGATCATCAAGAAGCTGACCGGGGAGGACATTATCTACCAGCAGATCGCGTATCTGATGCGCTCTGGCGCACCCGATTCGCTCGATCTGATGGTGGCCTTCAACTATGCCCATATGGCCATGGATATGGTCATCAAGGGCCAAAGCGGTCGCATGGTGGCCTTGCGCGGTGGGGTGTATACAGACATTCCGATCAGCATGATCATGCAAGGGCGTAAGACAGTAGATGTAGGCGAGCTGTACGACATTGACCAGTACCGTCCTAAGGTCAGGCACGTGGCTGGTATGCCGATGTTTCTAAGCTAGTGCCTAGACGTCCGATGATCCCCGTCAAGCTGGAACTGCAAAACTTCCTGGCCTATCGCAGCCCGGAGCCACTCGATCTGACAGGGCTGCACTTGGCCTGCCTGGCCGGCCCAAACGGAGCCGGTAAGTCGTCCTTGCTCGATGCGATCACCTGGGCGCTGTGGGGAAAGGCCCGTGCCCAGCGGGATGACGAGCTGATCCACAGTGGCGAGCTGGAAATGAGCGTCCGACTGGAGTTTTCCCTGGAGGGGAATCTCTATCGCGTGATGCGCTACCGCTCGCGTCAAGGGCGTGGGGCTAGTGATCTGCTACTGGAAATCCTGGACGGCAAGGACTGGCGCTCTATCAGTGAGGGCACTATTCGCGCAACCCAGGATAAGATCAGCCGGCTACTGCGCCTTGACTATGCCACCTTCATCAATTCCGCCTTTCTCATGCAGGGGCGTGCTGATGAGTTCACGACCAAGACTCCGGGCGAGCGAAAATCCATCCTCGCCGAGATTCTGGGCCTGGATGCATGGGTCGAATACGAAGAACGGGCCAAGCGTCGTCTGCGGCTGATTGACGACCAGTGCAACCAATTGGATGCAAGAGTCGAGGCAATTGATGCGGAACTGGCTTGTGAGAAGGACTACCAGCGCGATCTGATCCAGGCACAACAGGAACTTGACTCCCTTAACCAGCATGTGCACGAAGCCGACATCCGCTATCGAGAATTGGAGGCAGCCCGCCTCCACCGCGATGCCCACCAGCAGGCATATAGTGATGGGCAGACCCGCCTTCAGGAAGTCGATCTTCAGTTGAGCCGCCTCCAGGGCGAACGCCAACAGCTTCTTGACCGGCTGGCAGCTTATCAGTCTGCACTCGCGCGCGCTGATGAGATTGAGATGGGCTATGCTTCTCTTATGGAGGCCCGCCGGATTGATCGCAGTCTTAGCGATCAGTTGTTCGAGCAGCACGGTCTATCCCGACGCCGTTCCGAACTTCAGCAGGTTTTGGCTGCCGAGCGCGCACGCCTGGAAGCGGAACTGCGAGCGCTTCGTCAGCGCAGTGAGGAGCTGGAGCGCATCATCCACGAGGTAGATAGCTCCGAGGTGTTGCGCGAGGCCGAACAGCAGATCGCCGAGCTGGAACGGCGTGAGGAGGAACGGGAACGGCTCCAGGTCCGACAGAACGAGCTGCGAGAAGAGCGGGCTGATCTGGAGGGCCATAACCGCAGCCTGAGGTCCGAAATGGATCGGCTAAAAGGACAGCTAGCGCAGATCGAAGGCGCGACTGAACCGGTTTGTCCTCTATGCGGACAGCATCTTGGTGCGGACCACCGGGCCGACCTGATCCGCAGGCTCTCGGAGGAGGGCCAACAGCGCGGAGCTTTGTTCCGTGCGAACCGTGATCGTGTCCAGGCTATCAATGCGGAAGAGAAGGGGTTAGTGAAAGCGATCCAGGCCGCCGATCAGGAGCTTCGCCGGCTGCCCCCCCTCCGCGAGTACGTGACCCGGCAGACTGAACGCATAACACGGGTTGCGGAGGCTCTCTCACAGTTGGAGCTAGCTCAGGAACAAACTGCTGCACTTGAAGCGCAATTGGCTGCTGGCGAGTATGCGATTGAGGCGCGGGCTGCGCTGAGGGAACTCGACGCCCAATTGGCTGGCCTAGGATACGATGAGCAGGCTCATCAGCAGGCCCGCGCGGTCATTGCGGAGAACGAGGTCTTCGAGGCTTTGCGAGCCGATCTGGAGCGCGCCCGCGAGAGCATCCCGGAACTGGAAGCGACATTGGATGGGCTGGATCAGCAGGCCCGATCTTGGGAAAGTCAGCGTGCCAAAGAGATGGCTCGTCTAGATGAACTGGCTGCCGAGATCGAAGCCCTTGATCAGCAGCTTGCTGAAATGGGGCACTGGGAGCGCCTGCTGGCTGATCTGCGCGATCAGGAGATGCAAGCTCGCGAGCGGGTCGGTGCAGCTAAGCAAAGACTTAACGCCCTAGAGCAACAGCGAGCGCGCCGCGAATCTCTGCTCCGCGACCGCGATCAGCTTGTCGCGGAGCGCGCTGTATACGAGGAGCTTCGCTTGGCCTTCGGCAAGGATGGCATTCCGGCAATGATCATCGAGGCGGCTATCCCTGAGATCGAGCAGGAGGCCAACGAAGTTCTAGCCCGCATGACCGATGGTCGAATGCATATCCGCTTCGATACCCAGCGCGAGAAGATCACTGGTGGTGTCAAAGAGACGCTCGATATCAAGATCGCTGATGAGCTGGGGACACGCGATTACTTTACCTTCAGCGGAGGGGAGGCCTTCCGTGTTAACTTCGCCATCCGCCTGGCGCTTTCGCGGCTGCTAGCCCGGCGTGCGGGCGCGCAGTTGCGCACGCTGATCATTGACGAAGGGTTTGGTACTCAGGATGCACAGGGACGCGAACGGTTGGTGCAGGCGATCAACGCTATTCAGGACGAGTTTGATCTGATCCTAGTGATTACGCACATTGACGAGTTGAAGGATGCCTTCCCCGCGCGGATCGAGATCAGCAAGACCCCTTATGGCTCGCAGATTGAGGTCGTCTGATGGCAAACACTGGTTAGAATGGGTGGATGGGAAACGCTCTGATGTCTCAGCCAGCAAGGCCAATGCATCCCATCGCGGTTGTGCCTCTGATAAGTAGCCAGGAAGGTGATGAGGCAAGGTGGCTTGGTGCGCTGCTGGCGCGGCTCTTGGCCCAATTCCTGCAAGGATCGGGCCTGCCGGTGGTGAGCTACAATGATCTGGCCAGCTATCTGGCTGAACAGAAGGTGATGCTCCCACTGAATGCGCCGGCTGCCCAAGCGATCCAGCAGTCGCTCCGCTTGAGCGCGCTGATTCATGGGCGGTATACCCTTGACGAAGAGGGGAAGATGTTGAGCTTGCAGTTGATCATCGAGGCGCCGGAATTACCTCCTGTTCCATTGGAAGCATCATCACCCCTGGCAGGCTTTGGGCGTTTCATTGAGCGTGTCGCCCTGGCACTGATCGAGCAGTTGCGCGTGCCGATTGATGATAGCTTGCGGGAGCAGGTTAACAGATTGCCTCGGCCATCGTCCTTTGAGGCGTTCCGCCAGCTAGCACGCGCACAGGCGGCTTGGTCAAGAGGGCAGAATGAGCTGGCGCTGGCGTCTGTGACATCGGCGCTATCTCTGGATGCGGACCTGGAGGAAGCCGCGGCACTGGAGGTGGCTATTGCGCGGGCGGCGGGGGATACTGCCACCACTCGTGAAGCGTTCCGGCGCTGGTCACACATTGCCACCAGAGGGCAGAGACCCCTAGTGGCAGCAGAACGTCTGTTGATGCTTGGGCACTGGCTGGCCGCGCACGCAGAGTGGGATGATGCCCGGCGCGCATACGAAGATGCGCGTGCTATCTTCCAAAAGGAGCAGGATGACTACCGCCTTTCCCAGACCCTCAACAATCTTGCCAACCTGGAGCTAGTGCGCGAGAACTACCAGGAGGCGATACAGGTGTACCGGCGCACGTTGCGCACCTTCGAGTCCGAAGAAGGCGGCGAGCCGGATGCAGCCAGCACACTTCATAATTTGGCATTGGCCCACAGGGGCCTGGGACAGCAGGAAGAGGCGGAGCGCGCGATCGAGCAAGCGCTCGCGCTGGCGCGCCGGATTCAGGATACGTATCTGGAGGCACGCTGCCTGGCGCAGCGCGGAACGATCTACGCCGACACAGGTCGCTGGATGCGTGCGGAGGCAGACTATACGCAGGCGGCGCGCTTGCTGGACGTGCTAGGCGACGATGCCGCTGTAGCCGTTGTGCAATGTCACCAGGCCATTTTGCTGAAACAGCAAGGGGCATATGAGCGTGCAGAGAGGCTGATGATCCAGGCACTGAGGAACTTGGAGCGCCTTAATGTCCCTCACGAGCAAGCCATCTTATGGCTTAACTTGGCGGGCCTGTATCTGGCGATGGGTGACTATGGCCGCGCCTGGGATTACGGGGAACGTGCCCATGAGACGCTGGTTCGGCTGAAGTCGGCCTGGGCAGACCGTGCGCGGGATTTATTGGATGCACTTGCGAGCATCTCTGAAGTAGCTGGGGAAAGTGAGGAAGCGCCACCTGCGTTACCTCCCTCGCCTGCAGCGCCAGGGTCAAGCAACACAACCCTTCGGCCAGCCCCAGACGCTACTTCGGGCTTGGCGCCCAACGATGTGGACAACTCCCCTCTCCCTCGTGATTTCGAACACCCCGCCGATACAAAGCCGTCTCAGCCGGACTAACCTCTTTTCTCCGCCTTCTGCTTGACATCCCTGCCCGGTGCGATATACTACGCTGGAATTAGCACTCTTATCGCCAGAGTGCTAATAGGGGGGGCTTTCTGAGCTTTGACCGGGTGTAGAATTGCCGGGCTATGCTCTAGGGATTGCCCCGCGCCGTTCGCTATTTGAGGCCACACGTGAACCTGTCATTGGGAGGAACATTCTATGGCACTGAACTTGCGACCGTTAGGAGATCGCGCTGTGGTGGAACCCCTTGAACAGGAGGAGCGCACCCAGACCGGACTTTATATCCCCGAAACAGCAAAGGAAAAACCGCAGCAAGGCAAGATTCTGGCCGTTGGCGCAGGCCGGCGTGATGAAGCGGGCAAACGCATCGCGATGGATATTGAGGCCGGACAGACCGTGCTCTTCGCCAAGTACGCGGGCACGGAAGTCAAGATCGATGGCAAGAAGCTGCTCATCCTGAAGGAAAGCGACATTCTTGCTATCGTGGAATAGCCAAGCGTTTCACGGAAAGTCCTTCCAGGCAAACTTCCTGTGAAACCCGCGGTTTGGCCGAAAGAATTTTCGGCCAAACACTTAGCCCTTGCAAACTATTGCCCCTTACGAGAGGAAAGAGGAACCATGCCCAAGCAACTTGTGTTTTCTGAGGAGGCTCGCCGCCGTCTGAAGCGCGGAGTCGATACGCTGGCTGATGCCGTCACCACCACCCTGGGACCGAAGGGACGGAATGTGGCGCTGGATAAGAAGTGGGGTGCTCCAACCATCACACATGATGGTGTGACAGTGGCCAAAGACATTGAGTTGGAAGACCCCTTCGAGGATATGGGCGCGCAACTTCTTAAGGAGGCTGCTACCAAGACCGATGACATCGCCGGTGATGGCACAACCACCAGTGTCCTGTTGGCGCAGACCATGATCAACGCTGGTCTTAAGAACGTTGCGGCGGGAGCTAACCCGATGCTGCTTAAGCGTGGGATCGAAGCCGCCACCCAGCGAGTGTCCCAGGCGCTGAAGGCCCAGGCCGTCGAGATCGATACCCAGGAAGAGATCGCCAGCGTAGCCAGCATCTCCGCGCAGGATCGTGAGATCGGCGAGCTGATCGCCCAGGTCATGTGGAAGGTGGGGAAAGACGGCGTGATTACCGTCGAGGAGGGCAAGAGTCTGGCCTTTGAGACGGAATACGTTGAGGGCATGCAGTTCGACCGTGGCTATATCAGCGCGTACTTCATCACCAGCCCGGAAAGGATGGAAGCTGTCATCGAGGAGCCACTCATCTTGCTGCATGACAAGAAG
Organism: Anaerolineae bacterium; assembly: GCA_034434995.1. GTDB lineage: Bacteria > Chloroflexota > Anaerolineae > Aggregatilineales > UBA3940 > DAOTYF01. The sequence continues at coordinate 12,085 of DAOTYF010000020.1, forward strand.
ATCAGCGCGGCAGCCGACTTGATGCCTATCCTGGAGAAAATCCTCAACCGGGGCAAACGTGAGTTGGTCATTATCGCCGAGGATGTGGATGGGGAGGCGTTGGCGACTCTGGTGCTGAATAGGCTGCGGGGTATGCTCAATGTTCTGGCTGTCAAAGCTCCCGGATTTGGTGACCGGCGCAAGGCGATGTTGGAGGACATTGCCATCCTGACTGGTGGCACGGTGATCACCGAGGAGCTGGGCCGCAGGCTGGAAAGTGCCACTATCGAGGACCTGGGGCGCGCGGAGAAGGTCATTGCCACTAAGGATGATACCACTATCATCGGTGGCGCAGGCGATGAAGAGCGCATCAAAGCCCGCATCGAAGAGATTCGTGTGGCGATTGAGGCCAGCACATCCGACTATGACCGTGAGAAGCTCCAGGAGCGCCAGGCCAAACTGGCTGGTGGTGTGGCCGTGATCAAGGTTGGCGCAGCGACCGAGGTCGAGCTGAAGGAGAAGAAGCATCGCGTTGAGGATGCACTGCGTGCCGCCCGTGCCTCTGTGGAGGAAGGTATCGTCCCCGGAGGCGGTGTGGCGCTGATCAACGCTCTATCTGTGTTGGATGATATCCGCATGGATAGTGCCGATGCTCAGACTGGCGTCAACATCGTCCGCACAGCACTGGAAGCCCCCATCCGCAAGATAGCAGCTAATGCGGGTCAGGATGGCGCGGTGATCATCGACACAGTGCGGCGTATGCAGCAGGAGCAGGAGAATCCCAATATTGGCTTCGATGTGATGACTGGGCAGTTTGGCGACATGATCGCGGCGGGAATCCTCGATCCTGTCAAGGTCACACGGGGTGCGTTGGAGAATGCGGCTAGCATTGCAGGCATGATCCTCAGCACCGAAGCGCTTATTACCGACCTACCGGAAGAGGAGAAAGCCACACCTCCCATGCCGGAATACTAGACCGATCCTTGTACAGAAACAGCCGACATCCTAACAGCCCTGTCCGACGACAGGGCTGTTTGCTTTGGTTGGCAAACTAGAGGAAAACTGTCAACTGTCGGGTGGTTCGCTGTCAGTATCGGACGTTGGAAGGGGGGTAGAATAGAGTTGGCGAAGGAATAGGGTGAGGGAGTGTGGGTAGATGGCAGGGAGGCTTTTTGATCGGCATGGCCCGCGTCAACCTCATTACTATCGTAGCCTGGTTATGCGGGAGTTTATCTTGAAGCGCCCTCGTCGCGGCTGGCTGGGTACGGGTCTCGGTCGTGCGAAGGACCCTGGCAGGCCAATGGATCTTCCAGCGATTCAGGTGCTGATATTGGTAGCTGCTGGAACGTTCTGCTTCATAGCCTGTGTGCCAGTGATGATTCTTTTGCGGCTGGTATTCCATCCATGAGCGATGGCGGAGCGGCTTTATAAGTGTTCCAGATTCTTCAACACCCGTTCGTCCCCCCTGCGCCGGGTGACTCCGGTTGCATCCAGGTGTTCGAGCAGGGCAATCGCGTATTTTCGGGTGGTGCCGAACAGATCGCGGGCCTGAGCCGCTGTGATCGATCCCTCACGCGCGATGAACTCCTCGATCTGGCGTCTCCAGTCGGCGTAGGTGTGCGCATCAAGGAGTACGTCGCTGCTAATTTGCACCAGATCGCCACGCTCGATCAGCGCCTGGAGCACATCCTCTCCTACAAGGCTGGCCGCTTCCTTCACGCTTGGCTGGGCATGGGGGTGGAGTTGGATTATCTCCCATAGTTGATCAATAGCCGCTTGCTCTGTGGCCGAGAATTGGACCCTATGGTCGGGCAGACGAATGATCGTTCCCTGGTCCTGCACCATGCCCTTCTCGACGGCGAGAGCTATGAGCCGGTTAAACGATCTCATCTCCGCGCCGAGGCGGCTGCGTAAGGCTTCGCGGGGCATGCCAGAGTGCAGCCGATGCTGGGCATGATAAGCCGCCAATTCGTGGACGAGCCGGTCGGTGAGGCGGTTCCACACTGCGCGGGCCATCAGCCAACCTTCGGGCAGGCACAGCAGATCACCGCGCGCCTCCAGCGCCTCAATGGCCCTGGCTACCTCCGGTGCGCTGAGGCCAGTAGCGGCCTGTAGCTGGTCGTGGGATAGAGCAGTCTGTTCATCAAGCACCTGCAGAAGCAAATCCTCTGGACTGCCTGCCGCCAGTGTTTGCAGGCGGGCCAAGACCTCCGGCTTAAAGCGTCGCCAGCGGTGTGCTGGGTGCGGATCGAGCACAATCCCCCCGCCAATAGTTCGCGGGGGGGATGGGCGGCGGAGGATAAAACGGTCGCCTTTGTCAAGCGCCACCGGATCGGTGAGCCTCAATTGCAACCACCCCTGTGCCCCTGGCGCAAGCTGGCGGTCGCCTAGGAGCCGGACATGGGCTATTGTCTCTGCCGACCCGCAGAAGAACTTGACTTCGACGTTGTGCTCAAGCGGATGGCCTGCGTCGGCGAGGTGGCGGAAGGACACATCCACCAGCGTCGTCGCGGAGAGCACACCGGGTGAAGCGACGACATCGCCACGTTGGATTTCATCGGTTGTCACACCACTCAGGTTGATAGCAACCCGGTTCCCCGGGCCGACAGTTGTGACGGTCTGCCTATAACTCTGTAGCCCCCTGATACGTGCCCGCTTCCCACCGGGCACGATCTCCACCTCATCGCCCAACGAAAAAGAGCCGCCGCCCAGCGTGCCAGTGACGACGGTTCCGAAGCCGCTCATGGTGAAGACACGGTCAACCGGCAGTCGGGGCCGCCCGCGATCCGGACGCGGTGAATGTTCGGTCAGCGCCGAGTCCAGCGTAGCCAACAATTGATCCAGCCCTGCTCCTGTGCGAGCCGAGACGGGAATCATCGGTGCGCCTTCTAGCACCGTGCCCGCTACTACCTCGGCCAGTTCCAGTTGCACCAACTCCAGCCATTCCGGGTCAGTAATCAGGTCGATCTTGGTCAGGGCAATGATCCCGCTTGGGATGCCCAAGAGGTCGAGGATGGCTAAGTGTTCACGGGTTTGGGGCATCACCCCTTCATCGGCAGCGACGACGAACAGGGCCAGATCGATTCCGCCAACTCCGGCAAGCATATTCTCGATAAAGTCATGATGGCCTGGGACATCTACGATGCCGACAGTTTCGCCCCGGGGCAACGTCAGCCAGGCAAAGCCGAGGTCAATGGTCATCTCGCGTGCCTTTTCCTCAGCTAGGCGGTCCGGGTCGATTCCGGTGAGCGCCCTGACCAGCGTGGACTTACCGTGATCAACGTGCCCGGCGGTACCGATGACGTAAGCCATGCGGTCACCTCATGACAGGGGGGGCAGGGAGCTATCCTCGGATTGCTCACGCAGGGATTGGATCATTGCGGTTAAGCCTCGCAAGGCGTCCTGCTGGGATGCCCTGAGATTCTTGAGATGATCGGTCAACGCCTGAACCTGTTGCATCAGTTGGCGCATAGTGGACTGAAGATCGTCCATAGAGCGCTGGTGCTCACGGCGAGCCTCCTCAGCAGTCAGTGTGAATTGCCGCCAACGCTTCTGATCATCCTGTAAGAACTCCTCCCAATCCTTGCGGAAGCGCTCTTCTGACAGACGCTGAACCTCGGCCACCTCGTTTAGACGGCGATCCATACGGTCAGCCAGGCGGTCAAAGTCGTCAACCTGTTTTTTCATGACCCGGTAGGTCGCTCCCCAGGTTTCAAACTGCTGAGCGTATTGGTCCATGTCCTCGGCGAAGGAGTCCATACGCCGGATGACCTCTGCCATAGCCTGCTCGCGTTGTTGAGCGGCTAGGGCTTCCTGTTCAGCCCAGGCCTGCCGCTGCTGCTTGAAGTCCCCCAGCTCGCCACTTATCTGTCCAACTGTCCGCTCGTTCCTGCGGCTTAGGTCTTCCAGCAGTTCCAGCTTGGCCTTGTGACTCTCCATCCGTTTGGTCAGCTCAATGATCTCACCGCTCATGTCTGAGATACGGCGGCTGTCCTGACGGCGTTGCTCCTCCAAGAAAGCGAGCGTGCGCTGGAACTCCTCCAACCCTTTGGTTAGATTAGTGGCATAGAGCTGAAGCTCATTAGCCACTCTCGAGAGACGTTCTTCCTCCGCGCGGCGCAGTTGAAGCTCGCGTTCGAGTCTGGCAATCATCTCTTGGCGCAGTTCATCCAGCGCCTTCATGACGCCCTCGCGGTCCACCTCGCGTAGTTTCTTGAAGTCCAGATCGCTCTGCTCGCGGCGGGCAACTGCGGATTCGACGAGAGCGGCGATTTCAGTTCGCAACCGGGCCACGGTCTCGTCGAAAGAGCTGATGCTTAGAGTTTTGCTTTGCAGGGACGCCAACCCCGTCTCCAGCGCATGAATACGCCTGCTCTGATCTTCTAGCAGGGCGGCCTGGGAGGCGACGCGCTCCTCCAGCTTGGTGATCAATGCTTTGTCTTTGCGCCGCTCTTCATCCAACCATGTGACCATCTGAGCGGTTTGCTTGGCTTCCATTGACTAGCATACTCCTGTACGGCTGTGTGCGACTGAGCTTTTGACGGCAGGGCCGTCTTCCGGCCATTACAGTTGCCTGCCCCTGAGATGAAATCCCTCCTACGAATTGTCGCACATTGACTTGTCTATCGCTATGACTATACTAAGTTCACTGAGGGTATTCTTCACTACAGACTGTCGCTCTTGCAACTGAGTAGTGCCACATCCGCCGAGGGGGTCAGTGGCCGGAGGCGTGCGCTGGCTCTCCCTGAAGAAAAGGAGTTTGCCACATGAACTACGCGGACAAGCCCTGGACGAAACACTATGATCCTGGTGTGCCGGCGTCTCTAGCGCCCTACCCGGACGTGCCGTTGTTCCAGTTGCTGGATGATACTGTCCGGGACCACCCAGATAATACCGCATGTATCACAGCGCTTAAACTTCCGCTCTTCGGCCTGAAACATGCCGCGCTTTCCTATCGAGAGCTGGGAGAGGCGAGTGATCGCCTCGCTGCCGCTCTGGCGGATATGGGTGTGAAAAAGGGAGACCGGGTGGCACTGGTGCTGCCTAACTGCACCCAGTTCGTCATCGCGTTCTTTGGTATCCTGAAGGCAGGGGGGGTTGTGGTCGCCATGAACCCAACCTTCCCGCCGCTCAAATGGGCTGACCAATTCAACGATAGCGGCACAGAGACCGTTATCTCGCTAACCGCTTTCTATGAGGGGCTGAACTCGATCCGCGAACAGACGCCGATCAGACAGATCATCCTGACTAACATCAAAGAATACTTCCCCGGCCTTGGCAAGACGCTCTTCACGCTGGCAATGGAGAAGAAGATGGGCCATCGTGTTGAGGAATTGTGCGCCGGGGATGTCTGGTTCCAGGACCTGCTGGCTCGTTATACGCCCAGCCAGCGCCCGACGGTCAGCATTGATGCCAAAACGGACACGGCTATCTTCCAGTACACTGGCGGCACCACAGGTGTGCCCAAGGCAGCGCGTGGCCCGCACCGCGCCTTGGCTGCGAATGCCATCCAGATGCGCCACTGGCTGGCGGGCGATGGCGATCCTTCGCAGGAACGGACACTGGCTGCTATTCCGCTGTTCCATGTCTACGGGATGGTCGCCGTCATGATCTTTGCCGTGTCCTCGGGCATGACCATGATCATGGTCCGCAACGCCCGCGACATTGACGATCTGCTCATTCACATAGACGCCTTCAAACCGAGCATTTTCATGGGAGTGCCGGCGCTGTATAACGCGATCAACATGCACCCGGACGTGGCTGCCGGCAAGTACGATCTCAGTTCGATCCGGGCGTGCATTAGCGGATCGGCACCACTGGCACCCGAAACCAAGCGTCGGTTTGAGGAACTGACCGGTGGTACGGTCATGGAAGGCTTCGGCATGAGCGAAGCCCCGACGGCTACACATTGTAACCCAATGCGGGGGACGAACAAGGTTGGCTCGATTGGCCTGCCCTTTCCCGATGTGGAGTGCCGTATTGTCAGCCTCGACGATGGAGTAAGTGACATGCCGGTGGGCGAGATCGGCGAGCTGGTCATTCGTGGCCCGGTGATGATGACGGGTTACCACAACATGCCCACTGAGACAGCCAACGCGATCCGCGATGGCTGGCTCTATACTGGCGACATTGCCCGAATGGATGAGGAAGGCTACTTCTATATTGTTGATCGCAAGAAGGACATGGTGTTGATCGGCGGCTTCAACGTGTATCCCAATAACGTTGAGAAGGTGCTAATGGAACATGAGGCTGTCGCTGAGGCGGGCGTAGCCGGAATACCGCACCCGGAACGCGAAGGCCAGGAAGCGCTTAAGGCATGGATTGTGCTCAAGCCAGGTATGCAGGTGACTGAGCAGGCGTTGATCGACTTCTGTAGGGAGAGATTGGCTCCCTACGAGATTCCGCGCCGGATCGAGTTCGTCGAAGCACTGCCCAAGACAACGGTCGGCAAGATTCTGCGCCGCGAGCTGGTGCGTATGGAGACTGAGAAGGGCTGAGCCAAGCCGGTTGCTGCAAACAGAAACCGGGCATCCCTTCGGCTGCCCGGTTTCTGCTTCTTTGCTCCGTTGGTCGTGCTAGGCAGGGGCAGGCTTCGGTGGCAGGTCCAGGGAAGGCGGCACGTCTTCAGCAGTGTCGGGCGGTTCGGGGACACGCTTTTCGGGCCGCGATGATCGCGGCGGGGTGGTCTGGACTTCCTGCACATCCTCGCCTGCCATCAACCGCTCAAATGCCTGCCGATCCAATGTCTCCACTTCAAGTAACGTCTGGGCGACGCGCTCCAGTTTGTCACGATGGTCATTCAGGATGGTGCGTGCTCGCTCATATGCCTCGCTAACAATGCGGCGCACCTCTGCATCGATCTCCTCCGCTACTGCCTCGCTGTAGTCCCGTTGTTCACCGATCTCGCGACCCAGGAAAACCAGCTCTTCTTTCTGACCATAGATCATGGGGCCAAGCCGATCGCTCATCCCGTAGCGCATCACCATATTCCGCGCTGTCTGAGTGACATGTTCTAGATCGGCCTTGGCGCCGGTGGTCACTTCGCCAAACACCAGATCCTCAGCCACACGCCCCCCCAGGGCCATTGCGATCTCGTCCATAAACTTGGATCGTGACTTGTACCAGAAATCCTCAGGCAAGGACATAGTATAGCCGCCTGCCATGCCGCGCGGGATGATGGTGACCTTCAATACCGGGTCGCAGTTGGGCAGCAAGTGGCCTACTACGGCGTGGCCTGCTTCGTGGTAGGCCGTAATGCGGCGTTCCTCTTCGCTAATCAGGCGGCTGCGACGCTCTGGCCCGGCAATGACACGCTCGATGGCTTCCTGCATCTCCAGCATGGTGATGGTCTTTTTATTCCGGCGTGCGGCCAGGATCGCTGCCTCATTGATCATGTTCTCCAGGTCGGCCCCGACGAAACCCGGTGTGGCACGGGCCAGCACTCCAAGGTCCACATCGCTGCCGAGCGGCTTACCGCGCACATGGACCTTGAGGATTGCCTCACGACCCCGCACGTCGGGCCGGTCGAGCACCACACGGCGGTCAAAGCGCCCTGGCCGCAGCAGCGCAGGGTCAAGGATATCCGGGCGATTGGTTGCGGCGATAATGATCACGTTCGTGTCGGTGTCAAAGCCATCCATCTCAACCAGGATCTGGTTCAGAGTTTGCTCACGCTCGTCGTGCGATCCCCCCAACCCTGCTCCACGGTGGCGGCCCACTGCATCGATCTCGTCAATAAACACAATGCATGGGCTATGACGCTTGGCCTGGTCAAACAGGTCACGGACACGGCTTGCGCCGACGCCGACGAACATTTCCACGAACTCCGACCCGGAGATCGAAAAGAAGGGGACGCCCGCCTCGCCGCTGACGGCCTTTGCCAGCAGCGTCTTGCCTGTGCCGGGTGGTCCAACCAGCAGTACGCCCTTTGGAATGCGCGCGCCCAATTGGATGAACTTATCCGGTTCACGTAGGAATTCGACGACTTCAGCTAATTCCTCTTTGGCTTCCTGACAACCGGCCACGTCATCAAAGGTTACCGTCGGCTGATCTCCCGTGAACATGCGGGCGCGGCTTTTGCCGAAAGACAGCGCCTGATTGTTTGTGCCTTGCGCCTGGCGCAACATCATGTAGATCACGCCGACCACGATCAGCAAGGGAAGGAGGTACATCAATGCGGTGATGATGCTCTGCCAGTTAGTCGTTTTCTGGTTGACGAACTCAATCGCCGCAAGCTGGTCGCTGTTGACGCCGAACGAGGCCAACTGTTCCGGTGCCGTACTGGTGGGGTCCTTTGTGGCGACCGCCGTCTCTCCCCCTGTGAGTGAGATCGTCATCCGGTTGTCGTCACTCACCACGATTTTTTCGATCCGGCCTTCCTTCGCAGCTTCGGCCACCTGGGTGATAGACCATTCATCCGGCGGCTCGTTACGAGCCAGCGCGGCCATGATAATCACACCGATGGCCAGCACAAACAACAGGTATACGAAGCCATGTCTGAAGCGGGTTGAATTCACCTTTTTGGCTCCCATGACGACAAACGGCGCTCGCGCGCCGGCAGGCTCAAGCACCTATTTGTCTTTATGAACCCTACCCACGCGCTGCGTTCATCCCGGATTATAGCAGGTAGCGGTGCGGCGTTCAAAAGACCTCAGTGTTTGGTCGAAAATTCTTTGGGCCAAACGCCTGGTCTATCCTGGAGGTCATCAGCGTGTGAAAGTGAAGTAGACGGTCAGCCACAGCGGGATCAAACCCAATACAGCCACCGCTGCGAGCACACCCAGGACGATCCCATAGATGTCTACCCCTGGCACAATATCCTCCGGCAGGTCAGCGTATTCTTCTTCGTAGGGCGGCGGAGGATATGCGGGCTGCGGCGGAGCCACCCGACGTGGGGGTGCGTAGGTAGCTGCGTCAACAGGCTGCATGGATGGTACGGTGGGTTCCTCGCTGGGTACAGTCTGCCGCCCGCGATGGGGCATGGTTGGCTGCGGCTGTGGGGGCGTTGAAACCTGTGATGGGCGGATCACGAAACTGGATGTCGGCTGAAGCCCCTGTTCGCGGTACTTCTCCAAAATGCGTCCAAGCTGATCGGCGGTACGGTAGCGTGTTGATGGCTCTTTAGACAGCACTTTCTGGATGATTCGATCCAGTTCCTGCGGCAGTGCCGGATTGACGCTTGTAACTGTAGGAGGGGGCTGCTTCAGATGTGCCAGGGCCAGTTCGCGGTAGTCACTGCCCGTGAAGGGCAGCCGCCCGGTCAGCAGCTCGAACAGGACAATGCCAATGGAGTATACATCGGAAGCCGGAGTACAGCCCTCACCGGCTGCCTGCTCCGGTGAGAAGTAGTGCGGACTGCCCCACACTACTTCCTCCAGCTCGTCCGCTGGTGTGCTGGTAAAGGCGCGCGCAATTCCGAAGTCGGTGACCTTCACCGTATTGTCGGGCGTGATCAGGATGTTCTGCGGTTTCACGTCACAGTGAACAAGGCCCGCCCGATGCGCGTAGCCGACGCCCTTGCACACTTCCACCACGATGGCTAACGCAGCATCAACGTCGAAGGCGCCTCGCGCCCGCAGCAGTTTTTTGAGGTCCTGGCCGGGGACGTATTCCATGACAATATAGTGGGTCTTGGGGCCATCCTGTCCCACGTCGTAGACGGTGACGATATTGGGGTGGGTCAGCTTGGCAGCGGCCTGCGCCTCACGGCGGAAGCGGATCAGGAATTCGGGGTCATCCACCAGGCTGGGCCGCAGGATCTTGACCGAGACCAACCGTCCCAGCTCCATATCCTGTCCGCGATAGATGACGGCCATACCGCCCGCCCCGATTTGTTCAATGAGGCGGTAGCGGTCATTGAGGATGGGATTTTCTGCCATGAGTCCTATTCTACTCGCAATCTTGCTGCTCACAACTGGCCCCGCAGGCCAGCCGCGCAGCGCAGTGTAGATGCCCAGGTTGGAGGAAAGCGCCGGACCTTCCCAGATTGATCAAGGCATACGTGCTTGCTAGAGCCAGTAGCCAGAATCTCGCCGCTAGCAGTCCGGGTGACCTCGTAGCAGTAAGCGATGCCGCGGCTTTGCAGCCGCTCCACCCATGTTCGCACGGTGATTGCTTCGTCGTAGCGGGCTGCCCCAACGTAGCGCACATTCAGCTCGGTGACGGCCAGCGAATAACCTGCGGCTGCCAAGGCAGCGCACGACGCGCCGAACTGGCGGCCCAACTCACTGCGCCCCTCTTCAAAATACACCAGGTAGGCTGCATGGTGTACGATCCCCATCTGGTCCGTTTCGGCAAAGCGCACTCGGAAGGTGGTCTCGACGACGCGCGATTGAGGGGAAGCGGTGCTCATCACAACACCCCTTCACGCCGCAGGATGTCACGGATCAAGTCTTTGCGGGCCTGACCGCCGAGCAGTTCCAGCTTGCGGATGCCCAGAGGATCGATCTGCTCACGCAACAAGGCCACCTCCTCAACACTTGGCGGCGGCGTCTCATGGACATCCGATGCAATATCTAGCTCGAATCCCGTCTTCCTTTTAATCTGCTCTTTGGACACTCCGGGATGGTAACTGATGAGGCGCATTCTGCCGCCGGCCCAATCGAATTGCCCTAGATCGGTGATGCAGGCGCAAGGCCCCGCGCCATGTGTTCGCCCCGGCACATGCCCCAACCCACTCACAAAATCCACTTTGTCGACAAATGTCACCCTCGAGTGGCGCGGCACGTAGATGTATACTTCATGGGAGTACACACTCACGTCGGGAATGCCGCCAGTTCCCGGCAGGCGTATGAAGGGTCGTTCATAGTCCTGCCCCAGAGCGATGTTGTTGAAGTTGCCCTGTGCATCGATCTGGGCGGGCCGGAAGAATTCCTTGAAGGGGTGACGTGGCATGATCTCGGTCACCACCCTGGCAAAACCGATCTCGACCAGCGCCTTACCCAACCAAAGCTCTTCAATCCGGGCCAGCCCCAGCGGGGCCCAGTCTTCGCACAATGCCTGCCCGATAGCCGAGGCGAAGCGCAGGTTAGGGGCATGGGTCAGCTTGGCAAGCAGATAACCGGCTACCACGAGGGGCGTTGCCAGCCCCTGAGCAACTGTGTCACCATCTCGAATTAACCGCGCGATGCAAACGCTGATGACTTCATCTATCGTATAATCGGTGCTGGTATTTCCCATCATGGGGGTCATGGTAGCACAAGTGGTGGATTGTGTCATCTTGTTCCCAAGCGTAAGCACGTTGAGACCGCACAACGCCGCTTTTCTTAGCGAGATGTGTTCTTGAGTGAGCGTGATCGCGCCCGATCGGTTCTTTATGGCCTAGCCTTGGGAGATAGCCTTAGCTGGTCGGTGCGGCATCTCCCGAGAGGGGGCGACCGCGACAGCGGTGGCAGGTTGGTTGTGCAGGAACCTTCCGACCCTGCCAGGGTGACTACTGAAACCTGGTCGACCGTTTCTGTTACGGAGGCACTGGTCGAGGCAGATGATGCGAACCTGGGTGAGCTGGCGGAGGTCGTGAGGCGGCAATTCGCCCCCCGGGGCGGATCGGTAGCCTCGATAGCCCCGGTTGGCTACCTGTACCAGCATGATCCGGATCGGCTGCGTGAGGTGGCCTATGCCGTTGGCAGTGCTGCCCATATCCGCCCTGCTGCTGCCATCGGCACGGCTTACCTTATTAAACTTGCATTGGATGGGGCCTCTCCGGATCAGTACATCCGCGAGACGTTGGCATTTACCAACAGCATCTCGGACGAGTTTGACGATGCGATGTTGAGAATTGGCCATGCTATCGGATGGACGGACGAACAGGCAGCGATTGCTCATATCGGAGTCGGTAGGACGGAAGACGCCGCAGTGGCGATGGCGGCCTACTGCGCCATCCGGCACAGCGACGACTATGTGCGCGCTGTCTGCCTGGGGGCATATACCCCCAGCCATTCGGATCCAGTCGGCTCACTGGCTGGGGGGTTGGTGGCGGCCCGGCTTGGCCCGGGCGCGATCCCTCGTGAGTGGGTCGCTCGCCTGGAGGTTGCGGGTCGTCTTACCGATCTGGCCGACCGCCTGGCAGCCAGAAAGATGCACCTCTATAGCAAGTAACGATATTATAAAATATTGCGACCTACTGGCGCACTATGCCGGTGCTCCTTGATCGAACACTGATTAGAGATAGGGCATCTCAAGCAGCATGACCTCGAGGGCGAGACGGGCATTGGCATTGCGGTCGAGGCAATGGAGCGTGTCACGGACGGCCTTCAGGGCGCGGCGAGCGGCTTCCGCGCCAACTTCGTCGGCCAGCGCTTTAATATCCGCCCGGCGGTCGATATGGATGGGTTCGGTGCGGCTGCCTTCTGCCCACAGCAGCACATCTCTCCACCATGATTGCCATACATCAAGCACCTGCCGAAGGTTGTTCGCCCGGGCGGTGACCTCCGCGAAGGCGAAACGGCCATCACGATTGGCGCGCAGCACGGTCAGCAGATCGCTTAGAATAGCAGCCTGCTCCGCGAGCGCGTCTGGTTGCCGCGCCATTGTGAATGCCCAGCCGGGCCGCCCTCCAGAAAGATGTGCCAAAAGCGCAGCCTGTTCAGCATCAAGGCCCGCTCTCTCCATCAGCGCCGATTCGATCTGAGCGCGCGGCACGGGCCGCAGCGGGATCACCTGGCAGCGCGAGGGGATGGTCGGCAGTAGAGCATCTGGCATGTCAGCAGTCAAGATAAGCTGAGTCTGGGAGGGCGGCTCTTCTAGCGTTTTGAGCAGGGCATCCATCGCCTGTTCAGTCGTATTATGAAAAGCCACTAGAACAGCAATTCTATAGCGGGCCTCGAAGGGGCGTAGCACGAGGAGTCCCTGCATCTCGCGGATCGCCTCAATCTTGATCCGGTCGGCCTCGCCGCTGAGGACATGAACATCGGGGTGTATGCCTCGTTCGATCAGATCGCAGGGGCGGCACTGACCACATGGGGGGTGCGTACCGACGCAGTTGATCGCCTGCGCCAGGCGGATCGCCAGCGTCGTTTTGCCGATCCTGGCAGGGCCGGTGAACAGAGTCGCGTGGCGGATGCGCCCGCTGGCAACGCGCCTGGACAGAAGTTCGACTGCCCACTCGTGACCAACGATTTCCCAGTTCGTTTGCATAAGGATATTAGACCGCAGGAGATAAAGGGGGCACAAATAGCGGTTGGGACATACATAGCCCCCGCCTGTGCTTGATCCAACCTTGGCCTTATATTTTACTACTTCTGCTCTCCTTAGCAGAACCCCTGGGGAGAGAAAAGGCCGAGCTTGCTTCTTCTGCTTGCGAGCAGGGGAAGAGGGCCTCACAGTTATGACAGCGCACAGGAGCATTACAGTCCCACACCTCTATCTCCGGTTCGCCGCAATGAGGGCAAGTTAAGTACAAGGGGTATTCTGCTTGCGGCTCTGGTGGGCACTCAGCAGACTGCTGCCCTAGCCTGCTGAGCCAGGCTGCTATCTTCCGTGCCAGCCATGAGGGCTTGTCGTCTTTCCGCTGGCGCATCAGGCTCCTCGATCCCCCAGTTCCTGCGATAACGACAATCTAAGCCCATAGCTGCAACCTTACTATGATGTAGGTCATACTGGCTGTGCTTTTACGCTTGCGCCGGTTTGCTCTTATTTTCACAATAAGGATGAATCCGGTGAAATATGACGCAAATCATATCCTTCTACCTCAACCACCCCTAGAATGCAGGAAAAGGGGCCTGTTCAAGATGACTTGGCCCAAAGCCGAGCGCGCACGTCGTTCTGAAGGCCCGTGCTGAATATTGAAGGAGGTTCATATCATGGCAACTGACCAGGAGAAGGGAGAAGAGCAACCCATCCCACGGGGTCAGATTCTCTTTGATCGATGGTTCCTGTTATTCGCGCTCTCGCTTATTCTCAGCCTCGTCTTTTACAATGCCTGGGATCTGCTGGAACTGATCTCATTGCCGACGAGATAGCACCGGTAGATCAGACTGGGGAAAGGGGTGCCTCATGCTTGCTCCGCCAAGGAACTGGTGGAAACCACTCGGACGTCAAGAGCGCAACTGGCTGCTTGTGGCGTTTGTGTGGTGCATTTTCATGACGGCTATGATGCCACTATGGTTCTTCTTTGGTCGCCAGAACGTCCCGGCCACCACCTATCGCGTTGCGCCGGAGAGTTTCGTCGCTGAGGTGAACGCCTTCGTTGAGCAATATCAGATCGGCGAGGAGCAGCTCGGATCGACGACGCTGCCCGTGGTGGCCCCACCGCCTGGTGACGTTTTCCTGTTGGCACGTCAGTTCCAGTGGTATCCGATCCTCCAGTTGGAACGCGGCCAGACATACCAGCTTCATCTCTCGTCCGCCGATGTGAGTCATGGCTTCTCGCTCCAGCCCACCAATCTTAACCTGATGGTGTTGCCGGGGTATGACTATGTTGTGACCCTGACCCCTACCGAGAGCGGCGAGTTTTCTGTAGTCTGCAATGAATACTGCTTCTACGGCCACCACCTGATGGTCGGCAAGATCATCGTCCAAGACTAGTGGCCTCTTAGTTAAGGAGGAAAATAACGTGGCTGTTGGAGCAATCCCCATGGGGAAGCAAGTGGCAGGGTTTGAATCGCGTACCTGCCCGGTCACCCGCTACGTGGTCGATCTGGCCTCTGAGCGGCTGATCATTGTCAATGCGGTGTCAGCGATAGTCTTCCTGCTGATTGGTGGCATCATTGCGCTGCTGCTGGCGCTGACACGGTGGCAGGCCATTCACCTGTTGCCATCGGTCTGGTACTATCGCCTAGTGACAGCGCATGGCATCAGCATGTTGGTGGCCTGGATTGTGTTCTTTGAGGTTGCCGGGCTGTATTTCGGCAGCACGGTGATGTTGAATGCGCGGCATGTAAGCCCTGGGTTGGGCTGGGTCGCATGGGTGCTGATGGCGGTCGGGGGCCTGATGGCCGCCTTCGCCGTGCTGCTTGGCCCTCTCGTTGGGCTAGAACCATCGGATGTGATGTTCACGGCTTATGTGCCTCTCAAGGCGCATCCGTTGTTTTATCTCGGTGTGGTGCTGTTTGCTGTCGGCGCACTGATCGCCGTAGGGCTGTTCTTTGCCAATCTGGTCGTTGCCCGCAGGGAGCGTCGCTACGAAGGCTCCCTGCCACTGGTTGTCTACGGCCTGTTGACGGCAGCGATCATCGCCACTTATACGCTGTTGCAGGGGGCGATAGCCTTCGTCCCGGCACTGCTGTGGTCACTCAATTTGCTGCCGAGCTACGACCCCGCGGTGTACCGTAACTTCTTCTGGGGCTTTGGCCATCCTGCGCAGCAGATCAATCTGGCGGCGATGGTGGCAGTGTGGTATGCGCTGGCATCGATCACCACCGGTGCGGCCCCCCTCAATGAAAAACTGTCACGGCTTGCGTTCATCCTGTACCTGTTCTTCATCAACCTGGGATCAGCTCACCATCTGCTGGTTGATCCGGGGCCGGGCTTCGTCTGGAAAGTATTCAACACGTCCTATGGGATGTACTTGGCCGTGCTAGGCAGCCTGATCCACGCCTTCTCGATCCCGGCAGCGCTGGAGGTGGCTCTGCGGAAGAAGGGCTTCAATCGCGGCTTATTCGAGTGGCTGCGAAAGGGCCCCTGGCGCGAGCCAGGCTTTGCAGCCCTGGTGATCTCCATGTTTATCTTCGGCTGGATTGGCGGTGTGACGGGCGTCACGATGGGCACCGAGCAGATCAACATGATCCAGCACAACACGCTGCGCGTGCCCGGCCATTTCCACGCGACCGTTGTCTCTGGCACGACTATCGCCTTTATGGGGTTGACTTACTATCTGATCCCGCTGATCTTCCGCCGCGAACTGAAATTCAAGAATCTAGCAACCTGGCAACCCTACATCTATGGGGCGGGTATGGTGCTGGTCTCATTGGGAATGATCACTGCCGGGATCCAGGGTGTGCCCCGCCGCCACTGGGACATCGGCTTTGCGCTGGCAGGCGGACCGTCAGTCTTCCCCGGCACGGTGAACCTGTCGCTGGCTGTGCTTGGCCTTGGTGCGATCATCGCCGTGACAGGGGGGGCGATGTTCATGATTGTGGTGCTCAGCTCGGTGTTATTCGGCACGAAGCGTGAGGCCAGCTCGCTGATGCTGGTGGCGACCGACCGCGAGCCGACTCTGATCGCAGCGGTGGAGGATGATCACCCAGCACCAAGGGGAGCATTTGCCCTGGTGATCATCTTCCTGATCTACTTCGTGACCTTCTACCTGGCGAATTGGTGGCTCCTAGGCCGTGCCTGGGGCGTTGGCTAGCTGCATTCGATGTGTAGGGGGGCGAGGGCATAGCTTTGCCCCCCTGCCAAGCTGAGACTGACACAGGGGGGCCATCAATGGAAAGCACTCGGAGCCACCTTCTCACCACCGCCACCTGGCCTCGACTTGTGGGCGAGTTAAAAGCGCTGCTTAGCCTGACCAAACCCGGCGTCACTGCGCTACTGGTCTTCACTGCCGTGACGACGGCATGGGCAGCGAGCGGCCCCTGGGTGTCGGCGGAGCGATTGCTGACGCTGGCGCTGAGCGGGGGCTTGATGGCTGGCGGAGCCGCCACGCTCAACCAGTACCTCGAACGCCACCTCGATGCACGGATGCCTCGCACGGGGCGTCGCGCTCTGCCCTCGGGTCGGCTTAGTTCGCCGTGGATAGCGCTGTGGTGGGGAATCCTGCTTTGCGCGGCCAGCCTGTTCGTCTCGTTTCATTCCCTACCGCCGACGGCGACGTTCTTCATCCTACTAGGGTTAGTAGTCTATGTGCCTCTCTACACCCTGATCCTCAAGCAGACTACGCCGATGAATGTCGTGATCGGCGGGTTCGCCGGGTGCTGTCCCGTGCTAGCAGGTTGGGCCGCTGTCCGCGCTGATTGGCCGCTGACCCCGTTCGCGTTGGCTGCGCTGATCTTCTTCTGGACGCCCGCCCACTTCTGGGCTTACGCGCTCGTTCACAGGGAAGGATATCGCCAAGCAGGAATCCCCATGCTGCCCGTCCAGGCCGGGTACAGGGGTGCGACTCCTTATATCTTTGCCCATAGCATGATGATGGTCGCCGCATCGGCCCTGGCTTTGCATGGGTTGGCGTTGATCGTTGCGCTGGTATGGGGGTTGGGATTCCTGGCTCAGTCCATGGACCTGTGGCGCAATCCGCATCCGCGCAAGGCATATCGCCTGTATCGGGTCTCAAACTACTACCTACTCACCGTCTTCTTCAGCATGACAGTGGGGGCGGTGCTGGGGATATAGGGCTATGGAGCATGGATCCCATCTATCAGCGGCGGGCATGCCTGCGGTCCTAGCGGCCTTTTTGTTTGGGCTGCTAGGTAGCCTAGGACATTGTGCCTCGATGTGCGGCGCGCTCCAGGTTGTGCTCAGCCGCCGAGGATTAACCTCCGGCTGGCGGCTGCCAGCCATGCACGCCGGGCGCATTACTACCTACAGCCTATTGGGGCTGTTGGGTGGGGCGACAAGTGCGGCTATAGCTAACTGGTTCCCTGCCCTGGTAACCGTGCAAGGAATCTTTGCGCTGTTGTTCGCTCTGTTGGCAGGCTACTTCACCCTGTCGCTGTTGGGGATCGCTCCCCCAGCAGAGGTGTTGCTGTCCAACCTGACTCGCCGCTGGGGCCAAGCTGTGCGTCGCCTGACTCAGGCTGAGCCGGTGGCCCGGAGTTTCCCTGCCCTGCCAATCACAGTGGCGTTTGGCTTACTATGGGGGTTGCTGCCCTGCGGTCTGGTGATCGCGGCCCTCCTCACTGCCTTTACCAGCAATTCTGCATGGGGTGGTGCAGTGGCCATGCTGGCCTTTGGAATAGGGACATGGCCCGCCCTGCTGGTCGTTCACTGGCTGGGGGGGCGTGACGTGTCTGTGCTCGCCTGCTGGGCTCGCCCGGCCACAGCGCTGGTGATGCTGCTGTTTGGTGTGCAGATGGCCCTACGCGGTTTCGCGGCATGGGGCTGGGTCGGGCACTTTGAAGTCGGGGGGGTGATGGTGTGGTAGCCCCCGTTGCAACACTGGGCTGTGCGCTGTGCGGGCTAACTGTTACACATCCCCTGACCAATGCGGCGGGGGATATCTTTTGCTGTCCGGCCTGCCGCGAGGTTCATAGCCTGCTCCAAACAACGGCAAACGCCCCCTCCAAAGCCCACGCTGCTGGGTCTGAGCGGGAAATCGCTGGGGTGGAACTTTCCCTCGGCGGGCTGTGGTGCGCCTCCTGCGCGTGGCTGATTGGTGAGACGCTTCAGCGCACGCACGGCGTCCAAAGCGCCGAGGTCAGCTTCGCTCGGCGCGAGGCGCGCGTCACCTACGATCCGTCGCAGGTCGATCCACGGCGCCTGGCGCGGCGTATCCGGCGACTTGGCTACCGGGCTTGGCCAGCGGGTGAGAGGGCCGATTACGACGAAGAGGAGCGCCACGCCGATCTGCTACTTATCACGGGCGTCATTGCGGCCCACGATCTGATCATCAGCCTCTTTCTGTATATCTGGCAATATGTCGCGGGCGCGCCACAAGATACTGCCTGGCTGGCGACCTTCTTCCATTCGGTCCTGCTGGTAGGTGGTATACCGATGATACTGCTGCTGGGTCTGCCGATCCTCCGCGCCGGGATCGCCAGCCTGCTCACAGGCCGCCCAAACATGCACGCGCTGATCGCGCTGGGCGCGTTTTCGGCATTCGCGCTCTCGGTGCGGAACTTTCTTCTGGGCCATGGCCATCTCTATTTCGACACTGCTTCGATGCTGCTTTACCTAGTGGCTGTCGGGCGCTGGTTAGAGATTCGTGCCCAGAAGCAAAGCAATGAAGCTGTGGAGCGTCTGTTGAAGCAACTCCCCGATGAGGCAACCTGGTTGACACCGGAGGGGGAACAGCGGGTTCCGGTGGAACGCCTGCCAGCCGGAGCGCGCATCCTGGTGCGCCCCGGCGAACGCTTCCCCGTTGATGGGCTGATCGCCGTCGGTGAGGGTGATGTAGATGAGAGCCTGCTCACCGGCGAGCCAATCCCTGTGATGCGACGCCCCGGCGAGCAGGTGTTGGCGGGGACGATCAACGTGGATGGCGGCTTTGAGATCATCACCACGGCTGTCGGAGCCAGCACGGCTGCCGGACAGATCGGCAGGCTGCTGCACCAGGCCCTTTGGGAGCGCACGCCGATCCAACAGTTAGCCGACCGATTGGCGGGGTGGATGGTGCCCATCGCGGTGTTGATCGCCGCCGGGACGTTCACCTTCTGGGCAGCCCAATCTGGTGTGGAAACCGGCCTGATGAACGCGCTCTCGGTGCTGCTGATCGCCTGCCCATGTGCGCTGGGCCTGGCAACGCCGCTTACATTGTGGCTAGGCATTGGGCGGGCTGCTGAAGGCGGAGCCATTCTCCGTAGCAGCAGCGCACTAGAGCGCCTGGCGCAGGTCAGGCGGGTCTACTTTGATAAGACTGGCACGCTGACCCAACGGGAGTTCCGTGTGCAGTACATTCTCTCGCCAGGTATGGATACGGATGTGTTCCTGGCGTTCGTTGCCGCTGCTGAGGTTCGCTCCGAGCACCCATTTGGGAAAGCAGTGGTTGAAGCAGCACAGAGACGCGGGCTGGCTCTTGCAGATGCAGAAGGCTTCCACGCCATTCCAGGGCACGGCGTCAGCGCGCGGCTAGGCGAACTGCTCGTTATGGTCGGCAGCGGGCGTCTCATGGCGGATCGTGGACTGGTGACGATGCCCGCGCTTGCCAATGCCGCTATGGACTGGCAGGCCGAGGGCTTATCCGTCATATATGCAGGCTGGGATGGGCAAGTACGGGGCTTGTTGGGGTTGGGTGAAGAGGCTCGTCCTATGGCGGACGGCGCAGTCGCTGACCTGCGCAGGTTGGGGCTGGATGTCTCTGTGCTGACAGGGGATGATGCCGCTGCGGGGGAGCGCTGGGCGCAGCGCTTGAACGTCCCGGTTTACGCAGAACTGCTCCCGGAGGATAAGATTCGGCATCTGAAGGAAAGTTCTCGCCCAGTAGCCATGGTTGGTGATGGGATCAACGATGGCCCTGCGCTGGCAGCGGCCCATGTCGGGATCGCGCTCAGCCACGGCACTGATGTGGCCCGCGCGGCGGCGGATGCCGTCCTCCTGGGCGATGATCTCCGTGCCGTTCCCTGGCTGATCCGACTGAGTCGTGCTGCCATGCACCGCGTCCGTCAGAACCTGGCATGGGCATTCGTCTATAATTTGATCGGACTGGGGTTGGCAGCGACCGGACACCTGTGGCCGGTATTGTCTGCGCTTGCAATGGTGCTCAGCAGCGTCTTTGTCACAGGCAACGCACTCCGATTGCGCCGGTTCCCTCTCTTCTCTGAAAATGGTAGTTCACCGAGCTGATTTCTGATGTTTAAGCCATCTTACTACAGCAACCGCCGCCTTCTCAGGGCACTGGAGGGACTCTGGTCGCGCTTTGAGGGAATGCTGGATCGTCTCTCCAGCACGGCACAAGGGGATGCCAAACCCCGCCTTAACTTCAACCCTTTTTATCATCTGGGCACGCTATCGATCCTCTTGCTGATCGTCCTGCTGGTGACGGGGGTGTACCTCACGGTTGTCTATAAGCCCGGGCCTCTGCGCGCCTATGCCTCGCTGGAACTGATCAGTGCCTCCTGGATCGGCTCTCTTATTCGCAGCATCCACCGCTACGCCTCAGATGCTTTGATCGTTGTGCTGGTGTTGCACGCGCTCAAGATGCTGCTCAGTGACCGCTTCTGGGGGGGACGCTGGTTGGCCTGGGTATCGGGCATGGTGTTGGTGCTGCTGATCCTGGTTATTGGGGCAATGGGTTACTTCCTGGTCTGGGATCAGCAGGGGCAATGGTTAGGGGAATACTTTATCAACTTCTTGGGTGGGGATATCCCGTTCACCTTTTCCTCTCCAGCGGCAGTATCGGGCGCGTTCCAGTTCTTCGTGATCATTCTGTTCCTGCACATCTTTCTTTCGCTGATCATCGCGGCTGGAATCTGGATTCATGAGATGCGCCTCCAACGGGCGAAGGTCTGGGCGCCGCGTTGGCTGATGATCACCACGCTCGTAGCGCTGGCGATCCTGGCGCTTGCCTGGCCCGTCCGCAGCGGCCCACCTGCCGACCTGAGCACCTTGGTAACTACAGTCCGATTGGACTGGCTGTATCTTGGCTTCCTGCCGCTGTCCCGCCAGTTTGGATCGGCAACGGTGTGGATCGTGTCTGGAGTGGTTGTTGTCAGTGTTAGCGCACTGCCGTGGCTGGCGCGCGGGAGGCACCACGGCCCCGCTCTTGTGACGGAGGAACTGTGTACCGGGTGTGCAGTGTGTGCCCGCGAATGCCCTTATGATGCGCTGTCGGTCGTGCCGCGCGTGATTGACGACCGTTACGAGTCCTCGGTCGCGGTCAACGCGGCCCTGTGTACCGGATGTGGTCTGTGCGTGGGTGACTGCGCTACGATTGGCATCGAACTGCCAGAACTTCGCACTGAGCAGATCGTAGCTGATCTGCGGCAGGCTCTTGCCAGTGCGCAGGGCCAATCCCCGGTGGTGGTGTTCGCCTGTCAGCGGCACACCACCTTGGGGACGCTGCCGGTCGGCGCTCATCAAGAATCTGCCATCGGCGCAGCGGCGGGACGATCCGCCCATCAAACGGTCACACTCGCCACGTTGGGGGTGGGCAACCCGGAGCCGGCGGTTCCGCTGATCACCTGCACCGTGCCTTGTGCCGGGATGACCCAGTCGAAGTGGATTCGGGGGTGTCTCTCCCATGGCGCACGTGCGGTAGTGCTCCTGACCTGCCCTGCCGACGACTGTGGCTTCCGCGAGGGGCCGCGCTGGCTGATCGGGCGACTGAGCCGGGGGCGTAATGCCAACCTGCTCGGCAATCGCGTCCACTGGCTGGAAGCTGCGCCGGGTGATCGTGGGGGGTTCAGGCGGCTGTTCGAGTCACTGGTCAGCGAGGGAGAGAATCGAAAGGAGTTCCCCGCCAGAGGGCTGCCGACACCCATCTCCTTTGCCGGGGGATTCGTCCTTCTGCTGCTGACCCTCGCCATGGCACTGTTAGCTGACTGGCCCGCTGTTGCCTGGGCCACCGATCAGGGGGCCATTCGTATTGTTTTGAGCCACACATCGGATATCATGGCTGCTACGCTGGGCATCAATACCGACTCGCAGAACCTGCCGGAAGGTGTGACACCGGAACAGGTTCTCGGCGGCGCGCGTTACCCGGTGCGCTTGCGGGTCGAGATCGATGGCGAGGTCGTTGGCGAATGGACATACCAGGCCAGCGGCCTGCATCACGAGGGAGCCGCTTATGGGCTGGAAACGCTGTGGCGGGACCCTGGCACCTATCCGCTTACCATCTTCATGATGGATGACGGTGAGCACTGGCGCGAGGTGTTTGCAGGTGATATTGTAGTTGAGACTGCTAGGGTGAGCGTACTGACCTATGATAGTGAGCAGGATGCCTTCATCCTGAACCAATAGCATCCTACGGTAAAAGGAGAGAGTTCAATGTTGTCGTTTTGGCGCAGATGGGCCTGGATCGCGACGGCTATCCTGGTGGGGTTGGCGTTAGCGGCCTGTGGCAATGGCGGCAGTGAGTCCGCCATCGGTGATCCGGCTCAGGGCCGTCAGATCTACGAAACAGGTGGAGCCAGCGGAGTTCCTTGCCTGACGTGCCACACGCTCGACGGATCTGCGCTGGTTGGCCCCTCCTTTCAGGGTATTGCCGGGCGCGCCGGGACTCGTGTCGAGGGCTTGAGTGCGGAGGAATATCTCAGGCAATCCATTCTGGAACCGACTGCCTATGTGGTTGAGGGATTTGAGCCAACAATGCCCGAAACCTACGCGGATACGCTGTCTGAAGACGATATTAACAACGTCATTGCATTTCTGCTGTCGCTGCCGGACTGAGAGCCGCCGCCCGGTGGGTAGCATTATAGTGCAGTGTCCCATTGGCGGGCCTGCTCAGTCCTTGATATAAGGCAGCCCCAAGGCACGTGGCATCCGGGTGCGACCCGCCAGCCCAATGTAAACCAGCAGCGTCAGCACGTAGGGGAAAGCCAGCGCGAAGTGATAGGGGATGCCGACGTTGAGCGCTTGGAGGCGCAGCCCAACAGCTTCTGCCGCGCCAAAAAGCAGGGCTACTAGGGCTGCCCGTGCCGGCGACCAGTTTGCCACGATGACGACCGCCAGCACAATGAAGCCGCGCCCGCCGGTCATCCCTTCGATGAAGGTGTAGAGCTGGCCTAGCGAGAAGAACGTCCCTGCCATGCCTGCCAGCAGCCCACACAGGATCACGGCGAGGTAGCGGGTGCGTGCGATGCTTATGCCAACACTGTCGGCAGCGCGAGGGTGCTCGCCGACGGCTTGGACGCTCAGACCCCACGTCGTGCGAAACAGCACCACGCTCATGACCAGCACCACGCCGTAGGTCAGGTAGATCAGCGGTATCTGGTTGAAGAAGATCGTGCCGACGACCGGAATCTGGCTAAGCACCGGCACGGGCCATGGCTCGAAATGAGCGACAATCGGGCGCTCCGTGATTCCGTACAGCGCGCGGAAGACGAAGGTAGTCAATCCCAGAACACCAATGTTCATGGCTGCCCCAGAGACAACCTGGTTGGCAGCCAACGTGATCACGACAAAGGCGTGGATTGCAGCCACCAACCCACCAGCCAGCATCCCACATAGCAGGCCGATCCAGGGACTCCCGGAATAGTAGGCTCCCACCATTCCCCCCAGCGCCCCGGCCAGCATCATTCCCTCCAGGCCGATGTTGACCACCCCGCTGCGCTCCGAGGTGATCTCGCCCGCCGACGCTACCGCGAGGGGCATGGCAAAGCGCACGCTGGCAGAGGCGAAGTCAACGGATAAGAAGATGTTAATGAGCGTGCTCAACAAGGCGCACCGTCCTTCGTTTCCGCAGCAGGCGGATGAGGGTAAGAGACTGGCTGGCAATGATGAACATCATGGTGACGCCCTGGATGAAGGAGGTCATTCCCTGTGCTACACCCAAGGCGCGGTGCGCGTTTCCCACGCCATTGCTCAGCGCACCGAAGAATAACCCTGCCGCCACGACGCCGAATGGCGTAGTTTGCCCTACGAGCGCCACTGCGATGGCATCAAAGCCATAGCCGGGGGAGAAGAAGTCACTGAGGCGGAACTGAACGCCCAGGATGACCGCTGCCCCTGCCATGCCTGCCAGACCTCCACCTATCAGCATGGAGAGAACGGTGCTGCGCTGCACGGCAATGCCTGCGAAGCGCGAGGTCTCTGGCCCGGCGCCGACAGCCCGCATCTCGAAGCCCAGGGTAGTATGCCACAGCAGGAAGTGGGTGAGCGCGGCGATGATCAAGGCGACGACGATCCCCAAATGAATCCGTGCTGCTGGCAAGATCAAGGGGAGCTGAGCCGACTCCGGGACTCTGACCGTCCATGCATAGCCGTAGCTATCAGGGTCTTTGAGCGGGCCATGCACAAGGTAGCTGATGATCCAGAAGCCAATATAGTTCAGCATGATGGTGGTGATGATCTCGTTGAGGTTCTTGGAGGCCCGCAACCAGCCAGGGAAGGCCCCCCACAAGCCACCGCCAACGAACCCACCAAGCAGCGCCAGTGGCAGGTGGATAGTAGGCGGCAGGCCGGGAAACGCCAGCGCCACTAACGTGGCAGCCAGCGCGCCCATGTAGATCTGCCCCTCGCCGCCGATGTTGAGCAGCCCGCAGCGGAAGGGCAAGGCCACGCCCAGCCCGGCCAGGATCAGCGGAATGGCGTTGGTGATGGTCACGCCTATTGCCTGGGGGGTCCCCAATGCCCCGTCCGCCATCACCGCGTAAACTTCAATAGGGCGATAGCCAGCAAAAGCCAGGGTCACCCCGGTAACTAGCAACGCACCCACAATAGCCAGCGCTGAAGCACCCAGCCCTGGCAACCAGCCTTCCTCCGGGGCAAACGTGCGCTGGAGGAGCCTCCAGAGGTTCAGGCCTTGCTCAGGGCTTCGAGGGGAGTCCCGGTCATCATCATCCCCAGAGTCAAGCGGTCTACCTGATCGGACGGGACCTCGCCCATTATCTTGCCCCCGTGAATCACTGCGACCCGATCGCTCAGACACAGTATCTCCTCCAGATCGCTTGAGATGAGCAGGATGCCTGCCCCCCGATCTCGATGCTCCAACAATCGTCGGTAGGTGTACTCCGTTGCGCCCACATCCAACCCTCGGGTCGCGTTGGCTACGATCAGCACGTCGGGGTCATGATGCAACTCGCGGGCGAGGATCAGCTTTTGCTGATTGCCGCCGGATAGAGTGCTGACGGCCACCTCCACGCTGGGAGCCTTGATGTCAAACTCGGCCACAAGCCTGCGCGCAAAGCGCGCCATCTGACCCAAGCGCAAGACGCCCCAGCGGGCATGTGGCTCACGAAAGTAGCTCTGCAGGGTCAGATTCTCCCAGATCGAGAGGGGTAACAGCAACCCCATTGTCCGTCGGTCCTCTGGGATGCGAGCTATGTTCAGATCAGCGAGTTGGCGGGGTTCATAGCCGGTCACGTCGATCCCTTTCAACGTAACCCGGCCCCGCGCCGGGCGGATTAGGCCACACAGCACTTCGAGCAGCGCACGTTGCCCATTGCCGTCGATTCCGGCCAGACCCAGGATCTCACCTGCGTGGACGGCCAGTGAGACGCCGCGCAATTGGTCACGACCATGTTCGCGCTCGACCCACACATCGGACACCTCCAGTACCCTATGCTCGGGGTCCTGCCGTGGGGACTTCTCAACGGACAGCACAACAGGGCGTCCGACCATCAACTGGGCAAGCTGGGGCTGCGTTGCTTCACTGGTCTTAAGCGTTGCTACGTGATGTCCATCGCGCAGGACAGTCACGCGATCGCTGATCGCCAGCACTTCATCTAACTTGTGACTGATAAAAATGGTCGCGTGGCCTTGCTCGGCCAGACGGCGGAGGATACCAAACAGCATCTGCACCTCGTCCGGGGTGAGCACCGCCGTCGGCTCGTCCATGATGAGCAGGTCAGCACCGCGATAGAGCACCTTGAGGATTTCAACCCGCTGCTGCATCCCCAGCGGTAGGTCCTGGATTTCCGTGTTGAAGTCAATATCAAGCCCATACTGGTCGGCCAGAGCGCGTAGCCGTCTAGAGACCCCCTTCAGATCCAGCCAAGGGCCTCTTCCAGTGTTTGTGCCTAGCACGACGCTCTGCACGGCGGTGAAACGTGGCACCAGCATAAAGTGTTGATGCACCATCCCGATACCCAGCGCGGTTGCATCCCTGGGACTGCGAATGCTGACCGGCTGACCACGCAGGGTGATTCTTCCGGCATCAGGGGTCGTCATGCCGTAGAGGATGTTCATCAGCGTAGTCTTGCCTGCCCCATTTTCGCCGAGCAGGGCATGTATCTCGCCCTCGGCAACCTCGAAATCCACCTCATGATTGGCGATCACACCGGGATAGACCTTGGTGATCCCTTCCATCCGTAGCAAGGTGCCCATGTGTCCTTCCGCTTTGGGTCTCCAAATGGCCGGTGGGCCGCACCTGCCCCCACTCCGCACAGGCAGCGGGGGCAGGTAGAGAAAGTTGTGAGCAGCTACCTACTCCGTTGGCTCGGTGATATAGGGCACCTCGATTTTGCCATCAATGATGTCCTGCTTCACCTGCTCAATCTCCTGCGCAACCTCGTCGGGAACTAGCCCGTAGAAAGGTGCGATGCCGACAACCCCGGTCTCTAGCCCGTACAGCCGCACCTCGCCGGTCCATGTCCCGTCCACCACGCGCTGCACATCCTGAAGCAGCAGCAGGTCGCCGCTAAACAGCAGGCTGGAGAGCACCGTATTAGGCGCAATACTGTTCTGATCGAGTCCCCAGCCGATAGCCCACACGCCGCGCTCCTCGGCGGCCTGGATAACGCCCACACCCGCCGCATCGGCGATATGGAAGATCACATCTACGCCCGCGTCAAACTGGGCGAAGGCAGCCTCCTTGGCCTGGGCGACATCCTCGAACGTGCCGATGTAGACATTGGTAACCTCCACATCGGGGTTCACCGACTGCGCGCCCAAGCGGTAAGCCTCCATCTGAGCCACGATGATCGGAAAGTCAAATCCTGCGATCCCGCCGATCTTGTTGGTCTCAGTCATTCGGCCCGCCAGGACGCCCAACAGGTAGGTGGCCTGCCAGGTCTGCCCGGTGATCCCGGCCACATTGGGCGCTGAGACAACCGGGTTGCTATCCACAATGAAGATCGTGTCCGGGTAGTCCGGCGCGACCTCCAATGCCACATCGCCAAACTCAAAGCCGTGGCCGATGATCACGTCATAGCCGTCGTCCGCGAACTGGCGGTACACCTGGACGAACTCGGCGACGGGCGTATTCTCGGAGTAGGCGATCTCGGCTCCAAGTTGCTCTTCGATCATCAGCAGACCCTGATATCCGGCTTGATTGAAGCCCTGGTCGCTGATCGAGCCGGGGAACACGGCTGCCACCCGGAGTGGCTCTTCAGTCGGAGCCTCCTCGGTTGCCTCTTCGGGGGCAGCCTCCTCAGTCGGCGCCGGGGTAGCGGCTTGGCAACCTGCTACGATCAGGGCGACAAGCATCAGCAGTGCTGCCCCTATGAGATAAAGGCTTCGTCGGTTCATTCTCCCCTCCAATCTGCTATTTTGTATGTTGATGTTGCATTGATGGTTCTATGGTTCATATCTGATCTTGTCCACACGCCGAATGCATCACCTCCTTTGGCCCCTGAATACTGCTTTTGTATACGAGCGCCTATCCCGAACTACCGCAGGCGATAGGGCACCTCAATGGGATGGCTGTAGAAATCGGTTGCGCTGGCGGGAGCCATCAGCTCCATAAAACCCTGCAAGTACGTCAGAGTCAGGTCGAGTGGCGCGACGGGTGGATCGGGGCATGGCCCCAGCGGGTCGGGGAGCATGGGTATGTCGCGCAGGGCGCGCAGGGACGCGGCTGCGCAGGGGGCGGTCGAATCCAAGTTGTAGCCCCCCTCCAATATCAGGACGATCCGGCTCTGGCAATATTGGTCGGCCAAGTCGCGCAGGCCCGCAACTAGGTCGTAGTATCCCTGCACGCTCAAGCCAAGAACCGATGACTGGTCCATCCAGTGTGCGTCGAAGCCCGCTGACACCAGGATAAGTTGGGGGCAGTAGCGTTCTGCCAGCGGCCTGATCAGCTCCTTCACGGCTCGGCGATAGCCCTCGTCGCCAGTCCAAGTGGGCAAAGCCACGTTATAGTTGTAGCCTGTGCCCGCCTCAACTCCGGTGCGGAATACATCGCCAGTGCCGGGATACCAGGGGTGCTGGTGCAGCGATACGAACAGGACTTCACGGCTGGCGTAGAAGATGTCCTCAGTGCCATTGCCGTGATGGGCGTCGATATCCACGATCAGAACGCGCTCCAGGCCCGCCTCGCGCAGCGCGAACAGCGCAGCCACTGCCACATTATTGAAGAGACAATAGCCCATGGCGTGGGTGGCGTGAGCGTGATGACCCGGCGGCCTGCTGAACGAGAAGGCGTTCGCTACATCCCCTGTTAATACGGCCTGAGTGGCTGCTATCGCGCAGGACGCGGCCAGCCTGGCCACTTCAGGGGCCTCCGGCGTCAGATAGGTATCGACACTGGCCCGGCTCCGGCCTGTCTGCGCCAGCCGTCGCACTGTCTCAACATGGTGGGTGGTATGTGCGGCGGCGATCCACTCCCAGGGAATCGGTTCGACTGCGATCCGCGACAGGGCTGCCAACTCCCCTTGGGCGTCCAGGTATGCCATCAGCCGGTCAAGCCGCGCGGCGGACTCTGGGGCCTGAGGGTGGGTGTGGGCGCGATGCCCTGTCTCGAAGACGTAGCCGGTGGTCATGGCAAGCTCTCTACCTTTGCTTCACCCCACCAAATGGCGCTCCAGTACAGCGAGTGTCTCTGGCAGGATCAGCGGCGTGGCCCCGCCCCCGCCACCCGCAAAGTAAGCCCGCACCCGTGCGGGCGACATCCCGGCGAGACGCTGGGCGAGCGCCCGCTGCACTGCGTCAAGTTCCTCCGCGCTGGGGACGACCTCCACCAGGCCCGGCTCCCGATCGTTGACCCCGATCAGCGCTACCCGCCCCTCGGGGGTAAGTTTATGGGCAACGATCCCACTTGCGGCCTTCTCGCGGCGGTTGGTGAGGAAGCTGCGGTGGGTCAGCTTGGGGCTTACATACCCCACGATCCGGCTGTAGCGAGGCCGAAGCCGCCTGAGCACAGCAGCCATGTGTTCAGTGAGCAGGTTATGTACCTTTGCGTAGGCAGCCCGCTCGTTTGGTCCCCAGCGATATTTGCCGCCGGAGATTGGCACCGCCGTGTTATCGGCCCGCCACAGCCCAACCGCCGTGCCCCGGTGCTCAAACAGACCGGGATCATCGTAGCGGGCCGCAATGGATGGCTGCCCCCGCCACGTATAAATGTACTCGTAAGGCACAAGCCCCATCGGTTCGGAGATCACGATCCGGTGGATAGATAAGCCATCGCGCTGCAGCAGGCCGTTATGTAGAGCCTCCCGCGGGTAGCCCTCCGGCAAGGCGCTCAGAAGCGCTTCAGGATAATCGGGTTGACCTACAGGAGCGAATCCATGTTGAAGCAGATAGCGGTTGATCTCCAGATGCTCCTTGCTGAGCGAGTAGGGTTTTGCCTTGGTGCAGGGCAGTAGTAAGGCGATCATCGCGCCATTTGCTGAGGGGGGCTTGTAGTCCTCGCGCATATGGCGATGCAGTGCCCGCACATCGGGGTGCTCGAGCCCCTCGAGGTTCTCCTGGGGGCAGTAGAACGTCAGCGTGGGATCGAGCGTGTAGGGTGGGATAGGCTTCTGCCGCGAGATAGGTAACCACTCGTCACGGTTTCTCAGATCAGGCATGATGGGTGATTCCCCTCTGGAAAGCAGCAAAGCGTTCAATAGCGCTCTGCACGTCCGGTGGCACGGGCTGACGGAACGGGCGGCGGGCGACAGCCTCGCGCGCCTCCTGCAGAATTGCCCGCTCGTCAAACGCCTCGATGAGTCCCTCGTGCATGACCACCGTGCCGTCCACGATCACGGTGCGGACGGAGGCTCCCGACTCGCAGAACGCTAGGTGGCGCACAGGATCGTTGAGGGGGGTCAGGTGGGGGCTATCGAGGTCGAGCAGGACGATATCGGCCAGATAGCCAGTCTTGAGCGTGCCGATGCGACCCTGCATACCCAGCACGACCGCACCGGCTTCGGTGGCCATGTTCCAGGCTTCGCGGGCCGAAATCCAGTGGTCGGGGTCAGGTTCCTGGGGGTTGTGAACCATCGCTGCCAGGCGGAGGGTCTCGAAGAGCACCTGGTTATCGTTGCTAGCCGCGCCATCGGTACCTAGCGCGACCGGCACGCCGAGGTCCAGCATCAGGCGCACCGGTGCGAGGCCGCTGCCCAGTTTCAGGTTAGCAGCGATATTGTGAACCACACTGGCTCCCGACCTAGCCAGTAGCTCTACATCCTCAGGCGTGAGGTGGACCGAGTGGGGCAGCGACACCTCTGGCCCCAACAGATCGCGCTCGGCCAGCCAGGCGACGCCCGACTTCCCGAAGCGCTTCCGGCAGGCCCAGTCCTGGACGCGGGTTTCCAACAGGTGCATATGGAAGCCCGTGTGGTAGCGCCGGGCGATATCCAGCGATTGACGCAGCAGCTCCTCACTACACCACTGGAGTCCGGATGGTCCCACAAAGGCGCGCAGACGGCCCCAATCTGCGCCGTTCCAGCGCGCTACAAAGCTTTCGATCATGTCGAGGATATCGCGCAGCGGGGGAAGGCTCCGTGCGATTTGCGCGAAGAACGTGTCTGCTAGCGGGTAACCTGCCTGGATGCCGTAGTCCACGTCGTACTGCGCGTCGCGGTATAGCGGCGCAACCGCCGCCCTCATCCCGCTGTCGTGGTATGCCTGCATCGCGGCATCCATCGCTGGAGCGTTGGGGGCTGGGCTCATCCAGAAGTGATCCACGACCCCTGTTACACCCGTGTGGATCATCTCGATGGCCCCCAACATAACGCACAGATAGTGATCGCGTGGCGAGTATTCCCCACACATGCCGAATAGGTAGACCAGCCATGGCTCCAGCGGCAGGCGGTCCGTGGTAGCACGCAGGAAGTTCTCTGCCGAATGGGTGTGAGCATTGATCAGGCCGGGGATCGCCAGCCGGTTTGCGCCGCTCAGCACGCGGTCAAAGACCCCGGCGGGGCGCTCGGAGCCAATGGATGCAATCGTGTTGCCTTCAACGGCGATATACTGGCCGGTCTGATAGCCGGGCGGTACATTGGGGTCCAGCACCGTGCAATTTTCAATCAGCAGGCTCATCCGCCCTCCTGGGTCTTGGCCGACATGGCCTCGGTGACGTAGCTCTGGAGTTTGTGGAGAAGGTCGGGTCGCAGAGCGCGCATCAGGCCAGGGATGGACCGGTACTTCTTCGGGACAATTAGCTGCTCGTCGGTGCGGCGGAGGTAGGCAAGTCGCTCTGCGTCCACGTCACCAAAGATGATCCCTGGCCCTGCGCTGGCTGCAATCGGCCCCTCTGGGCTGTGGATGACGGCCATGCCGTCTTCCATCGCCAGCAGGTTGACGGAGGCAGCCGTGTAGACGAGATTCTCAGCCGCGCGTGCAGCGAGGATTTCACGCCAGCGTGGGGCCAGCTCGTAGATCAGCGCGCCGGTAGGGAAGAAGATCACGTCTGCGCCCAGGAAGGCCAGCGTCCGGGCGATCTCAGGGAACCATGCCTCCCAGCACACAGCCAGCCCCAAGCGTAGCCCGTCTGCCTCCACGACAAGCGGTTCATCGCCCGGCAGCCATGGTTCGCCGCAGGCTGGGATCATCTTACGGTAACGGCCCGCCAGCCCGCCGGAGGGGTTGAGAACGTTGTAGGTATTATAGAGGCCGTTGGGGGTGACCTCGGCGCCGCCATACAACACCCAGACCCGGCTGCGACGAGCCTGAGCGGCCAGAGCTTCAGTGACCGAATCCAGTGTCAGAGGCGAGTCAACGCTCATCGGGCCAGGATACATCTCAGGGAAAGCCACGTAGCGCGCCCCGCCCTGCGCTGCTTGGTCAACATAGCGTAGTGCATCGTCGAGGTTGCGCGACTCTGGCGGGGTGTTGTCATCAAAGGGGAACGGGAAGATGCGTCCCCAGGTACGGGCATAGGTATGAGGTTGAACGACCGCCACGCGATGCAGGCTGCTCACAGTTCACCCTCCCCTGAGAGCTTTATCGGGTCAAGGCGCAAACCGGCTTGTGTAATACTCCCAGGCGCGCGCTGTCTCGGCCTCGTACCAGCGAGCGCGACGGGCCAGCTCCTCCGGTGTGAATGGGATTGTGCCGCCGAGGCCTCCCGCTGCCACCTGCATGAAGGCCGCCTCCTCCAGATAGATCGCCCGCACGCAGGCTTGCTGGAGCGTGGCGCCAGTGACCAGCGCCCCATTGCCGCGCAGCAGAACCGCTGCACCCTCGCCCAGCGTTGCAGCGACCGCACGGCCCATCGCATCGTCTGTGATCAGATCCCTCTCTGGGTGGACAGAGACCCGCAAGCCCAGCATCCCACCAAAGCCATGCGCGGTCTGGATAGGCATGTCCGCCGTTCCCAGCGCTGCTGCATATCGGGAGTGCGTTCGGCAGATGGCGTTCACGTCTGGGCGGGCGCGGTAAACGGCCAGATGCATCCAGCGCTCCAAGGGGGCGGGGGTCCCCGCCCCTGCAACCAATTCGCCACGGAGGTTGAAGATGAGCAGCTCGGACTCGGCCACCAGGCGCAGCCCGCGCGCAGGGGTGATCAAGACGTTGCCATCGGGCAAACGCGCCGAGACATGGCCGAACCCTTCGACCAGCCCCATTCCATCCAGCACCCGACAGACACGGATCACATCCTGCCGGGTTGGCGCGTCACCATCCATGTGCCGCTCACTCTCCCTTTGGCTGGGCTATTCAGGCTCCCAGACGCGCACCAGCAACTCAGTACAGGCCGGGCCGTTGATCGGCGTCTGATCCTGTGGGCACGCCGACAGAGCACACACGAGGTCTTCCAACGCCTCCAGTGTGATGAAGGAGCCAGGCCCATGAGTCGATTCCAGGTAGACCATCTTACCGTCTGGTTCGATGCGGGTCTTCATGAACACGTTCCAGGCGTGCTCACCATGCACCTCCCAGTCACCCAGACCAATGCTGGTCAGCCCTTCTTTTAGGTTAACCAGGCAGCTTCGGTGATCGTAGATGCCGTAGCGGGTGATGTAGGTCTCAGGGTCGCAGCATGGCACGATGATGTCGTGGTAACCCACCGTATCCTCGGCAATCCGCATCAAGTTATTGCGTCGGTTGCTCGCCAGCACGAACCCCGGCTTGAGGGCGATGCTCCAGTTCTGGGTGACAGTGTGCTTAGGGGAGAAGTACTCGGTTGGGTCATCCGCTTTGAACGCCACCAAGTCGCCTACCTGTTGGCCCTGCACATCAATGATCTGGAAGCGCTCGCCCTTCCGCACGCGGAAGGCACAGCCGTGCATAGCAGGCGCCAGGACTTCCTGTTTGAGTCTGAACCCAGGCATGCTGGCCATCACGCCACCTCCCTATTTGCGGACGACCTCGGCCATACGGGTCGAGGCGGGTGTGTTACGGCTCTTCATCGCCCGAATCTCGCCGTCGATGATCACGCACGAGATACCGGGAATATCGCCGTTCTCAATCGCGCCTAGCGCATCCGAGCGCGAGCAGCCAAGCGGGGCATCGATCACCACCAGGTCAGCATCGCGGCCCACCTCGATCCGTCCGCTGTTCTTGCGGAGCACGTCAGCGGCGTTGCCGCTCGCCAGCGCCCAGGCTTGAGCGGCAGGTAGCCCTGCTAGCGAAGACATCTCCACCACTGATTTGATGTCGGCCATCGGCATAACGCCCGTGCCGCTGGGCGTGTCGCTGGCGATCAGAACGCGGTATAACTGGTTGTGTTCGCGCGCGAGCTCGATGATCTTGATGGCGGAGCGGACGTTGCCCGCCTGACAGATTTGCAGGTAAAAGCTAGCCTCCTTTACCAGCAATTCAACACCCGAATCGGGCAAGGAGGTTGTGCCGCCGTTGGTGTGCGCCGAGATGTTCGGTTGGAGAACCAGTAGATCGTCGGCGGTGACCGGCGCGCTGCCGGGGATCGACGCGCCACCGGTGTGGCACATCACGACGAAGCCATACTTCTGTGCCCAGCGTACCAGTGGCTCGGCGTCGGTTGGCTTCTTGAAGTCGCCGAAGCCCACTTTGCCCAACCATACACCGACCTCGGATAGCTCCTTGAAATCGGCCTCTACCAGGCCGGGCTGGAAGATCACCGACCCGGCGTAGACCTTGACCCCGGCGGGCCGGAAGGCTGAATAGGACTTGAAGGCGGTGATCGCCAGCGCCTTGACGCCGACCGGGTCTTTGGGCCAGCCCGGCAGGTGGACTTCGCTGGCGGACATCATCGCGGTGACGCCGCCATGCATGTAACTTTCGATCCAGCCCAGAGCATTCTGTCGCGGCGTCCAGTCGCCGAAGACGATGTGCACGTGGGTATCGATCAGGCCGGGCGCGACCGTTGCGCCCTTCACGTCCACCACCACATCGGCGGCCTGGGCGTCCATCGCTGTGCGGTCGCCGATTTGCGAGAACTTGCCATCCTCAATGAGGATAGTGTCGCCTTCGATCACTCCTCGTTGCAGGTCGCCGCTGATGATGTGGCCGATGTTGATCAGCGCCAGGCTGCTCATTATTCACCTCTTTGCCTAGAACTTGAACCCTCGTACTCGCTCGCCGAGAAACACGCCGACATGCTTAGCCTCGGTGTATGACAGCAGCGATTCCAGGCCCAGCTCGCGGCCCATGCCGCTGGATTTGTAGCCGCCGAAGGGTGTCTCATTAAACAGCGTCATATTGGTGTTGATCCAGACCCCCCCAGCGCGAATCTGGCGGGCCACGCGATGGGCCCGCTTAACATCACTCGTCCACACCGTCGAAGCCAGCCCATAGCTGGTCTCGTTAGCCAATCGGATCGCTTCCTCCTCTGTGCGGAACGTGATGATCGACGCCACAGGGCCGAAGATTTCCTCCTGGGCAATGCACATCCGGTTGCTGACGCGGTCGAAGATGGTGGGTAAATAGAAGTTACCCCGGCTCAGC
This sequence comes from Anaerolineae bacterium, assembly GCA_034434995.1. Classification (GTDB taxonomy): domain Bacteria; phylum Chloroflexota; class Anaerolineae; order Aggregatilineales; family UBA3940; genus DAOTYF01. Next base: position 47,263 of record DAOTYF010000020.1, read on the forward strand.
GCTGGGTCATCGGGGCGCCCGCCTCCGGTGACCAGCATCGCTCCCTCAGACTGACCGATCTCCACATAGCGGTGAACGCTTTCAACCTGCCCCCGCGAGATCAGGGGGCCCATATGGGTCGCGCGGTCAAGGGGATTGCCCAGCCGTAACTGCCGTGCGCCATCGAGCATCTTGGCCACAAAAGCATCATGGATGCTCTCGTGCACTAGAATGCGTGAGCGAGCCGCGCACATCTGCCCTGCGTTGAAGTAGATGGCCGTCAGTGAGGCTGTAACCGCTTGGTCGAGGTCCGCGTCCGGGAAGATCAGGCTGGGCGACTTGCCGCCCAACTCCAATGAGATGCGTTTGATGCCGTCGGCAGCCAGCTTCATGATCTTAGCCCCGGTGCGGGTCTCGCCCGTTAGCGAAATCTTGCCGACCGCCGGGTGAGATGCCAGTGACTCGCCTACCACCGCGCCCGGCCCGGTAATGATGTTCAGCGCACCAGGAGGAAGCCCGGCGTCGAGTGCCACCTGGCCCAGCATCAAGGCACTCAGCGGTGTTGCGCTGGCGGGCTTGAGGATCACAGTGTTGCCCGCTGCCAGCGCGGGCGCGACCTTCCAGGCCGTGATCTGAAAGGGAAAGTTCCAGGGGACGATGCCCACGCATACACCTATTGGCTCGTGCAGCGTGTAACTGAAGAAATCGGTGGGAACCTGCGGTGTCGCACCTTCGAGCAGCCGCGCCGCGCCCGCGTAATAGCGGAAGCAGTCCACGACCGTCTCAACGTCGTCCTCGGCCTGGAAGATCGGCTTACCGACATTCAGCGTCTCAACCTGCGCGATATCTGAAGCCCGCTCGGCAATCAGTTCGGCCATCTTGTACAGCAGGTGACCACGCTCGCGGGCGGACATCCAGCGCCAGGATGGGTCTTCAAAAGTCGCGGCGGCAGCCTCAACGACCCGGTTGACATCGGTCTCATCCGCTCTGGCAACCTGCGTCAGAACCTCATTTGTGGCTGGGTTAACCACATCCATGACCGCGCCGCTGGCCGCCTCGACCCACTGGCCGTTGATCAGGAGACGCTTGGGGCTGTCGTCCAGGTAAGCCTGAACAGTGGTTGAGGGTTGCGTTGCTTCACTCATAGAACCTCTCTTATGGAGCCTGCCCCATCGGGCGAAGAGTAAACTGAACTGCCCCGCGGTCTCCTCTCACAAGCTAGCCGGAAACGCTTCCCCGTTGGCTGCTGTACTTACGTAGCTTGGGCGATCCTGCTATGACCAGCGAGCAATCACAATCTTGCGGTCGGTGAAGAACAGGACAGACTCGGAGCGACCGTGCAGATCGCCATAGGCGGATTCTTTCAGCCCTCCCAGGGTGGCGTATGCCTGGGTCGCAGCCACGCCGATGTTGATGCCAATGTTGCCGCATGTTGCCTGGTGCTGGAACTTGCGGGCGGCAGCCCCGCTGGCGGTGAACAACATGGCCGAGTGGCCAAAGCGACTGCGCTCGATCATGCCAAGGGCTTCATCCAGGTCCTTCGCGCGGATGATGCAAGCCACCGGCCCGAAGATCTCCTCCTGCGCGATAACCATGTCCGGCGTCACGTCATCGAAGATGGTTGGGCCGACGAATGCGCCATTGGGGTAGCCCTCAACTTGCACGCCTCGCCCGTCGAGCAAAAGACGTGCCCCCTGCTCGACGCCTTTATTGATGTAGCCGACAATCCGTTCCTTAGCTTTCTGAGTGACCACCGGTCCCAGCTCTACGCTCTCATCCATGCCGTAGCCGAGTTTCATCTTTGAGGCCGCTGCGACAAGCCTATCCACCAGCGGCTCGTAGATATCGCCTACGGGGACCAGGATCGACCCTGCCAGACACCGCTGCCCTGCCGCACCAAAGAATGACGAGAGGATTGCTGCCACCGTTGCATCCAGGTCGGCATCGGGCATGACAACAAAGTGGTTCTTGGCCCCTGTAGCGCACTGACCGCGCTTGCCGAGCGCAGCAGCCTTGGCGTACAGCATTTTGCCAACTGGCGTGGAGCCGACGAACGAGAAACCTTGCGTGTCTGGGTGCTCCATCAGGGTATTGACCACGTCGGCGTCACCGTGCACTAGGTTGATCACCCCTGGTGGGAAGCCGCACTGTTCGATCAGCTCGAAGATACGCACCTGAGAGATCGGGACGATAGGGCTGGGCTTATTGATATAGGTGTTTCCGCAGGCCACCGCGTAAGGCAGGTACTCCAGTGGGACGAGTGCCGGGAAGTTGAAGGACGGCACCATGAAGAACACGCCCAGCGGTACATACAGCACATCCAGGTCGATGTTGGGGGAGATGGTATCGTGGAGATAGCCTTTCATCAGGGTCGGGATGCCACAGGCGCACTCTACCTCCTCAATGGCACGCCGCATCTCCGCCCGTGCGTCGGAGATCGTCTTGCCCATTTCCTGGACAAGCGTTCTTGCCAGGCTCTCAAAGTGCTCCTCCATCAGATGCTTGAGGATGAAGAAGGGTCGGGCGCGGCGCACAGGCGGCTCGTACTGCCATGTACGGAATGCCTCCTTGGCAACCTGGATAGCCTCGGTTACCTCTTCAGGTGTGGAGTATGGAACCTGTGCGATAACCTCACCCGTCGCCGGATTGACGATGTCGCGCACGTCGGTCGAACTCGACTCGACCCATCGCCCGCCCACGTAGTTTCTGAGCTTGCCATAGTGCTTCTTTGGCTCGGCCAACAGGGTTGACGCCTGCTGTGTTGCGATCACCGGGCAACCTCCTTGTCAGGTAGCGATGAGCAGTTCAAGATTTGCAATTGCCAGAGCGCGCTGGCGGGGTCAGGCTGCTACCGCAGCCCATCCTCGCCTTTGATATCTTCGTATTTCAAACCTCCCAGCCGGAAGTTCGGGCGGCCCCGGTTTGCCCCGGCCACAATCACCACCACCTCGTCCGGCTCCGGTGCGTCGGGGACGGTTACCGTGATGGTGTCGTAGTGGGAGCGCACGAATAGGGCGTCTTTGCAAGCCAGCGGCACATCGATACTGCTGCCCATTGCCCCTCGCTTGCCGGTCGAGGAGATCCACGCCTTGCCCCCGCCGACAGCCTCACGGAGCTGGTCAGCAAAGACAGTGGTCAGAAAGGCATGGGTATGTTCGACTTCACCGTTCGACCCGGCGAGGGCAGCCTTGCCGTAGCTCTGAACCGGGCCGCCCATTGCCTCAACCAGCAGTCTGCTGAGCTGCCGCCCAAGCTCCACGCTGCCATCTACGATCTCGCTGACATCCTCGGAGTAGCGTCCTGCATAGGGGTTCTTGACCACTGCCGCCACCGCCACCTTGCGCAGCGGCGGCTCAACCTCGATGCCTGCCTCGCGTACTACATGCTCGACAAACGTGACATACTTGCGTATTTCAAGTGCCACAGCCGAAAGCTCCTTACTGAGTGGAAAGTAGAAAGTTCAAAGACGAAAAGGCACTACGATGCATCTGCTTTCCACTTTTCGATTCAACTCGCTCTCAGCCCGCCCCTTGTGCTGCGCCCACCCAGGGCAGGATGCCCTCATACAGGTCATCGGGCAAGCCATCAATATACTGGAGGACGTCGTCCAGCTTCCGCACGTCGCCGTACTTCTCGTTGATGTCGAACAGGTTGATCTTGTGGCTGACCTCGCCCCGATCCCAGACGCACTCCTCTGGAACAACGACATAGTAGTTGTAGGAAAAGCCATCCACTGCCGTCGCGCGGATGCATCCACTGGTGGTCGTCCCGGTCAGGATGATCGTGTCCACCTTCATGTCGATGAGATAGCTGACCAGGGGCGTGCCGAAGAAGGCGCTGGGCTTTTTCTTGACAAAGGTGAAATCGTGTGGTTCAGGTGCGACCTCGGCCACGATCTCGTTACCCTTGTGGCCAATCACGTCGATGGGATCGTCGATGCGATAGTTCTTGCGGTTCCAGGCCCCGTTATCGGCTTTGTCGGCCCGGCGCTCCCAGGTTGTGTAGAACAGCGGCATATGCTTGCGCCGTGCAGCAGCGATGAGCTTCTGCAGGGCATAGACACCCTGCCAGCCGACCTCACCACAGCTATAGCGCCAGGTTTGGATCGATTCGAGGATCGGCTTGGGCACGTCTCCCACGAAGTTATAGATCACGTCCACGATTAATAGGGCGGGACGTTGGCCATAGCCAGCGGGCTTGCCCCACCCTGCCCGCTCGTAGACGATGCGGTCTTGCTCAGTAAGCACGTCATCCCAGATCGCCACGGTGGTCCTCCACAAGTCCAAGGAATGCTGCGCAGTCAAGAGAGGCTCAGACTGGCTGAGCTGTCACTTCTGCTGCCAGTGGATAGCACTGATGGCCCGGCATACGCGGCTGGTAGCGCCCAATTGGCTCACCAACCAGGTGTGGCGCGTCTTCGCCATCTGGCCATTCAGCGACAACGTTGCCGCGCAAGATGGTCATCACTGGCCAGCCTTTGAAGGTATGGCCCTCAGCAATCGACCAGCCGGAGCGAGTGAACAGATGCTTCTTCGCCAGCGTGACTTCCTTGTCCAGATCGACCACAACGATATCCGCGTCTGCGCCCACCTGGAGCGTCCCCTTCTTGGGGTATAGGCCGAATATCTTAGCCGGGTTCTCGCAGCATACTTCGACCATGCGCTCGATGTTGATACGGCCTTTGTTGACGCCCTCGCTGAGCATGACAGGGGTCAAGAGGCCCACACGCGAGGTGAAGCCGGTGCGGAGCTTCCAGATGTTCTCGTCGTACATCGCCTCACGGGTGGGCGGATCCCACGCCACCACATGATCGGAACCAACGGCGTCGATCACCCCGGTCGCCAGTGCCTCCCAGATCTTCTCCACATGGTCGCGCCGCCGGAGCGGAACGTTGATCCGCCAGCCGTTCTCGGGGGTGAGATACAGCCAGGCCGGGCCGGTCTGGGCATAGATCTTGATCCCCTCACCCCGTGCCCGGAGTATCTCCTCATAAGTCAGGCTGGTGGTAGCATGTTGCACGTATAGAGGGACGCCCGTGATCTTGGCGATGTAGGCATAGGAACGGACATGGTGCGCCTCGCAGAAATCGGGTGAGCGGTCAGTCCACGCGCCGAAGTCGGTGCGGCCTGCCTCGATCAGCCGTTTCTCAAAGATGCGGGCGATCTGCCAGTTTTCGGCGTGGATGCATATCACACCCGGCGGACCGATCTGGGCGGTTTTCTCCATCGCCAAGTAGACAGTGCCATCGTCAAATCCATGCCCTAACCCGGCGCGCCGGCCACCCCAATACTTGTCGAGTGCCGGTTTCATTGATTGGAGATACAGCTTATGCGATGTGACACCCCACTTCTCAGCATAGAGGGGGATTTCCTCTGCCTGCTCGTCGGTTTCCAGCATGAAGGTCAGGAAGACATCCACCGCTGATACCCGGTTGATAATGCCAATCGCGCCATCTAACACCTGGCTGAACGGGACGACGTGCTCCGGCTGCACATATTCCTGGAACGGCTCAGCCCCCAGGCGGGTGCTCGGTGCGTGGATGCCCCAAGTGGTTACGCCGATGGCGGCGGCTTCCCATGATTCAGTAGCCAACTCCCGTTCGAACGGCACATAGCAGCCAGGGTGTGCCTCGGAGTCCACCAACCCCGGCAGCACATACTTCCCCTTCACGTCAATGATGGTGCGGGCTTCGGGCATGAACGGTCCCCGACCCATCGCTACGATCTTGCCGTCCTTGATAGCGATCTCCAGGCCATCCTGCACCCCTGCTGAGGAGACCACGCGCCCGCCGACGATTTTCAGGTCTGCGGCAACTGGTACTGCTGTCATGTAAAATCCTCCCTATTGGTCCCTATTGGAATGAATAGATGCCTGCAACGGGCGATGTTCGTCGTGGGGATTGACCCATCCCAGGCTCGCAGAAATGACACCGGCTTGTTCTATGACCGACGCTATCAGCTCAGCTCGCCGTGTCGCCTCGAAATGCGGAAGAATGCCAGCAATGCTCAGCGCACCCACCACTCTGTTGGTATGATCCCGAATCGGCGCACCGATAGCAGCCACCCCTTCGATGACGTCTTCGGTGCTGTATGTATAGCCTTGCTGACGGGTGAGCAGGATATCGGCCCACAGTTGATCTGGATCGATCAGGGAATGGGGAGTCATCTGCTTGAACTTGCCCTCTGTGAACAATCGCTGGATCTCCCCATCTGGAAGCGAGGCCAATAGTACACGCGGAGCTGCGCCGCAGTTGAGAGGCAATCGCCCGCCGATGTCAAGGGCCAACACTCGAACCTGATGCTGGCCTTCCACGCGGTCCAGGCAGAGAGCATCATCCCCATCAATAACACACAGATAAGCGGTTTCTTCTGTCTTGCGGGCCAGATGGCGCAAGGGAATCTCGCTGCGCCAGCACAGATCGAGGCCCTGCTGGGCCACTGCTCCCAGCTTAAAGAGAGCCAGGCCAAGGCGGTACCGCCCGGTATTCTCGTCTTGTTCAATGAAACGGTGGGTTTTCAGAGTGCCCAGCAGCCGGTGAACCGTGCTCACGCTTAACCCAAGCACTTGGCTTAGCTCGGTCAAGGTCAGTTCTGGGCGCTCGGACTGGAAAGCCAACAGCAACCTTAGAGCGCGCTCGACACTGCGGACGGTGTTGTCAGAACTCACTCTACCCTCGCTAAGGGGCCTGGGAGGCCGAGCACGCCACCCAGCAACCTCATCCGCCGCCGGATTTCCGTCTGGCGGAAACTACTTTCGTGATGCGGAAAAGCGCTTATTGACAGTATAGGGGAAACAGCGATCGGAGTCAATAGGGTCTTGACTTCGACGCAAAAAAACCCTTATACTGCTGGTAGAGGGTGGTTCCATTCTATGAAATGCGATTCCACCTGGCGGAAACCCATATTAGCGTCTCGTTATTGGCTGCCCCTTGCGCGCCGAGCCATGTGGTAACTTAGGCTGGGCTGGCAACTAGTAAGGAGTATCATGTGGGAAGTCCTGCTGCCTCTCCATCCACGCAGCGTGAGGGAAAAGAGTACGTTCGAACATTCCTTTTTTCCATGAAGATCAACTCGCCGCTGGCCCGCCTGCATATCCTGACCAAGGTTGCAGGGGTGCTGTTGATCTCGCTGGTCATCGTCCGCCTAATGGATATGAACGATCCTGATCCAGTCGGGGCGGTGGCTATGGCGGTTGTCAGCCTGGTAGCCCTTTTTATGGGCGGTGCGCTGATCTGGTTGTTCCGTTCGTATCTATTCGTGATCTTCCCCATGCTGAGCACGCTGTTCATTACTTGGTTGATCTTTAACCCTGATCGCGGAACGAGGGTCTATCTGGATCTACCGCTGTACGATGGCACAATAACGCTGGCGTTGTCGCTCAGCCTGTTGACCCTGATCGTCGTCCCCATGATCACCTATCGGTTGACACGCACCTTCTTCTGGGGCTTGGTTGCCGGAATCGTCTTAGCGGTCGCACTTAACCGCCTAGGGCTGAACCCGAGAATAGTGTTAGCCGAGGTTCCATTCTTTCATTCGCTGAATCTGGTCGTATCCGACAAGAATGTGGTCGTGGCAACCACCAAGGTTTTCGGCTACGCCACCATGGTCTTCCTCTCGCTCACTCTAGTGATGACCACACGCGACGCCGAGACTCTCGGCGCGATGCACCAAGCGCGAGTGCCTTACTCTGTGAGCTTCTTTACCTCAGTGATGCTACGCAGTCTGAGCATGGCTGTGCTCGATTACGGCACGATCCGGCAGGCCCAGGTGGCGCGAGGGGTGGACATCAAGCGTAAGAGCATCCTAGGGAAGATCCTTGACCTGGCGCGTATCTCCGTGCCATTGATCGTGACCATGATCCGGCGTTCAACTGAAGTCGGGGATGCGGTCATGGCACGTGGCATGACACGCCTCTCCACTCAGCCGGTTGAGTTCCGCGAAACCCGCCCGATCCGCGCCATCGACCTGATTCTGCTGATGCTCTTTGTCCTGCTAGCGATCGCGGTCCTGGGCTTGCACTTCAACCTAACTCATCTGTTAGGGGCCTAGGGGATCGCTATTGCCCTATGAGAGGTAGAGCACCCGGTGAACGCTGTCGAGATCCAAGATTTGTACTGGCGATACCCCGCCTTTGTCGGGAGTGAGAATCCCTGGGCGCTCCAGGGAGTCAACCTGCAGATCGAGCAGGGGGAGTTCTTTGGCATTACCGGTACGAGTGGAGCAGGCAAGACCACTATCTGCAAGGTCATCCTTGGCCTGATCCCTCATACGATAAAAATTCCTTTTCGGATGGTAAACCATCACATCCGGGGCAAGGTTGTGGTGTTGGGAGAACCTGTGACCGAGGTTGACGTCAGGGCCAATCCTTCCCCTCAGACTGGCGAGCCGCTGGGTGCGATCACGGGCCGGGGGGTCATGGCACCCAGGGTTGGCATGGTTTTCCAGGACCCAGAGAACCAGTTCCTTCGGATGAGTCTGCTGCACGAGGTCTCCTTTGGCCTTCAGCTACTCAAGCTGCCGGAAGACGAGATCGAGCGCCGCGCCCGAGAGGCACTGGAAATGGTAGGGCTGGGAGACCTATGGCCCGTGGCAGAGTATCTACACCCGGCGGATCTCTCTGGCGGGCAGAAGCAGCGCGTCGCTATCGCCTCCTTTCTGGCAATGCGCCCGGAGGTGCTGATCCTCGATGAGCCAACAAGCGATCTGGATCCGCTAGGCAAACGTGAGGTCATTGCGACCACGCACCGTCTCAAGCAGCTACATAACCTGACGGTTATCATGGTGGAGCAGGACCCGGACACATTGGCGACGTTCTGCGACCGGGTGGCCCTGGTCAGTGACGGGCGCGTCGAACTAGTCAGCACACCACGAAAGTTCTACACTAATATGGCTGCGCTCGGCGGGCGGGGTATCTACACCTTCGAGGTCTCACGGATCGCAAATGGCGCGCGCGAGCGTCTGGGAGATCGGATTCCTATCAGCGTGGAGGAAGCGGTAGCGATCTTCCCCCGCGACGTGGATGGCAGTGGCATCACCGTTGATCCGCCCTCCACGGGAGAGGTGCTAGTGGAGGTTCAGAATCTCTGGTTCCGTTACGACGATGGCACAGTTGCCCTCAAGGGGGCCGATCTGACGTTACGGCGCGGTGAGTTCTTGGCTCTGTTGGGCAACAATGGCAGCGGCAAGACGACGCTTGCCAAGGTGCTCAACGGTATCTACCGGCCCTGGAAAGGGACTGCCCGCGTTCTGGGGCAGGATATCATGCACCCCCGGGTCCGGGCACAATTGCCTCGTTATGTTGGTTATGTGTTCCAAAACCCTGATCACCAAATCTTCACTCGCCGTGTGTACGACGAGGTGGCCTACGGGTTGCGCAACATGGAACTCAGTGGCGAGGAGATAGAAGCCCGCGTACTGGGAGCCTTGGAGGCGGTTGATCTGCTGGACAAGAGAGAAGAAGACCCCTTGTTCCTGGGCAAAGGACAACGTCAGCGCCTTGCGGTGGCCTCTATCTTGGCCATGAAGCCAGAGATCATCATCGTAGACGAGCCAACCACCGGCCAGGATTTTCGTATGGTGACCAGCATTGCCAGGTTGCTGCGCGACCTGCACGAGCAGGGCCGGACGATCTTGATTATCACGCACGATATGACTCTGGTGGCTGACTATTGCAAGCAAACCGTGGTCATGCTCGATGGGCGGACCGTGTTTCGCGGCACGCCGCGTGAGCTGTTTTCCAATCAGGATGTGGTCAACGCGACGCGGCTGCGTGTACCACAAGCCATCGCTACAAGCTGCGCAATCCGCAAGGAACAGCCGGATTTTCCTCTCCTGCTCAACGTTCAGGAATGGCTGGCGGCGCTCTCCCGGCAGGTGGTGGAAAGCCGATAGCCACGTCTCATTGCGGCGCATGAGGCTATCGGCTATTGAGCGAGTGCAGCGAGCTAGTCTGCAAGCCGTGCTACAACGAAAAGGAGGTGACGGTAGCTGAAGTACAACAGATGATTCTGGTAGCTCTTCAGGTCAAGGGCCACAATGGTGTTGGCCATTTTGCCGTGCCTGGGCTCGTGGTCCCATAGAGATACCTGCAAGCGCGCAGGAGAGAGGAAAGATGAGATGACGACTACCCCTCGTGAAGTCGAGTATGGACTGCGCTGGAATCCCAACCCGCCGCTGACTGTTGCCAGCCTGGTGACCTTCGCCCTGGCGGCTGGCGTGTATACAGTCCTGTCGTGGTTGGGCGTGATAGCGCTGCCGATGGGGATCGTGAGCGTGTCTGCGCTCTTTGTCGCCATCGGTTTTGGCATTCCCTTCGCTATGTGGTTCGGCGGATGGGGATTGGTGATCGGCTACATTGGCTCATTCATCGGCGCGGGCCTGCTGGCTGGCGTTCCACTGTTGATCGATATTCCCTTCGCATTCGTCGACTGGATCCAGTTTGGCATCCCACTGCTGGCCTACCGTCTGCTTGCCCAGCGCTTTGGTCTGCATCCGTTGGGCAGGGATGTGTACACAGTCAAGGGGTTCTTGTTTTTCCTAGTCTTTGGTGTGGTGCTGCCCAATGGCCTTGGTGCGCTTTATGGGATCAGCATTTTGCGGGCTGGTGGGCTGGTCCCACCAGACGCCTTTGGTCCGGCTGTGGTCGGTTGGTGGGTCGGCAACATGATCGTCAGCGCGGTCATCGCGCCCATTCTGCTGAGCACCGTGACCCCCATCATCGAGCGTTTCGGCCTGGCCACGCACGGCATTATCACATAGCTGACAACCTGCGTCGAGGCTGGGCATTCGTGCGTAGGGACACGGCGCTGGCCGTGTCCCTACAATCGGAATTCGGATGATTGTCAGAAGCTCATGCATCAAGCGCCCACAGACGGATGGTCAGCGATGCACCTGCCCCTTGCCGCCGATCCACAAGCGACCTGATCCCTTTTGATCCTCGACCCAAGAGAGACTCAAGCATGGATACTCAAACCATCGACCGCTACAAGCAAGCCGACCGGCAGTACGTGTGCGCCACCAGTCCTAGTGTCAAAGACATTGTCGTAGCCGAGTCGCACGGCAGCACTATCTGCGCAGCGGACGGGCGCGAGTTCCTCGACCTGATCGCGGGTATCGCTGTGTGTAACGTAGGACACTGCAACCCTGAGGTCGCGGCGGCTATTAAGGAGCAGGCAGATAAAGCCCTGCATACCATGGTCTACGGCAAGTTCGTTGTTCCATCTCAGGTGGAGGTGGCGGAGCTGCTAGCTGAGATCACGCCCGGTGACCTGCAGACAACCTTCTTCACCAACAGCGGGGCGGAGGCTATCGAGGGGGCGCTCAAGTTAGCACGCAAGTACACGGGGCGGACCCGCTTCATCACCATGGAGCGTGGCTTTCATGGTAGGACCTTCGGCGCGCTGTCAGTCACCTGGCGCGAGGTGTACCGCAAGCCCTTTGAGCCACTCCTCCCCGACGTGCAGTTCATCCCTTTTAATGACCTGGATGCCGCCCGCCAGGCGATCACAGAGGAGGTGGCTGCCGTGATCGTGGAGCCGATCCAGGGTGAAGGCGGGGTGCGAATTCCTGATGACGATTACCTGCCAGGCCTACGCGATCTGTGTGACCGGGCTGGAGCGCTGCTGATCGCTGACGAGATCCAGACCGGCTTCGGGCGCACTGGGAAATGGTTTGGCTGCGACCTATGGAACGTCACGCCTGACGTGATGTGCATGGCGAAGGCAATGGGTGGGGGATTGCCTCTCGGCGGCTTCATCAGCCGCCCGGCGATCATGGCGACCTTTAGCGACCCACCACTCTCGCACCTCACAACGTTCGGCGGAAATGCTGTGTCGTGTGCGGCGGCCCGCGCCGCGATCCAGTTTATGAAGCGGGAAAACCTCGTTGCCAAGGCCCAGGAACGCGGACAGCAGTTCATGGACGGACTGCGCGCCATCCAGGGACGGCACACGATTCTCAAGGATGTGCGAGGGCGTGGTTTGATGATCGGGCTGGAGTTCACCAGCCAGGCCGTGACCGAGCGCTTCGTTGGCGAGGCATACCAGCGCGGCGTGATCATGGGTTGGACCATCAATGCCGAGGCTGTTGTGCGGCTTGCGCCGCCTCTGGTCATCACGGAGAGCGAAATCGAGCGCGCGCTTGACATTCTGGAAGCGTCAGTAGCTGAAGCCGAGACGGCTTGATGTCGCCGGCCATTCTAGCCATGATAGATGACAGACAGGGACATCAGCGCAGTATGGATATCCTGATCAGAGATGCAACAGTTCTCGATCCCGCGCAGGATGGGCTGCTCGAGAATCAGTACATTGCCATTGTTGGCAACCGGATCGAGGGGGTCACTTCCGTCCCCATCGAGCCTGATGCCCACACGCGCGTGATCGAGGGCCGCGACCGCCTAGTGATACCGGGCCTGGTCAATGCCCATTCGCACTCGCCAGAGAACTTCTTTAAGGGACGTTCCGAAGGGCTGCCGTTGGAACTGTGGTTGTTCGACCTGTTCTGGGCGCCCTTCCAGCTCAGCGAGCGCGAGATCGTCCTGGCCTGCCAGCTTGGCGCCATTGAGATGATGAAAGCAGGGGCTACTGCCGTCGTTGATCATTTCTGGGTGAATGGCCCGATGACTGCCGAGGCACTTGATGCTGCCATGAGTGCGTACCGCGACATCGGTATTCGGGCTGGGATCGCGCCTCTGGTCGAGGATGATCACCGAGTCAATCGGCTGTTGATGGAGCGCGAACCGGGACTCGCGCATGCCCCTTGGGGAACAATGCCACCCACCACGGCCAGAGAATATCTGGACGTGCTGGCTGCCTTCTTTGCCAAGTGGCATAATGTGGAAAATGGCCGCTTACGCTGTCTGGCTGGACCATCCGGCGCGCAGTGGTGCTCGTTGGAAGTGATGCGCGGCTCGATGGACATCGCCCAGCAATATGGCGGCGGGTTCCACATGCACGTCAACGAGACCCGATTCCAGGCCCTCATCTGTAAGGAATTCTTCGGCAAGCCAACCGTCGCCTACCTGTGGGAAAATGGCCTGCTGCGAGAGAACACATCGCTGGCGCATTGCGTGTGGATCGAGCCGGACGATGTGGCTCGCATCGTTGATGCGGGCGCCACAGTGGTACATAACTCCGTCTGTAACTTGAAGCTGGGCAGTGGCTTCGCCCCGATCCTTGACCTAGTGGGAAGAGATGGCCACGTTGCGCTCGGCGCTGATGGTTCAGCCAGCAACGATAACCAGAATATGTTCGATGTCATGAAAGTGGCTGGATTGATGCATACCGTTCGCACGGCAGAGCATGGCCGCTGGCTGCGCGCCCGCCAGATTCTCGGGATGGCGACCAGAGGGGGGGCACGGGTGCTTGGGTTGTCCGACTCGTTGGGCCGCATCGTGCCAGGCCAGCTTGCCGATCTGACCCTCCTCGATCTGACGACGGCAGCGTTTACCCCCCTCAACGACCCGGCACAGCATCTAGTCTACGCCGAGAACGGGACCTCGGTGCGAACGGTGATCGTGAACGGGCGGATCGTTGTGGACGAGGGTCGAGTTGTCACGGTCGACGAGGACGCCGTGCTGGCAGAAGCGCGGGAGCGCTGGGGGTGGCGCAGGCGGGAAATCCCGCCAATCAGCGCGGAGGCGCGATTGTTCCTCGAAGCACAGGAGCGGCTGCGACAAGCATCTATGACTACCTGAGAATCTGCCCGGCGATTCGTCTGTTGAGGAGCGCTCAGGAACTCTTGTCGCGCAGGCGGATGCGCGGTTTGGCCGCTGCTTGCTTTCCAGGGCTGGCGGGCGGCCTCGAATCAGCCGCCGTGGGCTGGGTGAGCTTCACCCGGGCCTTCTTCCGCCTGGCAGGGGTTCTCCCTGTTGTCCGCCTGTCCACCCGGCGCACCACGCCCGGCACGATCAGCAGCAGGGCCAGCCCCGCTAGCAGTCCGCCGAACAGCGGCCAGCTTATGGCCCCGGTCGTTTCGGGGATCAATCCACCGGGGTTGTAACCGGTCTCCACAATGTTGGAAGCGCCACTCGCCACCCTGCCAGGGGCGGTAAGCTGCACTTCGATGCCACGTTCGATGCCATCCCGCAGCGTGTTGGGAGTCAGGTGTGATGGTCCGTGTTGAACGTGATCGGCAGCAAGCCGCGCCTCGATCAGCACGTTTTGCACACAACCTTGTCCCAATCTGGCAGAGAGGGGCGGCAAGAGGCTGAGAAAGATCGTAGCGGATGGGAAATGGGAAGAAGGAGAAAAGCGGAGTGCTATGCTACATTCCTCCCCATCGGGATGCAGGCTGCTCCTATCTGAGCACCGCCTTGATCTCAATCTCCTGGTTCTGCGGGGGGAGGCAGACGACGGTGCCCTCGATGGGCTGCCCGTTGACAGTTAGGGAGATAGCGTTTCCTGGCCCATCTCTGACGACGACGATGCGGTAGGTCGCGCCTCGGAAGGTACGCCGAGCCGTGAAGCCAGCCCAGTTGCTGGGGATAGCTGGCGCGATCTCCAGTCCGTCGTAGGTGGGGCGGATACCCAGGATCCACTGGGTGATGGCAACATAATTCCAGGCCGCCGTTCCAGTCAGCCAGGAGTTCTTGGCCTCACCGTGAGACGGAGCGTCACGTCCGGCGATCATCTGTGCGTAGACGTAAGGTTCGCAGCGATGGATCTCGCTGATCGATTCTCGCACCGAGGGATTAAGGCGCTGATAGTAATCAAACGCGCGATCGCCGCTCCCGGCTATCGTCTCAGCGATCATGATCCAGGGGTTGGTATGGCAAAAGATGCCGGCGTTTTCCTTGAAGCCGGGCGGATAAGACGATATCTCTCCCAGATGCAAGTAATAGCGCGAGTAGGCTGGCTGCTGCAAGATGATGCCATGCGGTGTTGCCAGCCGGTCGTGGACGGATCTCAGCGCCTGTGCTGCTCGTCCATCGTCCAGCCCTAACCCCGCCATCAGACACATCCCCTGTGGTTCGATGAAGATCTGGCCCTCCTCACACCGATGCGAGCCTATCGGTTCCCCAAAGGCATCGTAAGCACGCAGAAACCACTCACCGTCCCAGCCATAACTGGCAACGGCCCTGGCCATCTCATTAGATGCTTCAAGAATCCACTCCCGGTCGGCGCTGTTCCCTCTATGAGTTGCGATCTGGGCCAATTCCTTTGCTGCCAGCACGAACAAACCCGCAATGAAGATGGACTCAGCTATCCCGCTCTCTCTGTTAGCAGCCGTCTGGAACGACTCGCCCGGCTCCTCGGAGAACGTGTTGAGGTTCAGACAATCATTCCAGTCGGCGCGGCCAATCAAAGGCAGGCCATGCGGCCCCAGTCGGGCCAGCGTGTAGCGGAGGCTGCGTCGCAGGTGTTCATACAACGGGGCTTCGGTGCCGGGACGGTTTTCGAACTGCACTGGCACATCGAGGATAGCCCAATCGCCGGTCTCCTTCAGATACGCTGCGACGCTCAGGACCAGCCACAGCGGGTCGTCATTGAAGTTACTCCCGATGGCATCATTGCCTCGCTTCGTGAGCGGCTGGTATTGGTGGTATGCTCCGCCGTCCTCTATTTGGGTCGTGGCGATATCCAGAATGCGCTCACGAGCGCGCTCCGGCATCATGTGCACGCAACCCAGTAAATCCTGGTTAGAGTCGCGGAAGCCTATACCACGACTGACGCCGGCCTCGAACATCGATGCCGAGCGCGATAGGTTGAAGGTAACCATGCATTGGTAGGCATTCCAGATGTTGACCATACGGTTGGTATGCTCATCAGGGGTTTCGACCTGGATGACATTCAGTAGTTCGCTCCAGCGGGCACGCAGCGCGTTGAAGGCTGCTTGGACATGATGAGGATCGAGGTAGCGCGAGATGATGGGCCTGACTGTCACCTTGTTGATCGTTTGTGAGTGGGGTGGATCGAACTTCTGGTCAGGCGGGTTCTGATGATAGCCTAGCAGGAAAATGATCGAATGGCTTTCGCCAGGTGGAAGAACCAGCCTCACATGGTGCGATCCAATGGGGAACCAGCCATGCGCAATGGAGTTGGACATCTGGTCACGCTCGACGGCTTGAGGGCGATCCCAGCCTGCGTAAGGTCCCAAAAATGCCTCGCGTTGCGTATCGAATCCGACCAGTGGCTCCGAGCAGGCGAAATAGGCAAAATGGTCACGCCGTTCGCGGTACTCGGTCTTGTGGTAGATGACGCCATCCTCGATCTCAACTTCGCCGGTGCTGAGATTGCGCTGGTAGTTGGTGGCGTCATCCCAGGCGTCCCACAGGGCGAACTCAATTGCCGAGAACACCGACAAGGACGCAGCAGTTTCACGCAGGTTCGTGATCGTGGTCTGCCAAATCTCCAGATTCTCGCCAAGCGGGACAAAGTAACACGTCTGCGCAGCTATTCCCAGGTACGTCGAGCCGATAATCGTGTAACTCAAGCCATGGCGGCACACATAGCTTTCAAGGTTGCAGCGGGTTGGCTGCCACGAGGGGGACCAGAATTCGCCACTCGCGGCGTCGCGCAGGTAGATATAGCGCCCGCCGACATCCATCGGCACGTTGTTGTAGCGGTAGCGGGTCAACCGACGTAGGCGGGCGTCGCGATAGAACGAGTACCCGCCCGCTGTGTTGGAGATAATCCCAAAGAGGGCCTCCGTTCCAAGATAGTTCACCCAGGGCAAGGGGGTGTCAGGCCGGGTAATAATGTACTCCCTGTTGGTGTCATCGAATCTGCCGTAGCGCATGAGGCATCACTTTCAATGCAGTAGGTAGAGCCTGGCGTAGACTCAAAAGCACCGCACGCCTCCTCGCCCTATGGGGACAAAAGGCGGTAAGGAGGTAAGGGTTACGGGAGCGCTCCCAAAAAGGCTCGAAGGTGGCCGCCTATCAGGGGATCAATCCCTCTGTGTGAGCAAATCGTCTGCTGAGCGAACGAACGAAACGTGGCAAGTTAGGCAAAGGGCTGGAAGAGCCAACGCCACAGGCCCAGCCTCCTCCGGGCGATGGAGTTATGCAGCTTCACGGGAAGTCTTTCCATAAAACGCTTAGATGGCCCCTCTTGCTGCTCTGAGAGCAGCGAGCAAGGTGATCGAGCAGATTGTAAGGTCAAAGCCATTGTCTGGGAGCGCTCCCATTTAGCCACATAATAAATGGAATCTCTGTGCAAGTCAAGGCCATCATTGTCCAAGTCAGCGCGTCTGATACAAGGTGCAGCGAGGCGGTCGCCTGCCCCAAAGGGGAAATGCGCCCATGCACCCTGCTTGTTTTTTGGTTGGTAACTTATTATCATGGGTTTTGAGGGCTGCATCTGGGTTGGCAATGGCACTTCTTCCATGTCTGACGAGATCGTTTGCCTAGTCCCGATATCAGGGCAGGACCCGGAGTTCCAGGGTGAACAACTTCCGACCTTGGGAAACCGTGACCTATTAAGCTACACACTTAAAGCTGCCCTCGACGCGCAGCGCATCGACCGGGTGGTGGTCTCAACGGACAGTGAGCGGATCGCAGCCGCCTGCCGGAAGCAGGGGGCCGACGTGCCCTTCCTGCGGCCCGTATCACTGGCGACTCCAGCCACCTCGTTGGTGAGCGTTTTGTGCCATGCTCTGGAGTGGCTGGCAGAGCATGAAGATTATCGCCCTGATTGGGTGCTGTTGATGACGATCACGTATCCGTTCCGGCGTGCTGGGTTTATTGATGCCTTCCTTAGCAGCGTTTTGCAATCTCATGTGAACTCCGCGTTTACTGCGGTTATCGAGCGCAATGCTCATTGGTACTCGGACGAAGACGGGCGGCCTCGGCTGGTGTCATTCGGCAGTGACATAGCCCGCGCGCATAAGCCCCCTCTTTACAAGGAAATGAGCGGCTTGGCGCTGCTCACCCGACGGGAGATCGTGCTTTCTGGTACGTTGTACGGTGATGAACTGGGCATTGTTCCTGTCTCCGACGCCTGGGCCACGATTAACATCCATGACGAGATCGGCAAGCAACTTGCCCGGTTGCTTGCACCGCATTTTCAGTCTAGCGAGGACCTAATCCGTTGACCCAACTGACTCATACGGCGCCTCGTATCCTCGGGATCATCCTGGCGCGTGGAGGCTCCAAGGGTGTGCCGCGCAAGAATATCCGGCCAGTGCTTGGTCAACCCTTGATCGCCTACACGATCTGCGAAGGGCTTAGAAGCAGCCGAATCACCCGGCTGATTGTCTCATCCGATGATGATGAGGTCCGTGCAATCGCGCAGCGGTACGGCGCGGAAGCGCCATTTCGCCGCCCGGCTGATCTAGCGACCGATACGGCAACCAGCACCGCTGCCCTCCAACACGCTGTTGCGTGGGCAGAAGAGGACGAAGGGCAACTCTACGATTTTATTGTCGAGTTGATGGTCACCAATCCGCTCAAAACCGCGCAGGATATTGATGCAGTCATTGAGAAGTTGATCGCTACCAAGGCGGAGTCGGTCATTGCCGTAGCCAGGCTTGACGATCACCACCCAGCCCGCGCCAAGAAGATCGAGAATGATCGGATCGTGGACTTCTGCGTGCCAGAGACGAGCAGCCGCCGCCAAGACCTGGAACCTCCTGCCTACGTTCGCAATGGCGCGATCTACGCCATGCGCCGCGATGTGTTAATGGAACTTGGCCTACGGTTTGGCTCGCCAGATAGCCGCCCCTATATCATGCCACCCGAGCGCAGCGTTAACGTCGACTCTGAGACGGATCTGATCGTCGCTGAGCATTATCTCAAACAGCGCGACCTCTCTCACGTGCGTCCGAAGTACGCGATCAGCCTGCGGATGGGGGCATGGTACGAGGACCGCCTGGAGCACTTAGCTGTGCCTGATCACTGGCCTGTATGTGTGTACGACATGCAGGGGGCAGCTCCCCTGGATGACCAGGGAATTAGGGATGCGCTTCTCAATCCCATTGGCACGCCGCGCCTGCGCGAACTAGCGCAGGGGAAGAGTAAAGTCTGCATTGCGGTGGATGATCTGACTCGTAGCACAGAGGCATATCGCATTGTACCCTTCCTGATCGAGGAGTTGCACGCAGCGAATATTGCGGACCGGCAGATCTATTTCGTAATCAGCCTGGGCACACACCGACCTTTCACCTATCATGACGCAGTTAAAAAGCTGGGCCGCCAGGTGTATGAGACCTATGCGGTTTACAGCCACAATCCGTACCAGAATATCATACGATTGGGCAAGACCTCGAGAGGCACACCTATCACGGTTAACCGCTATTTCTATGAGGCTGACCTACGCATCTTGATCGGCACACTGACGCCCCATCCTTACGCCGGTTTCAGTGGCGGCGCTAAGGGCCTGATGCCAGGACTGGCGGGGTTTGAGTCCATTGACGCCAACCACAAACCGATCAACTCGGCTATGCAGGGCAGAATTGGGCAGACTCGGGGCAACAGCCGACGGGCTGATATGACTGAGGCCGCTCGCGCCATCGGGCTGGATTTCCTCGTCAACACGGTCGTTAACCAGGACGCAAGGACGGCTGGGGTCTTTGCAGGGGATCTGGAACAGGCATTTGAGGCGGCTGCCGAGATGGCACGTCTCGTATATGCCACCGATGCGCCTTATGAAGCCGACATTGGCATCTTTAATGCTTATCCGCGTGACAATTTTTTCCTCATGTCACTCAATGCGCTCAATGTGTGGTCTATCCGCGACGGCAAGCACGACTTGGTACGCAAGGGCGGTGTGGTGCTGATTGTCAACAACTGCTCAGAAGGGCTTGGCACGCATGGTTTGTATGAGCTGTACTACCCTCATCACATCCGGCGCGATGCCAGCGGCACTTTCGGCTCGATGATCCGTGACCGCCATCTGGTGTTCTACTCCCCTCATATCTCCGAGGCTATGATCCGCGATCACTACTCCGAAGAAGTGCTAGGCTTCCGCGACTGGGATGCTTGCATGGAGCACATCCACCGGCTTGTCCCTTCCCCGCAGGCTGTGTCCGTGTTTCCCAACGGCGCGATCCAGTTTGACCGGAGGGCGCTTGAATGAGCGCCACAGTGCCCATCTTTAGCCGGCTGGTCGGGGAGGGGCAGCCTTGCTTCGTGATCGCCGAAGCGGGGTTGAACCACAACGGCGACCTTGAAATTGCCAAGCGGCTGATCGATATCGCCGTAGTAGCCGGGGCAGATGCGGTGAAATTCCAGAAGCGCACCGTTGAGGCGCTCGCCATCAAGTCAGTGCTTGACGCTCCCGATAACCGTTTCCCCGAGTTCGGCAGCACCTATCGCCAAATCCGTGAGCACGTTGAGTTTGGCTGGGATGAATACGTTGAACTCAGAGATTACTGTTCTCAGAGGGGCATTGCCTTTCTGTGCACAGGCTTCGATATCCAGGCGGTTGAATTCCTGGAAAAGCTTGGTCTTCAAGCATACAAGCTCGCCAGCCACAGCCTGACCAATCTGCCGCTTCTAGAGCACGTTGCCAGGATCGGTAAGCCAGTGATTATGAGCACTGGCATGTCCACACTGGAGGAGATCGATCAGGCAGTGGAACCGTTCGCTCGGCATGGCACCCCCCTGATGTTGATGCATTGCGTCTCGGCCTATCCGACCCCGCCTGAGCAGTGCAACCTAGCCATGATTCCATTCCTGCACAAGCGATATAATGTGCCAGTTGGATACAGTGGGCATGAGCTAGGATATATCCCCACTCTAGCTGCGGTTGCGTTGGGAGCTGCTGCCGTTGAGCGCCATTATACGATTGACAAGACGATGGTTGGCTTTGACCACAAGATTTCGCTGGAACCCGACGAGTTCTACCAGATGGTTCGAGCGATCCGGCACACTCAAGCTGCAATAGGCAGGGCCGACAAGCATGTACTGGAAGCTGAGCAGATCACCCGCCAGAAGTACCATGTTTCGATTGCATCAGCAGTAGATATTCCTGCGGGAGCGGTTGTTGAGGCCCACATGCTGCGGTTAACCAACCCGGGCACCGGTTTACCTGCCCGTGAGTTGCACAACGTGGTTGGCAGGCGTGCTGCTCAAGATATCCCGGCGGAGACTTTAATTACGTGGGAGATGCTGAGATAAGCAGCCGACAGCCGGGTGATGTGCATATCCTGGCCTATTTCGACGTTGACGAAAAGGGCCAGGCCTGGATGACGGGCGTGCTCGACCATCTGACCGAGATCGACGGGCTGGATGGGTTGGACGGGTTGGTCCTTCCAGTTGCCACAGGCGATTTGGGGTTGCCTCCGCGCTTGATACCCGATCTCCCCGGCGGCCTGCCTCTGATCATCGCACCAGATACACCAGATACACTCCGAGCATATCAGGGAACTGCTTCCGGTGTCTATCTTAATGCAGGGCTATCAACACAGCTTGCGCTTATCCAACCTGATCTCCTCAGCGGAGTCCCACTCTATCTCACTGTGAACTTGATGAGCCGGGCCAGCCTCCGCCCCATTGAGGGTCTGGCAGCAATGATTGTTGAGGATACGGGGCTTGATCCCGCGTCGGATGGCCGACTGCACCTGCTCTATGCGCTCCAGCCATTAGGGTTGCCCCTAGGCTTCCTGGCGAATCTGGGCGAAATCGGGGTGACACGACATGCGATTGGATATGGCGCGTCAACCATTGTAATTGCGTTACGTCAGCCATCTGACCTCTCACGGCTGGAGCGCGGCCAACGGATGGAAACTGCCCGTCGCCTGCGCGAACACATTAGTGCACTACGGGCATTTGCTGTCGGCCCCTGTGACCCCCTCTGGGAAGCCTCTGCTGAAGAGTTAGATCGCTATGACCTACAGCGACTTTCATTGGTTGCGGCGCGCGACCTGAAGCGGGGTGAAGTCCTAACTGCTGATATGGTCCGAGCCGTCCCGCCTTACGGTGGCATCAGTGCGGACCTGTTGCCACATATCGTTGGCTTACGCCTGGCTTATGACCTTCCCGCTGGGAAGCCAATCACCTTCGGGATGCTGGGTGGTGAGGCCCCTCAGTAAGGTATAATTCCCACCATGCAAGTCTCAGTGATCATTCGCACTCGCAACGAGGCAGAGGGAATCGAGCGCTGCCTGAGGGCCGTGCAGCTTCAACGTGATATCACCCCCGAGATCGTCATAGTCGATAACGCCAGCGTCGATGGCACGCTGGAGATCGCCAGACGGTTTGGCTGTCAGATTGTAAACATCCCGGAGAACCTGTTCAGCTATGGGTTAGCGATCAACCAGGGTATCCGCGCCGCCAGCGGGTCGTACTTGGCAATCTTATCGGCCCACTGCATTCCGGTCAATGATCTGTGGTTGCTGCGGTTAGTAAGTCACCTGCGCAGCCCCAGGGTGGCGGGGGTGTATGGTCGCCAGGAACCGCTGCCCGATAGCACCGATTTTGATAAACGCGATCTGTGGACGACCTTCGGTTTGGACCGCAAGGTGCAGCGCAAGGATTACTTCTTTCACAATGCGAACAGCGCCATACGGCGCGATGTGTGGGAGCAATACCCCTTTAATGAAACTATTGCAGGGGTTGAGGATCGGGCCTGGGCTAAGCAGGTGCTCACGGCAGGCTATACTATCGTTTATGAACCGGAAGCAAGCGTCTATCACCCTCATGGCATCCATCAGGGAAGAGATGAGCGTCGTGCTGCGCGCGTGGTGCGGGTGATCGAGATGATCCAGAATGGCGATGTATAGATAGCCCAACTGCGTGGGCCTATGCTGCTATGAGCCATATCCGCAAGCCTCGCATTGCCCTCGTGGCGGGTAAGTATCTGCGCGAGAACCCCTACCGTGAGCTTGCCTTGAAGGAAGCCTTCGAGTCGAGAGGGGCTGAGGTCATTCTTATTCTGCCAGGGCCTCGTCTGACTACATTCAGCTATGACCAGGCTGCCGCCGGAATATTCAAAAGAACCGACGTGGTCTGGATTAACCGGTTCTGGCAATATCTCAACACACTCCGTAGGGTTGATGGTGTGGTGATTGGAAGCTGGAAAAGCAAGCATCTGGTGAGGGGAGCGATGGCGCTCGGCAGGCTTGTGGTCGAGCACGATTCATCCGGTGGCATGGATTACTATAGCTTTGGTAGTGACGCGCTGCTCACGAAAGGCGCGTTCCCGCAGCGGGCTTGCGAAGCAATGTGGCGTCCGAAATACCCGGCGATGGATATCCATATGACCGGGTCAATCCTGTATGAACGGCCTCGCAATCACCCCCCTCTGCTCAGCCGCGACGCTTTTCTCAGGCAGTATGGTCTCGATCCGGAGCGCCCGTTGGCGGTGTTCTTCCCGAAGGCGATCCAGCTTTTTCATGACAAGCTGCGGATGTGGTTCCCGGAGCGCGGAGACGAGTATCATGCCTGGTACATGGAGCGCCGGGCAGCGATCTGTGTGGCTGCCCGCGATGCTGGGTTTAACCTGATGCTGAAATTGCACCCCGCAGCCTACGCATCCTACCGTACGCACCAGAACGCCGAGCGCACCTTCTGGGGGGACTTCCCCTGGGCACGCATTGTAGAGCCGCAACATACTTTCGAAGCGCTTGTTCATATGGAAGTAGGCATTGGCATCGTCAGTCATAGCGCTTTGGACGCGGGTTACTGGCGACGGCCTTTTATTTATGTTGATTCGGATATCGCGCCTGTGCCAGAGATCGTAGCCCAGGGCATAAACTTGGGCCAAGTTGCGCTTCCCCCCGGCCCCTCGCTGGAGTGGGAGGTTCCCCTCCCCGCGAAACGCACCTATCCCTTCCCAAGCTGGGTGGGCATAGCCTGCTGCGCTGAGGATTTAACGGATGTACTGCGAGGAGGCCGTTATATCGACCCTCTTGAAGAACACTACGACCGCTTTATCGAGGAGTTCTGGTTCCAAGCGGACGGACACTCCGCAGATCGTATTGCTGATTACGTCCTGAGCAGACTAGAAACCTTCCAGCCCAGACCCCCCCGATACTGGAGCCTGGCAGCGATGGTAAGGGACCGGCTGATGTCGTCATGATCAGCGCTCTGGTGAGCTGTGGTGTGGCGGAGTGGTGTATTCGCATGGCTACGAGTTTTCGACTAGGTGAGCGCACTGTTGGCATAGGGCACCCCTGTCTGGTGATCGGGGAAGTGGCCCAGGCCCATGACGGTAGCCTGGGTATGGCCCATGCCTTTGTTGATGCTATCGCAGACGCAGGCGCGGACGCAGTCAAGTTTCAGACACATATTGCTGCTGCCGAGAGCACCCCCGCTGAACCCTGGCGTGTTCCCTTCAGCCCGCAGGATGCCACCCGCTACGACTACTGGCGGCGAATGGAGTTCACCGAGGAAGGATGGCACGGTTTGGCACAACATGCCCGCAGCCGGGGCCTGATTTTCCTCAGCTCCCCCTTCTCAGTAGAGGCAGTGGAATTACTGGAACGGGTTGGTGTGCCTGGCTGGAAGATTGCCTCAGGTGAGGTGAATAACCAGCCCATGCTCGACCGGATCGCTTGGACCGGATTGCCGGTGCTGCTATCCAGTGGAATGAGCAACCTGGGTGAGCTAGATTGGGCAATGGCACACCTGCGGGGCCTGGGGCTTCCGGTGCTGCTCTTCCAGTGCACTACCCTATACCCGTGCCCGCCAGAGAAGGTCGGCCTGAACCTGATCCCGTTCTTCCGGGAGCGTTACGATTGCTTGGTTGGCCTTTCCGATCATTCTGGCACGATCTATGCCGGGCTGGCAGCGGCGACGTTGGGCGTCGAAGCGGTGGAAGTACACGTAACACTCAGCAGAGAGATGTTTGGCCCCGACGTGCCCGTCTCGCTGACGACGACGGAGCTGCGGCAACTTGTCGAGGGGATCCGCTTTATAGAAGCCATGCGTGCCCATCCGGTGGACAAAGATACTCTAGCCGGGGAGGTAGCCTCGCTGCGCGCTGCGTTCAACAAGAGCATCGTGGCGCAAACTGATCTCCCAGCAGGGACCATCTTGGATGGGGCGATGCTGGCACTCAAGAAACCAGGGGGCGGCATCCCTGGCAACCGGTTGGCGGAGGTCGTAGGGCGTCGCCTACGGCGCGATATACGCGCTGACGAGCAGATTCGTGAGCACGATCTTGAGGGAATAGATTGAGCCGCAAAGTCTGCGTGGTGGTAACAGCCCGGCCCAGCTACTCACGCATCAAGTCCGCTTTGCAGGCAATCCAGTCCCATCCCGATCTGGAGCTCCAGTTGGTGGTGGGAGCCTCGGCGCTGTTGCATCGCTATGGGGAGACCGTTCACTACATGGAGCGGGATGGCTTCCAGCCAATCGCCCGTGTGTACATGGTGCTGGAAGGCGAATCGCCCGTCACGTCAGCCAAGTCTACAGGTCTGGGGCTGGTTGAACTAGCAACCGTCTTCGACAATCTGCAACCCGATGTGGTGGTGACAGTCGCCGACCGCTATGAGACATTGGCGACCGCCGTCGCCGCCGCTTATATGAACATCCCGGTGGCGCACGTGCAGGGCGGCGAGGTAACCGGCTCCATTGATGAGAAGGTGCGCCATGCCGTGACGAAGTTTGCTAACTTGCATTTCGTCGCCACTGACAAGGCTGCTGAGCGTGTGATCCGGATGGGGGAAGACCCGGCCACCGTGTTCAAGACGGGCTGCCCTTCTATCGATCTGGCTCGCTCTGTCCTCCACAACCCGGCGCTGGATTTTGATCCCTTCACTCGTTACGGTGGCGTGGGATCAGCGTTAGACCTCTCAGAGGGCTACCTGGTTGTGATGCAACACCCGGTGACGACTGAATACGAGCACGCCCAGGGCCAGATCGAGGAAACGTTGCAGGCCGTTCATGCGCTTGGCCTCCCGGCGCTGTGGTTCTGGCCGAATGTGGATGCCGGGGCCGATGGCATCTCGAAGGGCATTCGCGTCTTCAGGGAACGGGAGCGCTCGGCCAACATCCATTTTTTTCGCAATATGGCCCCAGAGGATTTTCTGAAGCTCGTGTACAACAGTCTTGTCATCGTAGGCAACTCGAGCGTCGCCATCCGGGAGTGCTCTTTCCTCGGTGTTCCAGCAGTGAACATCGGAACGCGGCAGGCCGGGCGCGAACGCGGACGCAATGTCTGCGATGTAGGGTATGATCGACATGAAATCCTTGCCGGAATCGAGGCGCAGCTCCGTAACGGGCGCTACCAGTCTGACCCGGTTTATGGTGATGGCCATGCGGGTGCGCGCATCGCCACCCTGTTAGCAGCTCAGCCTCTGACCATTGAGAAGCGCCTGGCATATTAGGAGGTGATGTGTCCGACCCTGAACCACACACGGGTGCGCCGAGTTTGGATCACCCACGCGAGCAGCTTCAGCGCATCCGTGCGCTGTTGAAGCCAGGGGGTGTGGTGATGGCAATTGTGCCGAACGCCGCTAGCCTGGTGGCAATGGCGCTGCACGAGCGTGCCCGGATGTTCAGCGGTTACAACCATCTGACTTACTTCACACCGGACACTCTGGCTGCAATCGTTGAGCGCGCAGGGTTCGTGGTACGTCATCTGGATACCGTTCTGACGGGCCTGGACTCGATCCTCAACTACCTCCAGTTTGCTGATCCGCAGGGGCCGTTGACACTCCATTATCTTCCTGCTCGCTGGCGCGAGAGACTGGCAACTGAAGATGGCCGCCAACAGATTGAAAGGCTGATCCAGCAGTTCGATCTGGGCCTGCGAGTGCGGATCGTGGCGCAGAGGCCCGTCGGATGAGGCAATGGGCGGATCGTTTATTCTGGGCCTGATCCCAGCGCGGGGCGGCTCAAAGGGAATCCCTCGCAAAAACCTCCGGGTTATTGGCGGAAAGCCTCTCCTGGAATACACGGTAGAGGCCGCACTGAACAGCGCCCTGCTTTCGCTGGTGGTTACCTCGACGGAAGATGCGGAGATCGCGCGGGCTGCACGGGCGGCTGGCTCGGAGGTGATCGACCGCCCGTCAGAGCTGGCTCGGGATGAGACGCCGACCTTGCCCGTTGCCCAACATGCCGTTGAGATTGTGGAGCGGGAACACGGGCGGCGGCTGGACGCAATCGTGATCCTCCAGGTGACAACGCCCTTCCGCACCGGCGAAGACATTGATCGGGCGGTGGCTATGCTGCTCCACAGCAGTGCCGACTCGGTTGTTAGCGTGCGGGAGGCACAGGAACTGCATCCCTGGAAGCTGAAGCGTATCCAGGAGGGGCGGCTCGTCCCTTTGATGGAAGAGGAGGTCGAAGGCACGCGGCGGCAAGACCTGCCACCAGTCTACATTCGCAATGGCGGTATCTATGCCGTCCGCCGGGATGTGTTAATGGTTGAGAATTCACTTTACGGGCAGAACTGCCAGGCATACGTGATGCCTGTGGAGCGTTCTATTGATATCAACACCGAGTTGGACTTAGTCCTTGCGGAGGCGCTGCTGGAGCGAGGAATTGTGCGATTCTAGCCTCCGGGCTACTCCTGGACGAAGGCTCTGGCACTCCTGAGGGGGGAGTCAGTCATGCCCAGGTGATCAACCCCAGCCGCAGAGGTTGGCGCAGATCAGGGTGCTGCGGGATGATTCGGACAGTGTAACCATGCTGGCCGGTCGTTTCTGGAATAAACTCCACTTCGTAGTGATACCAGCCCTTCTCCCTGCGGTTGCTCTCTCCGGCCAGTGACATATCATGGGTGCGCCCGCGGGTGATCTCCCCGTTGCTGTCTACCACACCTTCATAGAGTTGCACAGCGACCTGATCCGGCCCGATGGCATCCAGATAAACCTCGGCACTGAATCGGATCAGTTCCCCGATTCGCGCATCGAAGCGGGGATCGAAGCCGGGAGTTACTGCGCCCACCTTGAGATTGCCCCAGTTGTCCTGCAGGTAAAGCTGCCAGCTAGCGAAAGCTCGTCCTTCTGCATACTCGTTGCTACCAAGCCGTCGGGCTTGCTCCAGAGCGGGGTGATAGAAGCGCCGGGTATACTCCTTCACCACCCGATCCATACTATAAACTGGGCACAGCTCGCGCAGAGCAGCTTTCATCCGTAGAATCCAACCCCGTGGCAGGCCATCCGACCCTCGGTCATAGAAGGTCGGAATCAGGTCCTTTTCGAGCATCTCGTAGGCTGCACTAGACTCGATGTAGTCCTGCAATTGCTCATCGGCGTATTCCTCACCGTGCCCAATGGCCCACCCTACATCGCGGCGATACGCCTCTGCCCACCATCCATCGAGCACACTGAGGTTCAGGACGCCGTTCATGGCAGCCTTCATACCGCTCGTGCCACTGGCTTCCAGGGGGCGGCGCGGTGTATTGAGCCATACATCTACGCCCTGTACCAGGTAACGGGCGATGACCATGTCGTAGTCTTCCAGGAACACGATCCGATTGGCGCAGCCGGTGTTGCGGGCAAAGTGAATCAACTGGCGGATGAACTGCTTCCCCTCGTTATCATGGGGGTGGGCCTTTCCAGCGAAGATGAACTGGATCGGACGGTCGCTGCACATCAATGCCGTCAGTCGGTCGGGATTGGAGAGAAGCAAAGTGGCGCGCTTGTAGGTCGCAAAGCGCCGGGCAAAGCCGATGGTTAATGCGTCGGGGCTGAGCACCTCATGCGCTTCATCTATCTCCTTGGGTGGCGCGCCCCGTTCCTCAAGTTGCCGCACCAACCGCTCGCGGGCGAAGTTGACCAGCCATCCCCGCCGACGTTCGTGGATTCGCCATAACTCCTCACCCGGAATATTGACCACGCGCTGCCATACCCGCTGATCAGAGGGGTCTTCGCGCCAGCGAGGGCCAAGATAGCGGTCGAACAGCGCTGCCATCTCTGTCGAGACCCAGCTAAAAATGTGCACGCCGTTAGTGACTGAGGTGATCGGAACCTCGGCTAGGGGCACGCCAGGGTACACATCCTTCCACATCCGCCGGGCCTCCTCACCATGCAGGCGGCTGACGCCGTTGGCATAGGACGAGGTCCGCAATGCGAGCACAGTCATGCAGAAGTACTCTTCAGTGTTGGTTGGGTCGACGCGGCCAAGGCCCAGAAACTCCTCCCGCGTCAGGCCGAGCGTCTTCCGATAGGCGGCGAAGTATTGCTCCACCAGGTCGGGGGCGAAGTAGTCGTTGCCTGCCGGGACGGGCGTGTGCGTGGTAAAAACGTTGCTGGCTGAAGTAATAGCGATGGCCTCTGTGAAGCTCATCTTGTAGCGATCCATCAAGATGCGGGCTCGCTCCAGCGCCATAAACGCTGAGTGCCCCTCGTTCATGTGGCATACAGCGGGTTCGATCCCTAATGCATACAGCGCCCGAAGCCCGCCGATGCCTAACAGAATCTCTTGTTGGATGCGCGTCTCGCGGTCGCCACCGTAGAGTTGATCGGTCAAGTCTTGGTCTTCTTTGGCGGGGTTATCAGGAATGTTGCAGTCCAGCAAGAAGAGGTTCACACGGCCAACCTGGACCTGCCAGATTTGTGCATAAACCGTCCGGCCCGGCAACTCGACGCCGATCTTGACAGGTTGCCCCCTCCCGTCCTTCACCAACTGCACCGGCATGGTGTAAAAATCATTGTCGGGGTAGCGTTCCTGCTGCCAACCGTCAATGTTGAGGTATTGGCGGAAGTATCCTTGCTGGTATAGAAGCCCCACCCCGACCAACGGCACTGCCAGGTCGCTGGCTGCCTTTAAGTGATCACCCGCCAGGACACCCAGGCCGCCGGAGTAGTTGGGGATCGACTCCGTCAGCCCAAACTCAAAGGAGAAGTAAGCAATCTGAGGGCTTTCTTCAAGCCCATACTCCTGTGGGTACCACGCCGTTCCCACCTTCTCCATATATGCCTGGTGCGACTCGAGCACGCGCTCCAGGTGAGCCAGGAAGCCCTCATCCCGCGCCAGCGCGTTCAGCTTAGACTGGCTAATCAGCCCCAACATTTTGACAGGGTTGTGCCCGGTCTCCTCCCATAGGTCGAGGTCCATCCGTCGAAAGAGGTCGATGGTGGGGTGATCCCAGGCCCAGCGCAGGTTGTAGGCTAGTTCGGGGAGGCGGCGGAGTGGCTCAGGGATAGCGGAAACGACCGTGTAGGTGGCGATAGGTCGCATCAGCGCGTCTCCTTAAGATGAATACATAGGTTCGGGAAGCGCCGGTGCATGGGGGCATAACGTCGTTATGCTCCTGTGCGGTGTTAAGATGCCCTGCAAAAAGCTAAGAGTTTGGCCGAAAATTCTTTCGGTCAAACCGCCGGTTTCGCGGAAAGTCTTTCCAGAGAGACTTTCCACGAAACGCTTAGGCCAGCGTGCTGGCCGGTCTGTGGTAGAATGTCGTCCACTTCGGCAACACAGTATAGGCACAAGAGGAATGAATGGCAAAAACCCGGATAGTGTACGTATGTCAGGAGTGCGGGAGGCATTCCCCACGCGAGATGGGTCGCTGCCCGAACTGTGGAGCCTGGAACTCGTTCGTGGAAGAGGTAGTAAGCCCCACGGCAACCAGCGCTGGCCGTGCGGCTGGCGTACGCGCAGAACCACGCCGGCTCTCTGAGATCGAGGGGGATCCATGGGAACGCTTACCTGTGCCGATGGAAGAATTCGCCCGTGTGCTGGGCGGCGGAATCGTGCCAGGGAGTCTGATTCTAGTGGGCGGTGATCCGGGGATCGGCAAGTCCACCTTGCTTTTGGAAGTGACTGCTCTTATGGCTGACTCCACTGGCCCGGCCCTCTATGTGTCGGGTGAGGAGTCCGCCCGCCAGATCAAGATGCGGGCCGACCGTCTTGGTATTGCCACCGATAATCTGTTTGTGGTGACGGAAACCAACATGGACGCGATCCTGGGCCACATACAGGATGTTCAGCCCCGCATTGTGGTGATCGACTCCATCCAAACCGCTTACAGCGATACGGTTGAATCGACAGCAGGTGGAGTCAGCCAGGTACGAGAGTGTGCCTCGATCTTCCAGCGCCTTGCCAAAGAGACAGGTATTGCTATCTTCCTGGTAGGCCATGTCACCAAAGAGGGTAGCATCGCTGGCCCGCGCGTGCTGGAGCACATTGTTGATACGGTTCTCTATCTCGAAGGGGATGCGTTTCAGGCATTTCGACTGTTACGCAGTGTCAAGAACCGCTTTGGCGCGACATCGGAGGTAGGCGTGTTTGAGATGCAAGGCGGCGGGCTGATTGAGGTGCGGAATCCGTCCGAGGCTTTCCTTGCTGAGCGGGTGGTGAATGCGCCCGGCTCGGCTATCGCTGTGACCGTTGAGGGCACACGCCCGATCCTCGCTGAAGTGCAAGCACTCGCCAGCGCGACCAGCTTTACCAACCCGCGCCGCACAGCGAATGGCGTTGATATGAATCGTCTGCTGCTGATCATCGCCGTCTTGACCAAGCGCGCGGGGGTCCGCCTCTCTGAACAGGACGTGTTTGTGAATGTGATCGGCGGCCTGCGGATTGATGAACCTGCTGCCGATCTGGCCATCGCACTGGCGCTGGCGTCCAGCAGCAAGGATCGACCTCTTCCTGCCGACATGGCCTTTGTAGGTGAGGTGGGTCTCAGCGGAGAGCTGCGCGCTGTGAGTCAGCTCCCCACAAGACTTAACGAGGCGTCCAAGCTCGGCTTCAGCCGTGTTCTGATCCCCAGGATGGCCCGTCGAGCCGCCGATCCGCTACCGGAAGGAATTGAGGCACTCCCCGTCCGCTCCCTCGAGGAAGCAATGGACATGGCTCTACGCGGGGAGTAAAGCAGCCTATTTAAGTGTTTAGCCGAAAGAACTTTCGGCCCTTGAACAATGGATTGCCTGGCTATGCAGGAGTTAACCGTCGGAGTGCCAGCCCAGCGACCGCATGGGTGTCTAACTGCCACGTTGGTGGCGGTGATTGTGAGTTGCATCGGCTTCGCCGGATTCTTGTGGGTTGTCACGGTCGGCAAAAATATCACGCACCAGTTGTTCGGATCAGTCTTCGTGGCGGATGTAGCCCGCGCGTTGGGGTATGGGATGCTTCTCCTGATTCCCTTTGGGTTGGTTGCCCTTCTATTGCATGACAGGCGCTTCCAGCTATGGCGTGGGGTAGCAATCTCGTTGGCTGTGGGCGGAGCGCACGCACTGATCGCGGGTTTGCTGCTGGCAATCGACCGCCAATTACTCTGGCCTGGCCTTCCCGATGCTGTGCCACCACTGGTTACATTGGCCTTTGCGGCAGGGGTGCTGCTCCTTAGCCGCAGGCGGTTTTTCGGCGTGCCTGCCAGGGCAACTTTGCTCGGTGCGGCGATGGGGATACTGGTGTCGCTGGGTTGGGCAGCGGTTGGGTCGCTGGGCACCCCTGCCGAATTCCTCCTGGCGATCCTTGAAGGGGTGGCAAACGGGCTGCTCAGCGCCCTGGCCGTGGCGCTGATCTTCTACTACGAACCAGAGATGCTCGTCGAACGCCCCTTCTGGTCAGCGGTGCTGGTCGGGGCCGTGTTTATGGGGCTGGGATTCTCCCTATTTGCCGTGCGGGGTTGGGGGACTCAGGCGAGCGTGCTTTCTCTGGCATTCCTGCCGATGGGCCTGATCGCCGGTGTATTACTCGGGCTCCACGAGCGACCAGACCTACAGCACACGTGGTGGGCTGTTTTTGCCTTCTTCTCTGTGGCCTTCCTGACCCCCTTTGCGCTTACCGAAGGACTAGAAGGCGACTGGATGCAGGATGTTATGCCATTGGCATGGGGCCCTGCGATGTTTGCCTCGCTGGGAATCGCGTCGGCCCTATCAGTGGGCCTGCTTGCTACGCGGCGTCTTGTAACAAAGGCAACCCACCACTCACTGCCCACGTTGCTAACGTTGTTCTTTTCACTGATCGTGCTGCTGGGAATATATATTGGCATCGGACAGCCTGGCATCCAACCTGAGACCTTCTTTGTCGTGATGGCTAATCAGGCGGATACCAGCTTTGCCCGGAACATCACCGATCTGAGCGAACGCCGGGTAGCGGTCTACGCGACGCTGGTCGACCACGCGGAGGCGACCCAGGCTGAGCTGCGGGCTTTCCTCGACGAACGCCATGTTGAATATACCCCTTACTATTTGGTCAATGGGCTTAGGATCGAGGGCACATCGCTGTTGCGAGCGCGGATCGCCGCACGGCCTGATGTGGCCCGTATCCTGAACAACCCCCGTGCGCGCCCCTTACCCGAATGGGTGCAGGGGTTCAGCATCCCCGCGGCAGAGTTTACTGTGCCAGGCGGTCTGGCCACTGGGGTGGACCAGATTGATGCGGAGAGAGTGTGGTCAGAACTGGGTGTCACCGGCGAGGGGATCGTCGTCGGCCACGCTGACAGCGGCGTGGATTGGAACCATTCTGCCATACACAGCCAGTATCTCGGCAGCGGGAGCGATCACAATTACACGTGGTTTGATCCCTGGGAGGGCACTTCGGAGCCAACCGACACAAACGGTCACGGCACTCACACCTTGGGCATCGTCCTGGGCCAGGGGGGGATCGGTGTCGCGCCGGGAGCGCGTTGGATTGCCTGCCGCAACCTGGCTCGCAACCTGGGCAACCCTGGCTTCTACCTGGATTGTATGCAGTTCCTATTTGCGCCTTACCCACAAGGCAGCGACCCCTTCACAGATGGCGACCCCTTGCGCGGCGCAGATTTGACTAACAATTCATGGGGCTGCCCACCGGAGGAAGGCTGCGACGCGATCACTCTGAGTATCGCTGTTGAGCATCTACGCAACGCGGGGCAAATGTTTGTTGTGAGTGCCGGGAACGAGGGGCCGCAGTGTGACACGATCTGGGCCCCCGCTAACGCCGATGCGGCCTTCAGCGTGGGGGCTATTGACCCTCTCACGGGCCAGATCACCGATTTCAGCAGCCGGGGGCCGGTCCTGGGCGACGGCAGCGGGCGTATCAAGCCGGATGTGGTCGCGCCGGGCTACGAGATTCTCTCTGCGGTGCCTGGCGGTGGCTACACACCGTTGCCAGGCACATCGATGGCTGGGCCGCATGTGGCCGGGCTGGTAGCGTTGCTCTGGTCGGCTGACCCCAGCTTGAGGGGTGATATTGACCAAACGGAGAGGATCATTACTGAAACGGCCCACTACCACCCTGCGCCCGATCTGTGTGGTGGGGATGGCGCGGAGCGCAATAACGTGTATGGCTATGGCTCTATTGATGCGCTAGCGGCAGTACGCATGGCGCTTGCGCAACCGTGACTGCGCACATGACTGGCCAGTGGCTGGCATTCTACCCCTCCTCCGCATGGGGCAGCGACAATTGTCGCACCGTAGGGTGATGTTTATCACTATGTCCTGGCAGGCTGAAGCGATACCCTAAGGGCGGGTAGTCCAAGCATCACCGCATCTGTTGGCCCTGTCTCATAGGGTGGGATTGGTGCTTCAAGCAAGCCTGTTTGAGGCGACATCAGTTCAACAGTGGGATCGGGGCATTGGCCCCGATCCTTTTGCAACAAGGAGACAGTCCGTTGGCTAGGGAAATTGTCACTATTGACGGGAATGAGGCCGCTGCGTACATCGCCCACAAGACGAGTGAAGTCATCGCCATCTATCCTATCACTCCCTCCTCGCCGATGGGTGAGTGGGCAGATGAGTGGTCTGCCAAAGGGCAGACCAACATCTGGGGCACAGTGCCGCTGGTCATCGAGATGCAGGCCGAAGGTGGCGCAGCGGGGGCTGTGCATGGGGCATTGCAAACTGGTTCGCTCACCACGACCTTCACAGCAAGCCAGGGTTTGTTGCTGATGATCCCCAATATGTACAAGATTGCCGGGGAGTTGACCAGCACGGTATTCCACATCGCGGCGCGCTCGCTGGCAGCGCAAGCCCTCTCGATCTTCGGAGATCACAGCGATGTAATGGCAGCACGCAGCACCGGTTGGGCCATTCTCTTTTCCAACTGCGTGCAAGAGATCATGGACTTTGCGTTGATCGCCCAGGCTGCCACGCTGCGCGCACGTATTCCCTTTCTGCATGTCTTCGATGGTTTCCGTAGTTCCCATGAGGTCAACAAGATCGAACGACTCTCGGATGATGACATCCGGGCCATGATCGATGATGAATTGGTGCGTGCCCACCGCGCACGAGGGCTTTCGCCGGACCGCCCGGTGGTACGCGGTACGGCACAGAACCCGGATGTATACTTCCAAGCGCGGGAAACAGTCAACCCGTTTTATCTGGCTGTGCCGGGGATCGTTCAGGAGGCGATGGACCAATTCGCTGGCATTGTCGGGCGGCAGTACCACTTGTTCGATTACGTAGGGGCACCGGATGCGGAGCGTGTGCTTGTATTGATGGGCTCCGGTTGTGAAACTGCTGAAGAGACCGTCAACTATCTTGTTGAGCGTGGTGAGAAAGTTGGCGTGGTCAAAGTGCGGTTGTACCGACCCTTCTCTGTGCAGCATTTCCTGGCGGCTCTACCCCCGACGGTGAGAGTCATTGCGGCACTGGATCGCACTAAAGAGCCAGGCAGCGCGGGTGAACCACTATACCTCGATGTGGTGACGGCTGTAACCGAGGGAGTGGCAGACGGCACAGCCCCCTTCACTGAGATACCACGCATCATAGGTGGGCGCTACGGACTTTCCAGCAAGGAGTTCACTCCCGCGATGGTCAAAGGCATCTTCGATGAGATGCTCAAATCCCACCCGAAGAATCACTTTACTGTTGGCATCCTCGACGATGTTGCCTTTACCAGTATTGATTATGATCCATCCTTCGATGTCGAGTCGCCGGATGTGGTACGGGCGGTTTTCTGGGGCCTCGGCGCTGACGGCACGGTTGGTGCAAATAAGAACTCGATCAAGATTATCGGTGAGGAGACGGATAACTACGCGCAGGGCTATTTCTACTATGACTCCAAAAAGTCTGGGCAGCGCACCATCTCACACTTGCGCTTTGGCCCGTGCCCGATCCACAGCCCCTACCTGATCAGCCGGGCGAACTTCGTAGCCGTTCATCAGTTTGGCTTCTTGGAACGCTACGATACATTAGCTGTGGCCCAGGAGGGCGCCACAGTGTTGCTCAATGCGCCCTATGGCCCAGAGGAAGTGTGGGACCAATTGCCAAGTTTGGTCCAACAGCAGATTATCGAGAAACAGCTCAAGCTGTACGTGATCGACGCTCACGCCGTTGCTCGTGACACGGGCATGGGTGGGCGCATCAACACGATCATGCAGACCTGCTTCTTCGCCATCAGCGGTGTGTTGCCTCGTGAGGAAGCGGTTGCGAAGATCAAAGAGACCATCAAGAAAACCTACGGTAAGCGCGGCAGGGCGGTTGTCGAGCAGAACTTCGCAGCGGTCGATCATACGTTGTCGCACCTGTATGAAGTGGCTGTGCCGGGACGGGTGACCAGTACCATCCCTATACCGCCTCCCGTGCCCCCTGCCGCGCCGGAATTTGTGCAGAAGGTCACAGCCGAGATGATCGCCGGGCGAGGTGACTTGCTTCCGGTCAGCGCGCTTCCGGTTGATGGCACGTTCCCCACAGGCACAACCCAATGGGAGAAGCGCAACCTCGCCCTTGATGTTCCAGTGTGGGAGCCTGAGCTGTGCATCCAATGTGGAAAATGTGTGCTGGTCTGTCCGCACGCCGTGATCCGGGCCAAGGTGGTGAGCGAGGGCGATCTGGCAGGCGCGCCACCCACCTTCAAATATGCCGAAGCGCGGTTCAAGGAGCTCAAGGGGCAACAGTATACCCTTCAGGTATCGGTCGAGGACTGTACCGGGTGTAGCCTGTGCGTTGAGGTTTGCCCAGCGAAAGATAAGAGTCAGGTGGGGCGTAAGGCGATCAACATGCAGCCGCTGCTCCCACTGCGAGAGGCGGAGATCGGGAACTGGGAATTCTTCCTCAGCCTGCCAGAGGTGGAACGGCATGATGGCCTGAAGTTCACATCCGTGCGCACCATCCAACTGTTGCGTCCCCTGTTCGAGTTCTCTGGCGCGTGCGCAGGATGCGGCGAAACCCCCTACCTGAAACTGATGAGCCAGCTCTTTGGCGACCGTATGATTGTCGCCAACGCCACGGGCTGCTCTAGCATCTATGGCGGCAACCTGCCAACTACCCCCTGGGCCAGAAACGCCGAAGGGCGCGGACCTGCGTGGAGTAACTCGCTGTTTGAGGACAATGCCGAATTCGGCCTAGGCATGCGCTTGACGCTGGACAAGCAGGCTCAGTTTGCGGCGGAGCTGGTTCAGCGGCTACGCGGGAGGATCGGCGCGGATTTCGCTGACGAGATTCTCACCGCCGATCAGAGCGATGAGGCAGGGATCGAGGCACAGCGCGCACGCATCAGTGCATTGAAGGCGAAGCTGGCGGAGATCGGCGGCCCAGACGCCGCCAATCTGCTTGCCGTGGCCGATTTCCTGGTTCAGAAGATGGTATGGATCGTGGGGGGGGATGGCTGGGCCTACGATATTGGCTACGGCGGGCTGGACCATGTCCTGGCAAGTGGCCGGAACGTCAACATCCTGGTGCTGGATACCGAAGTCTACTCGAACACCGGCGGCCAATCGTCCAAGGCCACGCCATTGGGTGCCGTAGCGAAGTTTGCGGCGGCGGGGAAACCTGCGCCGAAGAAAGACCTCGGTCTCATGGCCATGGCTTACGGCAATGTGTACGTTGCTCAGGTGGCAATGGGGGCCAGTGATGCGCAAACCGTCCGAGCCTTCCTGGAAGCAGGCTCCTATGAGGGGCCGTCGCTCATTATCGCCTACTGCCACTGCATCGCGCACGGGTTCGATCTGGTCAAGGGCATGGAGCAGCAAAGCCTGGCCGTGGAGTCGGGATACTGGCCGTTGTACCGCTATGACCCCCGCCTGAAGGCAGAGGGCCGCAATCCTTTCCAGCTTGACTCGAAGCCACCGCGCATCCCTCTCAAGGATTATGCCTACAACGAGACGCGCTACCGGATGCTTGCTCAGAGCATGCCGGAGCGAGCCGAGTTGTTGCTTGAAGAGGCGCAGAGGGCTGTCTATGAGCGCTGGGAAAAGTATCAGCAGATGGCCCAAGCAGGGGCGGAAGCGGAGCCAACCACCCCGGAGCCTGTCGCAGGCTAGGGACCCTCTCCGGTTATGTACTGGTTCAGGGCAGGTATCTCCTGCCCTGACCTTGAATTGAGCAGAGAAAACATGGACCTTTCGACAACCTACCTGGGCATGACGCTCAAGAATCCCCTTGTGCCGTCGGCTTCGCCCCTCTCCGAGACGCTTGACAACATCCGTCGCCTGGAAGATGCAGGCGCCGCGGCGGTGGTGATGTTCTCCCTATTCGAGGAACAGATCACGCAGGCAAGCCGTGAGTTGGATCATTTCCTCAGCTATGGCACGGAAGGGTTTGCCGAATCGCTGACCTTCTTCCCGGATATGGAGGATTACCGCACCGGGCCTGAGGAATATCTCGGCCTGATTCAGCGGGCCAAAGAAGCGGTGGACATCCCCATCATTGGCAGCCTGAACGGCGTTTCAACGGGTGGCTGGATCGAGTACGCGCAACGAATCCAGCAGGCGGGCGCTGATGCGCTAGAACTGAATATCTACTACATCCCCACCTCCACCCATATCACAGGCCAGGTCGTTGAACAGATGTACCTTGACGTGGTGAGGGATGTCCGGGCCAATGTGACCATCCCGCTTGCGGTCAAGCTCAGCCCGTTCTTCAGCGCCACCGGGAATATGATCCTCCAACTGGCGGAAGCTGGCGCCAACGGCTTTGTGCTGTTTAACCGATTCTACCAGCCGGACTTCGACCTTGAGGCGCTGGAGGTTGTGCCGAGCCTGGTGTTCAGTTCGTCGTTCGATATGCGGGTGGCGCTGCGCTGGGTGGCGATCCTCTATGGGCAGGTTCAGGCAGACTTTGCCATCACCAATGGGGTTCATACTCATGAGGACGTGCTCAAAGGCATCATGGCCGGGGCCAACGTCACCATGATGGCGGCTGAACTGCTGAAGAATGGCATCGAGCGCATCGGAGCGATTCTGGACGAGCTGACTCGCTGGATGGAGGAACACGAATATGAGTCCGTGGCGCAGATGCGCGGCAGCATGAGTATGCGTCACATCGGCGACCCAGCGGCCTTCGAACGCGCCAATTATATGAAGGCCCTGCAATCCTGGCGGCCCGACCCGGCAGGGCGCGGATTTCAGTACCGGATGAGGGGTTGACCAAGCTTCCCCATCTGTGCCTTCCCTCGGGCAGGGGCCGGTTACCGCTGGCCTCTGCCCGATTCTGGTGTCTGAGGCAGTCGATCCCCCTGCCCCATCCCACCATGTCCATCTCCTGATTGACGGCGCTCTGGGAGAGCAGACGCCGTTGACAACGCCGGAAAGCCGGTGTTTAATGGCGGCATGTCTCTCCTGCCACCACCGGAGGCCCGCCTATGATCCCCTCTGGCCTTGTGGACAAGCGCCGCGCCATCACCGTGAACGTGGCCGGGCACGTGCTCGGCACGCTGTATGTGGCGGGCGGCGACCTGACCATCCAACAGACGATTCAACTGCCGGGGCCGCACTGGAAGCGGCCCGACGAAGCCGACCCGCGCAGGCTATGGGAGCGGGCGGTGGGGCGGCGGGCCGAGCTGGGCGAACTGCACCAGCGCCTGCAAGCTCACCCGGAGACGGCCATCACGGCGGCGGTGGCGGGGATGGCGGGGGTGGGTAAGAGCACCCTGGCGAGCCTGTACCGCCACCAACACGGCGCGGAGTTCGGCGGCGGGGTGGTGTGGGCCGAGCTGGGCTTCAACTTCCGTAGCGCCGAGCGTTGCCAGCCGATCCTCGACCGCTGGGCGGGTTACGCTTACGGTGGCGATATCCTGGTGACGCAGCTTATCCGGCAGGCAGCGGGACGGGCCGAGGCGGAAGTACGGCTGGACCCCACCGGGGTAGCCGCCTTGCTGAGCGGCCACGGCCCCCTGCTAGCGGTGCTGGACGATGTGTGGGACATCGAAGCCATCCAGCCGCTGCGCCGCGCCCTGCCCGACGACGCGCGGATTCTGGCGACCACGCGCGACACGCGCATCGCCCGCCAACTGGGGTTGATGGAACTGCCCGTGCTGACTCCCGACGACGCGCTGGAACTGCTGCGCCGTCACCTGGATGACCTGCCCGACGATCTGCTGAGGAAGCTGGCCGAAGGGCTGGGCCGCCACGCCCAGGCGCTGGATATCGCCGCGCGGTCGCTGGCGACGCGGGCCGGCGTGAGGCGGCGCACGGATGGCGTGGCCGACCTGCTGGGACGGGTGAAGCGCGGCGAGGGCTTCGGTGGGCTGCCCATGACCGACGACTACAACCCGGAAAAGGACGTGGAGATCGCGCTGAAGTTCAGCTACGACGACCTGGACGGCGAACACCAGCGGCGCTTCCGGGCGCTGGGGGCGTTCGCTCCACCGCAGTCGGATTTCTCGACCGAGGCAGCAGCGGCGGTATGGGGTGGTCAGGATGGGCCGGACCAGGCGGCGGGGTTCCTGGAAACGTTCGCTGCACGGTCGCTGGTGACCTCGCTCGAGGCGGAAAGGCCGGGCCGCTGGGCGCAGCACGCCATCTTGCGGGCCTACGCGCTGGGGCTGTTGGAGCGTGAGGGCGAGGCGGCCTGGGCACGAGGGCTGCACCTGACGCACTACCAGCGCCAGGCGGAGTACTGGATCGGGGAGAAGCTGGACGTCAGCCCCCTTGACCCCGACCTGGCGCAGTATCAACATGCCTTCCGCTGGGCGCGCGACCACGAGCCGGGACGGCTGGTGGACTTCGTGGTCGCTGCCTATCAGTTCCTTTCCCTGCGCCACTACCGCCGCGACCTGCACGAATGGCTGGACGAGGCGCTGCGGGTCGCCGTTGCGCGTGGTGATAAGAGAGGCGAAGCCAACACGCTGAAGGCGCTGGGCGACCTCGACGTTCGGGAAGACCAGTATCCGAGCGCGCGCCAGCACTACGAGCAGGCGCTGGAGCTGTGCCGCGCCATCCCCGACCGGCTGGGCGAAGCCAACACGCTGCGGGCGCTGGGCGACCTCGACGTTCGGGAAGACCAGTATCCGAGCGCGCGCCAGCACTACGAGCAGGCGCTGGAACTGTACCGCGCCATCCCCGCCCGGCTGGGCGAAGCCAACGCGCTGCAGGCGCTGGGCGACCTCGACGTTCTGGAAGCCCAGTATCCGAGCGCGCGCCAGCACTACGAGCAGGCGCTGGAGCTGTACCGCGCCATCCCCGACCGGGTGGGCGAAGCCCACACGCGGCGGGCGCTGGGCGACCTGGAACGATTACAGGGGAACTTCGATGCGGCTGCTGCGTTCTTCCAGCAGGCCGCCGACCTGTACCATACCATCGGCTCACTGCGGGATGAAGCGGTGATGAAGGCGATGTTCGCCCAGCTCAGGTTGGATCAGGGCCAGCCGCGCGAGGCCGTTCGCCTGATGTGGGAGGCGCTGCAGTTCTTCGAGGCGCGCGACCTGCCGGGCGATATCCGAGTGACGCGCCACATCCTGCGTGGGTTTGCGGGGCGCATCCCGGGCTTTGCGGCGCTGTGGCAGGAGGTCAGCGGGCAGCCGCTCCCCGGCTGGCTCAGCGCCTCACCCCGCCGTCCCTTGCCGCCGTAGCTGGCCGGCGTTTTGGAGAGGCTGCAAGGCATGTCGCCAGCGGAGCTGAAGCAGTTCTTCGACGAGAATCCCGAGCTGCTGAAGCGGCTGGTTGAGCTAGGGGTCATTAGGGTGCAGGAGGTAGAGGTATCCAAGGCGGCGGTCGCCGAGGCGGTGCTGGCGTTCCTCAGCGCACGGAGCATGGAGGAGAAGCGGCGGCTGGCCGCCGAGCACACCGCGCTCCTGACCAGCGAGGCGGCGGAGCAGGTGATGGCCGATCTGCTGGCGCAGTACGCGGGGGATGCCGAGGCGGTGCGGGTCATCGAGGCGCACCGGGCGCTGCTGCGGCGGATCGGCCAGGTGGGGGT
>DAOTYF010000021.1:0-3047 GCA_034434995.1 Anaerolineae bacterium
ACCAACGCGCGGAACCGTTGCGGCTCGGCTAGGGCGGCCAGCATCAGGGCCACGCCCCCCATCGAATGCCCCACCCCGATCACCCCATCCATCCCCTGTTCGTCAAGCCCAGCCCGCAGGTCGGCGGCCATCTGCCGCCAGGTGTGAAAGTCCTCAGGAGGCGGGGGAGGAGTCCACAAGGCCCGTGGCAGCAGCGAGATAACACGGTAGTGGTCAGTGAGCGGCTCCACCAGCGGGCGGTACGTGTGCGGCGGAAAACCGTTGGCGATAGCGAGGTGGATCAGTGGCCCCGATCCGCCGAAGTCGTAGATGGGGTATGGCATCGATCCCTCATTACAGTTGGCCGGTATCGCCCCAATGCAGCAGCCGGGCCTGATAGGCGGGGTCGTCGTAGCGGCTCAGCGCAAAGGCGGGGGCATAGGCGGGCAATGCGCTGCCGGTCACATGCGCGGCCAGCAGTTCAGCAGCGCCACAGGCGGCCATCAACCCATAGCCCGAGAGCGCGCCGATCACGTAAGCCCCCTCAACGGGCAGTGGCCCGCACAGCAAGCGATTCTCACCGGTTCGGGTGTAGTAGCCGCCATCCACATACGGTCTGGGGAGCGGGTCAAAGTAGGCTCGCAGCCCCGGCAGCATGGCCGACATCCCGCGCAGCGCCACTTCGGGAAAAGCCGGGTCGAGCGGGAATGGGAAGACCGGCTCAACTGGCTCGGCGTGGTAGGGCCACAGGATCAAGATTTGCTGACTCTCCCGGCTGCCCTCTGGGCGGCAGTGAACGCCGGGCGGGAAGGTCTCCAGCAGCCAGCGCATGTCGGGCGACTCGGCTAGCATCCGCATTTCCTCCTCGCTCCACGGAAGGGCTTGCGGGTCTTGCCAGATCAGCAGGGGTGCATCGCGCGGGATGACGGCCAGGGAGTCCTTGAACGACGCCTTGAGATGGCGCTCGCAGAAGACGGGCAGATCGACCCCCATCCAGGCAGCGACCTCTCTAACCAGCGGCCCGGCGGCATTGACGAACCGGCCTGTCGAGATGGTCACCGACGAGCCAGGCACATCCAGTGATACGCCTGCCACACGC
Source organism: Anaerolineae bacterium (assembly GCA_034434995.1). GTDB lineage: Bacteria > Chloroflexota > Anaerolineae > Aggregatilineales > UBA3940 > DAOTYF01. Next base: position 1,079 of record DAOTYF010000021.1, read on the forward strand.
CCCCCCGTGATCGCGATCTGGCTGACGTGGGCGCTCAGCAGCGTCACGCCTGCCCGTCGGGCGCATTCTAGCAGGTACATGCCGAGCTGCTGCCCGCTGAACCAGCCGCAGCGCCGGGCGTGCAGCACGGCGAGGGTGTGCTCGGAGAGGTACGGGAAGTGCTCCCGGATCAGGGCAGGATGGGTGATCAGGTCGGCGCCGGTGGGTTGGTCTTCAAACTGCTCAGCGTGCGCGGGCAGATAGACGGGATCGTCCGGCAGCCCGGCGTGAAGCCGCAGCGGCCCGGCTCCCTGGCTGGCGGCCTGTTCGGCCAGCCGCCGCAACTCCACCGCACGGGCCGGGTCAGCGGTGGCATAGAGGTAACCCCGCCGGTTCAGCAGGAACCGGTTGCCGGATTCGCGCGCCAGGGCCTCCAGCAGGTCAATGCTGCGGTTCATCAGCCGGATCATGGCATCGTCCGGCCCCGGCCACCAGTTGCGGTATGCCTCGGTGGATTTGTCGCTAGTCAGGGTCAGAGGCGGGCGCTCGTCCACCAGCATCACATGCCCGACTCGGCTTCGCACCGCCAGCTCGTAGGCAGCCGCGACCCCCGCGATCCCCGCACCGCAGATGACAACGTCGGCTGTCGAACGGCTCACAGGCCCGCTCCTCGCTGCCAGCGTCGGATGGTCTGAAGGGAAAAGAGGAGATGTGCGGCTGCGGCCTCGAACCGCCCCCATAGACCGCGCCCAGTATACTTTCGCCCGCCAGCCGGAGCAAGCGCATTTCGAGCTTGACTCCGGCCACCAGGCACTGTATGATGAGCACCAGCCAACTAAAAACTCAAGCGGGGCGGCACATAGACCGCTCCGCGATCCCCTGAATCCGGTATTCATCTGAGAGGCAGACATGGCCCAGGCAGCATGGCCGTCGCTGGTCGGCGGCTCCAGCCTTCCCCATATCCCCTGGGAGGATCGGCCCGCGGGGTCGAGCGCGGTCGTCTGGCGCTCCGCCAGGAACCCGATCATTTCCCCCAACCTCCTGCCCACTGCCAACAGCATCTTCAACAGCGCGGTCGTCGCGTTTGAAGGGGGATTCGCGGGTGTCTTCCGCTGCGACGACCAACGCCGTGTGATGCAGCTCCATGCCGGTCGCAGCGCGAACGGTGTGGACTGGACCATTGACCCCCAGCGAATCCGGTGGGTAGCGGACGATCCCCGGGTGGCCGAAATCAACGAGTTTCAATACTCGTACGATCCGCGGGTGACCTGGCTGGAAGATCGCTACTTCATCACCTGGTGCAACGGCTATCACGGCCCCACCATTGGCGTCGGCTATACCCACGACTTCCAAACCTTCTACCAGATGGAGAATGCGTTTCTGCCCTTCAATCGCAACGGGGTGCTGTTTCCGCGCCGGATCAATGGCCAGTATGCCATGCTGAGCCGTCCCAGCGATAACGGGCACACTCCCTTTGGCGATATTTACTACAGCGAAAGCCCGGATATGGTGCACTGGGGGCGCCACCGGTTTGTGATGGGCGCCACCAGCGGCTGGCAGGCGACCAAGATCGGGGCAGGCCCCGTGCCCATTGAAACCCAGGAGGGCTGGCTGTTGATCTATCATGGCGTTCTGACATCCTGCAATGGGTTTGTCTACAGCTTTGGCGCCGCCCTGCTGGATCTAGATCAGCCGTGGAAGGTGATTTACCGGGGCGAACCGTATCTGCTGGCCCCACAGGCGCCCTACGAACGCACCGGTGATGTGCCCAATGTGGCCTTTCCTTGCGCGGCCCTGACCGATGCGGGCACGGGTCGCATGGCGATCTACTACGGCGGGGCAGATACCGTCGTCTGCCTGGCGTTCGCCTATGTGGACGAGGTCATCCAATTCGTTAAGGCCAACTCCAAGCTCTGAGTGTGCATGGGGGAGCAGGGGAGGCATTAGTTTCATGCAGGGTATTTAAGAAATGGTAGCCTCACCCCCACCC
>DAOTYF010000022.1:0-8992 GCA_034434995.1 Anaerolineae bacterium
GTCTTCTGGTGAACCCCGCGGCGGGGCCCCACCCGGTCCCTTCCCGAACCCGGTCGTTAAGCCCGCCAGCGCCGATCCTACTGCTCCACCTACGGAGTGGGAACCTAGGCCTTCGATAGAAGTCCGTATTTTCCTTTGCCCCTGGCGAAACTACAACCATCTAACCTGAATCCTGCCTGCCGATAGTCCCGCCAGCGCGGCCTCAAAGTCCGCACAGGCGTCGACCGCGAACAGCACCGTCAGCGTCACATCCCCGCTGAAATCCTCCGCCTCGATCTTCCCGCCGTGCGATTCCACCAGCAGCCGGACCGGCTCGTATAGGGGATAGGGCACGGCAATTAACCCCTGCTGCCGCTCGATGCGCTGTGCGACGGGCAGGGCTGCCAGGGCGGCCTGCGCCGCCTCGGTATAGGCCCGCACCAGCCCGCCCGTGCCCAGCTTCGTCCCGCCGAAGTAGCGGGTGATCACCAACACAACATCGCCCAGATCCGCGCCGCGCAATACAGCCAGCGCGGGGCGGCCCGCTGTGCCCGGCGGCTCGCCGTCGTCGCTCATCCCCTCGGTGACAGACGCGCCGTAGCCCGCGCGGAAGGCATACACGTTATGGGTGGCATCATGAAACTCCCACCGCACAGCCTCAACGAAGGCTCGCGCGTCCCCGACGGAACGCGCCTCGCCGATGGTGGCGATGAACCGCGAGTTCACCACCGTCGTTTCGACGCGGGTCGTCTGGGCGGGGATAGGGTAGCGCGAAGAAGCCACCGATTCCTCCACAAGGGCGAGCGGTAGAGACCCCATCCTTACAGGTCATTCGGGGCCAGACTCAATAGCCAGTCGTAGACCGCTGCCGTGGCCCGGCAGTCATCCTCGTTGTAGCGCAGGATGTGGCTGAGATGCGCGGGGTCGCCGTCGTCCAGCCAGCCCAGATATTCGATCATGGCCTCGTCGGCGCTGCCCGTCTGCCCCGTCCACTCGAAGCCCAGCCACGGCCCCACCTCCTTCAGCGAGTAGCCGCTTAGCGGCAGCACCACTGAGTCCCTCAGCGCCCGTTCCAGGTCGATCATTCGGTCAAGCAGCGCCCCGGCACGCCCGCCGTCGCTGTGCTTGTCTGCCAGCCTGCGGACGGCGGTGCGCTCGTACACGCCGTAGTGGTAGACCGGGCCTGCCAGCGCATCCATGCGGGTCAGGAAGGATTGCCACATCGCGCCTTCGTCCTCCGGCTGGCGGGCCAGGTCACAGGCGAACGAGTCACGGCCTGCTTGCCGGATCAGCGTGCCCATCAGATAGAACAACCCCTCACCGGGCAGGCTCTCCACATCGAAGAAGATCGCGGGGTCAGCGGGCCGCAAGGGGGGCGGGGCGATCTGGATCACCTGCCCATTGACCAATGCCTGTGCCTGAAGGCGGATGAAGTCGGCGGTCTTCTCACCGATCCCCCTGACGTTCAACAGCACCTCTCGAGGCAGGCCGGCCACTGCCCGTAGCGTGCCCAGCCCGCGCGCGTGCAGCTCATCCCACGTGGCCCGCCGCAGCCCCGGGATCAGCGACACATCCTGCTGCCGCTCGGCGATGGGGCGGCACACCTCCTGCCAGGCGCACTGGTTGCAGACCGACGAGACGAACGGCAGCGGCTCGCGGCCCGCCGCCAGGGCCAGCACTTGCTCAAGCGCTTCCTGATAGAGCCGTTCGTCAAATTTGACGATCTCCTCAACATGATCCCCCTCAGCCGACTCCTCACCGACCGGGGGGCGCAGCCACAACGCCCCGTCGGGTCGCGCACCCTGGATCGCTTCCAATAGGGCAATGTAGGCCATCACCTGAAGGCGGTGACCACGCTCGGCGCGGCTGGCCGATTTCACGTCGATGGGGCGGTAAAAATAGGGGCCGAAGCGAGACGCGCCGGGGACGCGCTGGAGCAGGTCGGGTTGCCCGACCAGGTTGCCGTGTATCAATACGCCCTGGTAGATTAGGGCGATCCCCTGCCGCATCAAGGCCAGCGTTTGTTGGAAGCCTGCGTCGAGGTCGTCCGTGGGGAAGTCGAGCGGAGACACACCCAGGGAAGCGATCACCTGTTGCTCGAAGTCCAAGCCACGTGCGATCAGCCAGGTGTAGTACGGCGCGAGCGGCACGCGGTCGGCAGGATCGCCGTGATAGTCCAGATAGACCTGGCGGTTGCACTCGGTGAGCACGTACAGGTCGGTGGCCTTGATCCGCATCGCCATGTCACGGATTGTATCGTGTTTCGGCATTGAGGCGGCGGAGGGGCGGGCCGCGGCCCGCCCCTCCGGTTGCCATTGTGCGAGGAGCTATCGCGCCGTCACCGTGATCTGGTATGGCGCGGGAACGGTCGTGAAGCGCGTGATGCCGCTGACGAAGAGTAGCGCCGAATCGATCTGGTTATAGTCGAGATCGAGTGTCCCGATGCCACCCTCAACTGCCACATCCCGAACACTCGCAACCCCGTTCTTGCCGAGCAACACGGCCCGCACCAGCCAACGCTGCGGCACGCGGTTGTGGATGCGGGCGAAGCCATCAGCGACCCAGCCGTCCTCACCGCCCTCCACGTCGTCCGACCAGCCGATCTCCGGGATCGAGATGTCATCTACCAGGAAGCCTGGCTCACTGTACGCCTCATCGGTGACCATCGCAAAGCGCAGCAAGATGGTCTCCCCGGTATAGGCGCTGAGGTCTACTGTCTCCTCGATCCAGGCTGGCTCACCGCCGCTGCGCCCGGTGAACCCGTGCCCGAAGTTCAACCCGAGCGGGTTTTCGTCCGTCGTGGTGAGGGCGGGCAGCGTCGTCCAGGTGCTGCCGCCGTCGGTCGAGGCCATGACGTAGGCATAATCGAAGTGCCGCTCGATGTGATACCACGTCGCAAAGTGGAGCGTGGCGCTGTCCACGCCGCTCAGATCGACCTCGCGGGTCAGCGTGCTGAAGGCTGAATCGTTGTGAGTGGACCACCACATGAAGCGCCCGCTGTGAGCATCCGCCGGGACGAGCATGGCGGTTTGCGCCCCGGTGAAGGTCAGGGTTGTCTGACCCTGGAGCCTGGCCGAGAACACGTCCAGGCCGTACTGCGTTACCTCGCCGGTGTAGTTGACGGGTAGCTCGCGGAACGCTTCCGTGTAGGCTGGGCTGCCCCCGCTAGTCTCGCGGAACGCAAAGCGTCCATCGCCGATGGAGGGGTTATTGAGCACCGCCGCTACCAGGAAGTCCGCGTACACCTGATCGAACGTCTCGTTGCGGCCCATCGCGGCCAGGGTGTCATCGACGCCCGCGAAGCCGTCCAGCGGGTTGGCGGCCAGGGCGGTGATAAACTCCGTGCCAAACCGCTCGAAGAGGTAATCCACGAACAGGTAGGCATGGCCATAGTCCGAAGCCTCGCTGCCCCAGAACCATAACGATTGGTCAAGGTTGGTGAGGTATTCGCTCACCCAATCATCCCCGCGCAGCCCGGCCACCTGCTGGGCCAGTTCGCTCTGACCCTCGTTGAGCCATGAGACCTCGCTCGGATCGACGTTTTGCAGGACCATGTGCTGGAATTCGTGGGCCAGGGTCTTGTTGTAATACTCGCTGGCGATGCCGGTGCTGCCCTGGATGGAGATGAAGAACATCTCGTGCTCGTTGGAATGCTCGTTGACGGCCCTGGGAAGGGTATCGGGGCCACTGAAGTAGCCGCCAACGTTGCCCAGCCGGTCGGAATGGACAATGTACAGCATCGGGTCGCCATCGATCCCGGGCGAGGCTTCCTCGCCGAACACGGCCCGCACAGCCTCATACGCGCGGTCGAAGGTATCTCCCGCCGCGCGCCAATCCTCCGGCGTGGCCGGGAAGCGGGTGGCGTTGACGGCGCTGCTGAGGGTATCCACGAAGAAGTAGGCGTGCCGCGACCGATGCACCAGCTCCGCCTGGATATCGATCAGATCGCGCGAGTCGGAGTGCAGGACGACGAAGTCTACGACATCGCCGGGCCGATAGGTCGGCGGCGGCCCGGTCGGTGGCGGGGGAATATCGGCGGGATCGACCCCCTTGAGCGCAATCGCTGCCGCGATGGGGTCGTTATAAGGCGGCACGAGCGCTAACAGGGCCTCGTACAGCGCGGCATCCTCCTCCGTCGGCGCGCCCAGCATCCCGATCCGGTCGCTGGGCGCAGCGGTCGGCGTGGCCTGGGGGACGGCGGTCGGTTCCGGTGTGGCCGTTGGCTCGGGTGTGGCGGTAGGCTCCGGGGATGGGGTTTCAGTGGCCGGCCCCGCCGCGATCTCCCCAGTAGGCTCCGTAGTGGGCACTTCGGGGGGGGCGCTGCATCCCATTAGGAGGATCGCCAGAAGGATGACAATCAACAACGGTCTGCTCATCATGCTAGTTCCTCTCCCGCGTTTGGGCAACAAGTTGCGGCCATGATAGTAGAGGTGGGGCCGTCTTGCCAAATTTGGCCTGCCAAATCTGAAATCTGGCCTGCCTCTTGACAGGATATGATATACTATGTCGTAATTAGCCGTTAACTGCATATCGGCACAGGCTGTGAACAAGCCCCAGTAGAGGCGCGCTGGTGACAACAGAGAGTCGGCGGGTGGTGCGAGCAGGCCGGACGGCGCGGATCGAAGTACCCTTGGGAGCCGCCTGAAGGAACGACCGTAGAGTAGATGGGTCTTATGTCAGGACGGGTGCGCCCGTTAGCGCGCTAGAGCGCCCTGAAGGCAGGCGCTTGAACTCAAGGTGAGGCCCGCTTGCCTTTGCAGCCGTGTGAGGTGCTGGCCCGAACGGGCCTCACGAAGCAAGGTGGTACCGCGATTCGAGCAGCGGGCGCAGCCGCCCCGCCTGTGAATTCGCCCTTGTGATCCGGCTGGATCGCAGGGGCTTTTTCATTCGGGCAGACTGCCCGGACAGGCAATAGCGGCAGGCGGCACGCTGGCTATTAAGAACTCGCCCTTGCGATCCGTGCGGATCGGAGGGGCGAGTTCTTTTGTCAGAGGTATCGGTCCCGATTTTTAAGAGGAGGCTGGCTATGAGCATCATGGTTAATCAACACAACGCAGTCTGGGAGGCGTTGTATGCCCGGCAGGCCGAGGCGGTGCGGCAGTATGCTTGTCACGAATATCTGGCCGGGTTCGACATCCTGGGCCTGCCGGCGGATCGCGTTCCAGAGATCGAGGAACTGAACGCCGTGATCACCCCGCGCACTGGTTGGAGGACAGTGCGGACGACGGTGCGTTACTCGGATGCGGTCCAGTGGTACGATCACTTCGCCCGCCGCGAGTTCCTGGTCACCGACTACATGCGCTCGTGGGATGAGCTGGACTTTACCCCCGAGCCGGATATGTTCCACGATATCTTCGGCCACCTACCCTTCATGGTGCTGCCGGAATACACCGCGTTTCAAGACCTGTTCGCGCCCGCCTTCCAGCGCGCCGACGACGAGGCCCGCGAAAACATCAAACGTCTGGCGTGGTTCAGCACCGAGTTCGGCCTGATCCGGGAAGGCGGGGCGCTGAAGGTCTTCGGGGCGGGCCTGATCTCCTCTTCGGGCGAGATGGCGCACGCGCTGTCGGGCGCGGTTCCGCTTCAGCCATTCACGGTGGAGAATGTGCTCCAGCACGATAAGGCTATCTGGAGCTTTAACCGTGTGCTATTCGTTATCGACTCGTTGGAGGCGGTCAAGGCGGAGCTGGCGAGCTACTTCGATACTCTATAGACCTCCCGGCACAGGTAGTTTGTTCGATTTTTTGTCCAATATTTGCAAATATCTGGGTCTCTCGCTACACTCTATGGCGTGTCGCCGATGGGGAAGAAACTGGACTGCACAAGTAAGGTTTTTGGCCGTCAGCCTGTCTGTTTAGGTGGATAAGCGTCCAGCCCATTGCGCCGCATCCAAGATAACCGGGGGAACTAGAATATGGACATGTCACAGCACACTACACGCGCCAAGCCGAAGGCACAAAATGGGGACCATCGCCGCCAGGAAGTGGGAGCCGCTCCGCTCTCGCTGCTGCCGGCTGTGGATAGCCAGACGGCCATTGAGGGGGCCGTCCGCACGATCCTGTGCGCAGTCGGGGAGAACCCCGACCGGGATGGGTTGCTGAAGACTCCGCAGCGCGTCGCCCGCATGTACGCCGAGCTGCTGGAAGGCTACGCCCAGGATGTGGAGACGATCATCAACGGCGCGATGTTCGACGTGGAGTATGGCGACGGCGAGATGATCGTGGTCGGCAACATCGAGTACCAGTCACTGTGCGAGCACCACATGCTGCCCTTCACCGGCAAGGCCCACGTGGCCTACATCCCGACCGATAAGGTGGTGGGCCTGAGCAAGATTCCGCGCATCGTGGATATGTTCGCCCGGCGGCTCCAGGTGCAGGAGCGCCTGACCAACGAGATCGCCGACGCGCTGGCCGACTCGCTGGGTGCGGCGGGGGTGATGGTGGTGGTCGAAGGCGAGCACTCGTGTGCCTCGCTGCGCGGCGTGAAGAAGCACGGCGTCAACATGGTCACCACAGCGGCGCGTGGCGAGTTCCGCACCAACCGCGACCTGCGGGACGAGTTTTACCGCATGATCGGGAAGTAGCCTGTATCGGTAGCCACCATTGCACTTTGAGGTTGTGTCGTTTAATGGTATGGTGTAGGGGCAGGTCCGAAACCTACCCCTACGTCGTTTATAGAGAGGTCAGCGGTGGATTTAGGCAACACGATTGCGCTGGTCACCGGGGCCGCGCGGCGGGTCGGCAGGGCCATCGCGCTGGCGCTGGCAGAGCAGGGAGCGCACATCGTCCTCCACTACGGTGGCTCTTCTGCTGAGGCGGAGCAAACCGCCGCTGACATCCGCTCCCTGGGCGTCGAAGCGCTGACCGTCCAGGCTGACCTCGCCGACCCGGCGCAGATCGAGGCGCTGTTCGCCGCGATCCGCGATCGCTTCGGGGAGCTGGACGTGCTGGTCAACAGCGCTGCTCTGTTCGAGCGCGCATCCTTCGACGCCATCACCGCCGCCGACTGGGATCGCGTGATGGCGGTCAACCTGCGTGCGCCGTTCCTGTGCATCCAGGCCGCGGCCCGCCTGATGCGCGCCGCCGACCGCTCCGGCGACCCGGCGCTGATCGTCAACCTGGCCGATCTGAGCGGGGTGCATCCCTGGCTGGACTTCGCGCATCACGCCGTCAGCAAGGCGGGGTTATTACATCTGACCAGGGTTGCCGCGCGGGAGCTGGCCCCGGCGGTCCGGGTCAACGCCGTTGTGCCGGGCGCGATCCTGCCGCCGCCGGGCGTGGAGCCGGATAGCGAAGCGTGGCGCGAGATCGGCGGGCGCGTGCCGCTGAAGCGCCCCGGCGACCCAGCGCGCCTCGCCGAGACGGTGCTGTACCTGGCCGCCAACGACTTCGTGACCGGGGCCGTGATCCACGTAGACGGCGGCGAGTCGCTGCTGGGGCCGGTGGGGCATTAGCAAGCAGCATTTCGGCATGTCAGCACTTCAGCATCTCAGCCAACAACCAACTGCCAATTACCATCAACCAACAACTATCTGCTACCAACCCTATGCCATCTGCGGACAAAATCCTCATCCAAGACCTGCTCCTGCGCACCGTGATCGGCCTCACCGACCACGAGCGCAGGGATAGGCAGGATGTCGTCATCAACCTGACCCTATTCGCTGACCTGCGCCGGGCGGGCGAATCCGACAGCGTGGACGATTCGCTCAACTACCGCACCCTCGCCAAAGCCATCATCGCCCACGTCGAGCCGTCGGCCTATTACACCGTCGAGGCGCTGGCGACGGCCATCGCCCGGTTGTGCATCGAGCACGGCGCGGAGCGGGCCATCGTGCGAGTCGAGAAGCCCGGCGCGTTGCGCTTCGCCCAATCCGTCGGCGTGGAGATCGACCGTGATCGGGCAGACTTCACCCCTTAGGAGCAAAGGCCGCGAGCCGGTGCGGGCCTTCATCACCCTGGGGTCGAACGTCGAGCCAGAACGCTACCTGCCGGAAGCAGTACGGCGGCTGGCGGATACCCCCGGCTTGAGGCTTCTCGCCGTCTCGCAGGTCTATGAGTCAGCAGCCATTGACGCGCAGGGCCGGGCCAACCCCGACCAGCCGCCCTTCCTCAACGCGGCCATCCTGGTCGAAACGTCGCTCTCGATCCTGCGCCTTCAGCGTGACGTGCTGCGCCCGCTGGAAGAGGCGCTCGACCGCGTCCGCACTGCTGATAAGTTCGCCCCGCGCACCCTCGACCTCGATGTGGTGCTCTACGGCAGTGAGGTGCTCGGCCTGACCATCGAGTACGAGGATGGCTCGTCGGAGCTGATCCTGCCCGACCCGGACGTGACCCAACATGCGCATGTTGCCCTGCCGTTGGCCGACCTCGACCCCGACTTCGTCCATCCGGTGACGGGCGAGACGCTGGGCGAGATCGCTGACCGCTTCCGCGACTCGCCGGGCATCCGCCTTCACTCGCTGGTTCTACCGGCTGGGAATGACTGATTGCTCAGTAGGGCTGGCTCGCCAGGGTGCTGAGCTTCCGCTGGGGGGGTGAATGTATGTGTATCGCGGCGTGTGCGGCGGGGTTCTATTGCACAAAGGCGGTGGGGCCGGTGCGCCATCTATGGGTTTGATAGATGCTTCCAGTGAGGAGGGGCACGATAGGTTCTCGCACCCAGAAAGGAGAGCGGGCTATGCAAGAGCTAGACAAGCGCAACCTGTACCGTATGCCCTGGTCAATGAACGACAACCCGATAGGCTGGCTGGAAACTACCGATAAGTGCAACATCTACTGCCTGGGATGCTATCGCCAGCAGATCGCCGGGCACAGACCCCTCGAAGCCCTCAAAGAAGATATCCTGTTTCTCAAACGCTGGCGCAACGTCTACAACATCAGTATTGCGGGTGGCGAGCCGATCCTGCACCCGGACATCGTCGAGATCGTGGCCTTCATCCGCGAGAATGGCATGGAGCCGCTGGTGCTCTCCAACGGCCACGCCCTGACGCGCGAACTGCTGGTCGAGATCAAAC
>DAOTYF010000023.1:0-13090 GCA_034434995.1 Anaerolineae bacterium
GTATACGGTGGGGCCGATGAACGACGAGGTGCGGCCCGCCACCGAGAAGAAGCCATAGAACTCGGCGCTCTTGCCCGGTGGGCTGAACTCCCCCACCAGCGTCCGGCTGACCGACTGCACGCCGGTCAACGCGAAGCCGGCCAGCGCCGCGATGACGAAGAACCCGCTCAGGGTGGTGTTGAACAACATCCACCCCACCGCGCCGATCATCAGCGCCAGCGATAGCAGCAGCGAGCGTTTGCTGCTCCACCGCCGGGCCAGAACGCCGAACAGGTACGCCCCGCCGATGCTGGTGACCTGCACCAGGATCATCAGGATGATCAACTGTTGCTGATCCATGCCAAACAGCACCGCCCCTACAATGGCGGCGAAATCCAGCGCCATGATGATCCCGTCGTTGTAGATCAAGAAGGCGATGATGAACTTGACCGCCTCACGGAAGCGGCGCACATCGCGGAAGGTGGCGGCAAGCCGCCCCGCAGCGATGCTCAAGTAGGTCTCGCCCGCCGGGAGCGGCTGCGGCTGAGCGCGCTCCCGCAGCCAGGCGAAGATCGGGAGGGCCGACCCTGCAAAGAAGATGGCGGTGATGAAGAACGACAGACGTACCATCAGCGGGCCGCCGACCAGCAGGATCAGCGCCAGCACGATCAGCAGGCACACGATCCCGCCTGCTGAGCCAATAGCCCAACCCTTGCCGGAGACCTCGCCGATGTCCTCCGGAGTGGAGACCTCCGGCAGCAGCGCGTCGTAGAACACCTGCGAACTGCGGTAGCCGATCTCCGCCAGGATGAAGAACAGCATTCCGGTGAGCACATCACCCGCCTGCACGAAGAACAGCAGCGCTGTGAAGGTGCACGACAGCGCCGTGAAGAAGAACAGGAAGCGCTTCTTAGCCCCGGAGAAGTCGGCGATAGTGCCCAGGACAGGCGAGAGCAGCGCGACCACTAACATAGCGATCCCCACTGCGATGCCCCACAGCCGCGACCCTTCCGCGCCGCCAACCACGCTCTCCTTGAAGTACGCGGAGTAGATCGCCAGCAGAACGACCGCCGCGTAGGCCGAATTGCCGAAGTCATACAAGTACCAGGCCCAGCGCTCGCGGCGCGTGGCTCCGGGGAGAGGGATGCTGGCTTCCATGCTGCGCTCCTTGTGGTGGCAAAAGGGTGACAGAGGATGGATTAACTGGGCTGATGAGCAAAAAGAGGCACGGCAAGGCGGGCCGGGATCGAGCCTCAGCCGGGGGGAGGCCCCCGCCGGCGGGCGCGCCAGTGCTCGCCCGCCTCAAACTCCTCCTCGGTCCGGCTGGCCCAGGGGTAGATTTCCGTGCCCCGCGCTGCCTCGCGGATGGCCGGGTCATCGGAGTAATAACCCCGGCGCTCCGGCGGGATCAGCCCGGCGATGTGGCGCATGATGTGGTGGCCGATCTCCTCAAGCTGGTCGCGGCGTTGGCGGCCCCGCCCATTGACCGTAAAGGGGCCAAACGGCCTGCCGACGCGCACCGTCACGCGGGCGCGCCGACCTCGTTTCAGGCTGGGGAATACGTCCAGCAGCCCGTCCAGGCCCAGCGGGAGGAGAGGCGCGCCGGTGCGGGCGGCTAGATACGCCGTGCCTGGGCGGGCCGGGCGCAGCACGGTTGCCCAGTTGCCCGCCTCTGGGAAGATGCCAACAACCCCACCCTGCCTCAGCACCGCCTCGGCGGCGGTTAGGGCGTAGCGCGAGCCTGTGCCGCGCACCACCGGGTAATAGCCCCACAACCAGGGGATGATCCGGGTGCTGGCCGGGGCGCCGGGGGTACGCAGCCCGCCCAGAAACTCCAGCGGCCAGGGGACGGAGCGCACCACGGCCACCGTATCCAGGTAGGTGAAGTGGTTAGCGACCACGATCAGCGGGCCACAGGTCGGGAAGTTCTCACCCTCGATGAGGTGGAAATCCGCCAGTAGGGTCAGCGCGAGGTGTGACAGCCGCTGCAAGATAGCTCGCAGGGCGCGGCGTCGCGGATAGCGGAAGGCGGGTTGACGATTCATGGCGGGCAGGAAGTGTATCCCGCGCGTCTTGATGGGGCAAATGATGGCCGGGGGCTGGCCTTCTGACCAGGATCATCCTTCCGACTACTTCCCCCCTTACAATTATTTGACAGATGCCGAGTCATCATGTCCAATGGGTGAGGAGGGGATGGCCTCAGAAAGGGCATGGCATCAACAAGGAGATGCTGCTATGAGACAGGTGTGGCTGGCGCTACTGGTGATTGTACTGATCGGCTGCGGTGAGGGCCAGGCAGGGGATCAGTCTGGCCCCTTGCCCGGCAGTGAGCAGGCAGAAGCCATCGAATCCCCGCCCGCAGCGTCTTCGGGGTCAGCCATGCCGCGCTACCCCTTTCCTCAGCATGTCGCCTACGCACCGGGGACCATCTTGCCCAACCACCTCTCCCAGCAAGAGCTGGATCAGGCAGTTGCCGACTTCTACACAGAATGGAAGCGCCTGTATCTGCGCCAGGGCTGCGGCGAGGGACGCACCTACGTGCATACCACCAGCGCCACCGGCGGCGGCTCGGATAGTATCTCCGTGTCCGAGGGGCATGGCTACGGGATGATCATCACCGCGCTGATGGCGGGCCACGACCCACAGGCCCAGGCTCTGTTCGACGGCCTGTACTGGTACTTCAAGGATCATCCCAGCGTCAACGATCCCTACCTGATGGCCTGGAATCAGGTCGAGGGCTGCGGCGACGTGGAGCCAGGCAATACGGGATCGGCCACTGACGGCGATATGGATATCGCCTACGGGCTGTTGCTGGCCGACCGTCAGTGGGGGAGCGAGGGGCCGATTGACTACTACACCGAGGCGATCCACGTCATCAACGCCATCCGCGAGCACGAGGTCAACCCCGAAACGTCCACCATCATGCTGGGCGACTGGGTGACGCCCGACGAGCCTGGCTACTACTTCAGCACACGCACCTCGGACTGGATGCCCGGCCATTTCCGTGCCTACGCCGACGCCACCGGCGACTCTACCTGGGCGGACGTGCTCGACACAACCTACGCTCTGATCGAGACGATCCAGACCCGGCACAGCCCGCAGACCGGGTTGCTGCCGGACTTCGTGCAGGGCGTGGACGCCGACCCGCGCCCTGCCGACCCGCACTTCCTGGAATCGGAGTTCGATGGCTGGACGTACTACAACGCCTGCCGCGATCCGTGGCGCATCGGCGTAGACGTGCTCCTGGCGGGCGACCCGCGCGGGTTCGCGGCGCTGGGCCGTCTCAACGCCTGGATCAGCGCCGAGACCGGCGGCGACCCGACGGCGATACGGGCAGGTTACGCCCTCGACGGGAGCAGCAGCGGCGATCACGGGTATACCGACCTGGCCTTCGTGGCCCCGCTGGGCGTCGGGGCGATGGCGGGGCAGGAGAATCAGGCATGGCTCAACGCGATCTGGGATTTCACAGTAGGCGTGCCGGTGGAAGAGGGGGGCTATTACGACAACACACTCAAGCTGCTGGCGCTGATCGCCATGTCGGGGAACTGGTGGGGGCCGTGAAAGCCCGGGATCGGGCCACAGCCTCCGCCCATCACATGCCCGTCCTGCTGGCCGAGGTCTTGGCCGCGCTGAACCTGCGCCCCGGCGCGGCGGTGATCGACGCCACGCTGGGGGCCGGGGGGCACGCGGAGGCGATCCTAGAGCGCACCGCCCCGGACGGGCGGCTGCTGGGCCTCGACCGCGACGCAGTAGCGATCCAGGCTGCCAGCGGGCGGCTGGCCCGCTTCACGGGCCGGATCGCGCTGGCCCAGGCATCGTATGCCTCCATCGGCGAGGCTGCCCGCGATGCTGAGCTTGCGCCCGTCGATGGTATCCTGTTCGACCTAGGCTACTCATCCCCGCAGATCGATGACCCGGCGCGGGGGTTCTCCTTCCGCGCCGATGGGCCGCTCGATATGCGCTTCGACCGGCGGCAGGAGGTCACTGCCGCCGATCTGGTCAACGGGCTGCCGGAGGGCGAGCTGGCCGACCTGATCGCCCGCTACGGCGAGGAACGCTACGCCTGGCGCATCGCGCGGGCTATCGTCGCGGCGCGGCCCATCGAGGGCACGCTGCGCCTGGCTGAGGTCGTCGCCGGGGCGCAGCCGCCCAGCCGGGAGAGGATTCACCCGGCCACGCGCACCTTCCAGGCGCTGCGGATCGCGGTCAACGACGAGCTGGGCCAGCTCGAACAGGCGCTCCCGCAGACGCTCGACCTGCTGCGGCCCGGCGGCAGGCTGGCCGTCATCAGCTTCCACTCGTTGGAGGATCGGATCGTCAAGCAGTTCATGCGGCGCGAAGCGCGGGATTGCCTGTGCCCGCCGGAGCAGCCGGTGTGCACCTGCGGCCACACGGCTGCGCTGCGGATCGTCACCCGCAAGCCGATCCCGGCAGGGGCGGCGGAGGTGGCGGCCAATCCGAGGGCGCGCAGCGCCAGGCTGCGAGTGGCGGAACGGATTTGATGTTCTGGCAACTGGTTTCCCGCTCATCGAAAGCGGGGTATCATTCCCCACTAGCAAGCTGGTCCCTATCAGATAGTGAACTGGAATGCAGCCCACCCCCGACGACTCCCCCAACTGGTTCCGCCAGCGGCTGCGCCAGGCTCCCTGGCGGGCGCAGGCACAGGGAACCTCGCTGATGCTAGCCACGGTGATGATCGTGGCCGTGATCGGCGCCCTGTATCTGGCGCAGGCCAGCCGCACAGCGGCGGCAGGGCGGCGGCTTCAGGCGCTGGAGTCCCAACGCCAGCAGTTAGAACAACAGAATGCCCAGCTTCGCGCCGAGATCGCGGCGCTGCGCTCCGTGCCCCGGCTGACCCGTGAGGCCGAGTCGCTGGGATACCACCCGGCCAGCCCCGACGAGGTGGAGTATCTGGTGGTGCGCGGCATCGCACCGCCACCGGAGCAGGGGGCCATCGTCGCGCCAGCGCCCTCCCCTCCCCCCGCCGAGGAGGTGGCGCCCGCCTATGATGAGACGCTCGAAGGCTGGCTCTCAGAACAATTTGCGGGATTCCGCGCCCAGGTCGTCGAGTTCATACGCAATACCTTCGGGCAGGAGCAGGCGTCGCCCACTCCCGTGCCCTGAGGGGGTTCCCGTTCTGCTCGCTGGATTGACGAGAGACCTTCCGACCCATGAATGAAGCCCTGCGCCGACGCCTGCAATTTGTGGGGGCCTTGCTGGCTGTGCTGTCCGGCCTGATCGTCTACCGGCTGGTGGCGCTGCAATTCTACGTCGATACCGCCTACTTCGCGGAGACGGCCCTCACCGAGTACCGCTATCGGGTGACCATCCGCCCGCCGCGCGGCGAGATCTACGACCGGCACGGCGTGCTGCTGGCAACCAACAGCGTCGAGTACGAGATCGGCCTATCGCCTGTCCTGATCCTCGACCGCGAGGGGACGGCGCAGAAACTGGCCGACGCCACGGGCCTGCCCTACGAGGAATTGCTGGCCGCTATGTCCGCGCCGGAGCCGTACGTGTTGCTGGTGCGCCCGGCCCCCGCCGCCATGGGCCAGCGCGTGCTGGCGCTCGACCTCGATGGGGTAGTGGCGACGCCGCTGACCCGCCGCTATTATCCGCACGGATCGCTGGCCTCCCACGCGCTGGGCTTTGTCAACCTGGATAACCAGGGCTTCTACGGCATCGAGGGTTTCTACAACGACGTGCTGGCTGGGCGGGTGGGCGTTGAGGATCAGAGCCGCATCCCCTTCGAGGCATCGCCGGGGGAAGCCTGGCGCAACGGCTCCGACCTATATCTGACGCTCGATACGGAGATCCAATACCTCGCCGAGACCACGTTGCGGGCGGCGTTGGAAGAGATGGGCGCCGTCAGTGGGACGATCCTGGTGATGAACCCCCGCACGGGCGAGATACTCGCCATCGCCAGCCTGCCGGATTATGATCCCAACCGCTACTTCTCGACCGACCCCAACCTGTTTGTCGATCCGGCGGTCTCGGAGCAGTACGAGCCAGGCAGCACCCTCAAGGTGATGACGATGGCCATCGCCCTGGAAAACGGGGTCGTCGTGCCCGATAGCACCTACGAGGACGCCGGCGTGTTGGAAGTGGGCGGGGTTGAAATCCACAACTGGGATAACCAGGCGCACGGCGTCACCACGATGACCGACCTGCTGGGCAAGTCACTGAACGTGGGCGCGGCGACGCTCTCGCTGCGCCTGGGGCCGACGCGCTTCTACGCCGGGCTGGACGCCTTTGGAATGGGGCAACTCACCGGGATCGACCTGGCCGGGGAGGGCGCCGGATCGGTGCGGCGGCCCGGCGACGCCAATTGGTTTGAATCCGACCTGGCGACCAATGCTTTTGGGCAGGGCATCGCCGTGACGCCGCTCCAATTGGCGGTGGCCTTCGCCGCCGTGGCCAACGACGGCCTGTTGATGCAACCTCATATGGTCAGCCAGCGCGTGGATGCCGACGGCACGCTGACAACCTTCGAGCCGACGGTGATCGGGCGGGCCATCTCAGCGGAGACGGCGGAGGAGCTGCGGGCCATGCTGGCGAACGCGCTGGAGCGCGAGGCATCGGCGGCGCTGCTGCCCGGCTACCGGATCGCCGGGAAGACCGGCACGGCCCAGATTCCGATCCCCGGTGGCTACGAGCCGACGGCGACCATCGGCAGCTTCATCGGCTTCGGTCCATTGGACGATCCGCAGTTCCTGGTGCTGATCAAGCTGGATCGCCCTACCTCCTCGGAGTGGGGGTCGCAGACCGCCGCGCCGATCTTCGCCCGGCTGGTATCGCGGCTGGTGGTGCTGCTGGAGATCCCGCCGGACGGGGTGCGGCAGGCGGTCGCCAGCGACCATTAGCGGTCAGCGTTTCAGCCCTTCAGCGGGTCGACAGTTCGGCGGTAGGATGCAACGAGCTGGGCACACACCCCCCGAACCTGCGATCCCCTGAGATTGTGTTTGGAGCCGGAATGCGTATACTTACCCTAGACCCCTTGTGCTATCAGGAAACATCCCATGCCAGCCCCAGGCGGCTGGCAGAACCAACCGTGTTGCTCGCGGAGCTAGCTGGTCAGCCAGCTCCCGCCGGGCTTGCAACAGGAAGTCTACGATTTCGCCGCGTTCTTGCTGAGCACAAGGGTCAAGAAGCCAACGCGGAAGTGCCTGAGCCTTAGTTGGGCGGGCGCGCTCAGTGAATTCCGCGACCAGTAACATCCCTTGAGCTGCAGAAGAAGGCTCTTGAGTGGGGCGACTGATTGCCACTACCATGCCGCTGACTCTTGAGTTCATCCTCGAATCCATCACCGGCCAGCCCGTCGCGGGCAGCACGCCCGTCGGCGAAGTGGTGATCGACTCGCGCAAGGTGACGCCGGGCGGGGTGTTCGTGGCGCTCAAGGGCGAGCACGCTGATGGCCATCAGTTCGTCGGCGATGCGCTGGCGCGCGGGGCCGCCGCTGCCCTCATCGAGCGCCCGGTGGAGGCCCCGTGCCCGACCCTCGACCTGCGCACATCCGCCAGCGGGGTGGCCCTCGAACCGCCCCTCCCGACCCCCGTGTGTATTCGGGTTGATGATAGCGCCCTGGCCCTGCAGGAGGCCGCCCGTCAGTGGGTGCGCCGACACCCCACCCGCACCGTCGGCGTGACCGGCAGCGTCGGCAAATCGACGGTCAAGGAGGTCATCGCCGGGGTGCTGGCGCGGCGCTACCGGGTGCTCAAGAGCGAGGGCAGCTACAACAACGAGCTAGGCATCCCGATGACCGTCCTGCGGCTGGATGGGTCGCACCAGCGGATGGTGCTGGAGATGAGCATGTACACGCGCGGGGAGATCGCGCTGCTGACGGGCATCGCGCCGCCGCAGGTGGGGGTCGTGACGCTGGTCGCGCCAGTGCACCTCTCGCGGGCCGGAACGTTGGAGAACATCCTCCGCGCCAAGACGGAGCTGGTCGAGGCGCTGCCGCCGGATGGCGTGGCGATCCTCAACCGCGACGACGAGCGCGTGATGACGATGGTCAATAAGACGCAAGCCCGCATCCTGACCTACGGCCTGCACCCGGAGGCCGATTTCCGCGCCGACCAGGTCGAAGGGCTGGGGCTGGATGGGGTCCGCTTCTGGTTACACCACGCGGATACCCATCTCCAGCTTCACTTGCCGATGTTGGGGCGGCACAGCGTCTACACGGCGCTGGCGGCGGCGGCGGTGGGCACAGTCGAAGGGCTGAGCTGGGAGGAGGTCGGGGAGGGGCTGCGGTCGAGCAAGAACCAGCTCCGGCTGATCGTGGTGGCCGGGCCGCGCGGCTCGACGGTGCTGGACGATACCTACAATGCCAGCCCCACCTCGGTGCTGGCGGCGCTCGACCTGCTCGCCGACCTGGATCGGGGGCGGCGGGTGGCCGTGCTGGGCGATATGCTGGAGCTTGGCTCCTACGAGGAAGAGGGACATGCGCGCGTCGGGGCGCGGGCGGGGGCCGTGGCCGACCTGCTGGTGACGGTTGGGGAGCGGGCACGGATCATCGCCCGCGAGGCGATCCGCGCCGGGCTGCCAGGTGCGGCGGTCTGCTCGTTCGATAGCGCCGAGGATGCCACCGGGTTCCTGCTGGAAGCCATCCAGCCGGGCGATGCGGTGCTGGTCAAGGGGTCGCGGGCGGTGGGCATGGAGCGGATCGTGCGGCGGCTTCAGGAGGAGGCGGGGCGTGAGGAGTGAGCACATCCGCACCGGGCTTATCGCGCATGGCCCACGCCTGATCCCAGACTCTCGTCCATACGCCCTATGCCATAAACTCGATGCTCTATACCCTACGCCAGCGAGGCGCGGGTCATGAGAGACATCGCCTTTGCGCTGGGGATCGGGGGCTTCACCTTCCTGGTGGCGGTCATCTGGGGCGACCCGTTTATCCAGGCACTGCGGCGGCTGGGGGTCGGCGACCAGGTGCGGAGTGAGCTGGCGGACACGCACCAGGCCAAGGTCGGCACACCGACCATGGGGGGCCTGCTGATCCTGATCCCGCTGATGATCGTCACGTTGGGCCTTAACGCGGTGAACTTGCTGCTGCCGGAAGTCACGGGGCGGTCGATCCTGCTGCCGCTGGCGGTGCTGGTGTACTACGGCGGGTTGGGGGCGCTGGACGATTGGCAGGGGCTGCGCGGATCGCAGGATGGGGTGAAGGGCCTCCCGGCCCGGCTGAAGTTTTCAGCACAGGTGCTGGGCGCGCTGGCGACGGCGCTGGTGCTGATGCTGGCCCTCGATATCCACTCGGTGGCGATCCCCGGCATCCCGTTCAAGTTTGATCTGGGGTTGCTGTACCTGCCGATTGCCATCCTAGTGATCGTCGGCTTCAGCAACGCGGTGAACCTGACCGATGGCATGGATGGCCTGGCGGGGATCATCGCCGCCAGCGCCTTTGCGGCCTACGGGGTGATCGCCTTTCTGCAAGGGCAGGTCTTCCTCACCCAGTTCTGCTTTGCGATGGTCGGGGCGTGCTTTGCCTTCCTGTGGTTCAACGCCCATCCGGCGCAACTCTTCATGGGCGATACCGGGTCGCTGGCGCTGGGGGCCACGCTGGGCACGGTGGCCCTGATGACGGGCCAGTGGTTGATCCTGCCGCTGATCGCCATCATCCCCGTGGCCGAGACCCTCTCGGTGGCGATCCAGGTGACGTACTTCAAAATCACCAAACGCCTGTACGGGGAAGGCCGGCGCATCTTCCGCATGGCCCCCCTGCACTACCACTTCGAGCGGGGTGGCTGGAGCGAGACCCAGGTGGTGCAGCGCTTCTGGCTGGTGGGGCTGCTGGCAGCCATGGTGGGGGTGGCGCTGGCGCTCCTGTAGCCTTCAGTTGGCCCGCATTTCAGCCCTTCTGACGGACTCCCCAATCTGGGCCATCCAACCCGGCCTGTCACGCGCGTCGCCGGCTTCACGGAATGCCTTGGGGAAGGCTTCCCGTGAAACGCTTAGAACCTTTGGCTCGCCTCAGGCGTAATACTAGGTGAGGGCAGCGCATTGTTACAGAATCGCAGGCCAGTATCAAATAATTCAATTTATATATTGACAATATCAAGTTCAGCGTTTATAATATCAAACCTGGGCGCACAGCCGGGCCGTACGCTCCGACGAGGGTAGACAAGGGGAAGGGTGACACGATGACTACAGCGGATCAACTCGCCCCACACACCAAGAAGAACAGCCGCTACAACTGGATTGGCCTGATAGTGGCGCTGGCGGCTCTGGCTGCCTGCCTGCTGTTTGTGCTGCCCGCTGCGCTGGCAGGCAACCTGTTCTTCGCCGCCGACGTGATCAGCGGGATGCCCGCTCAAGCCATCGTGTACTATCACGGGCAGATGTATGTCTACGTTCCGGGCGACCCCCAATACGACACCATCGTGGACGCCGCCTACCAGACGCTCTACCACGAGATCGGCATTGTGGGCGGTTTTGGCTGGCCGGAGGCCCGCTACGAGCAGGCCCGCACGGAGGGCATCGCCGTCGAGTTGCTGTACAGCGAGCCGGTGAAGATTCCGGGCCGTCGGGTGGATATCGCGGACCCGGTGCGGTTGTTCTTCCCCTTGGAGGTCTTTGGCCACGAAGGGGAGGTGGTGTTCCGGGGCGGGCGGGACTCCTACTGGGGCTTGCCGATCCACGTGGATACCCTGGATCGCCTGCGCACGGCGGTCGAGCAGGTGGTCAACGGCTGATTCCGGCCCCCAGATGGTGCAGATTTCACGGATTGTTATATGGCTGGCTGGTTGCCCCATCCAGCGCGGCCTCGACGGACACGGGCGGCATAGCCGGAACCTTAGCCGCGCCTCACCCCCCCACCCCTCTCCCACGCGCTGGCAAATACCGTCGTCGGGCATGTGCTCGGCGTGGGGCCGGGGCGCGGCATTGGGTTGATGTTCGTGCTGACCGGAACGCTGTACGCGCTGCTGTCGTCAATCAGCCTCATTCACCCCCGGATTCGCTGCGTGGAACTGGAACTCCCCGATGCGCTGGCTGGGCCGGTCTTGGCTGGGGATGAGACGGACGCGGCATCGGAGATGGAATCCGTCCCCGTGTGAGGTTGAGCACGAAGTGATACACCTCACGGTTAGCCTTGACGATTTCACCCATCACCTGAGGCTCTGAAGTACCCTTATCCTTGGACACTGGAGCTTATCCTTTCTGATAGCGATGTAGCCATGTTCGCCGGATATTTGGGCGCACAGATGGCCTCTGGGTCAGGGAGGTGGTGCGCGTTTATAGCATAGCAGGGTTGTGTTACAACCGCGTCACATTAGAGGCGAGAATGTTACAGAGGGATTACAACTTCAGGCAGCCCGGCATGAGGGCATGGTGGCTTTGGTGCTCCCGCGATGGGGCAGGGCCTGGAACGCGCCGGGGATCGGGGATGTGCCCGCCCCGATGATTCCCTCAGCGGCGGCGCGGGTGGGCCTTTGGCCGGGCGGGAACATCCCCGCCGACCTCATCGTCCTCATCGTCCGGGATCGTCTTCAGCGCCCTACGAACCTCGCGCCAGTCGAAGCCCGCTGCGCGGATGGCGAGGATATCGCTGGCCTCGGCACGCATCTCCATGCCGAGCCGCAGCGCCCGCTCGATCTCGGCCTGTGGGTAGCCCTGCTCAAACAGCGCGGCCACGCCCTCATAAGGCACGCCATACTGCCTCGCCAGCGCGGCGGCTTTGGGGTGCTGCGGCAGGCTATCAGAGGAGGGCTGGGTTTTGCGGCTCATGCTTCACCTGCTTGGATAGTGCCGAGTGCCGAGTGCCGAGTGCGGAGTGCAGAGAGAAGACTGGCGCAGGTGATTATAGCACGGTGGGGCTGCCTGCTGAGTCGGATGTTTGCTCCCCCTTGACGGGTTCCGAATTGAGCACGATACTGTAAGGGCGCTCGACCCCAACAAAGATGCAACTAGGGCCGGTGCGCCGGAGTGTGAAAATCGCCGTCCTCGGCCCTCAGCACTCATTGCTCAGCACTCAGAACTCGGAACTCGGAACTCGGTACTCCCATGCACATCCGCCCCGTCGAAACCCGCGCCGACCTGCGCCGCTTCGTCGAACTGCCCTACCGGCTGTACCGGCATGACCCGGTATGGGTCCCGCCGCTGCGCTCCGAACAGTGGGCCCAGTTCGACGCCCGCCGCAACCCGATGCTGGATCACTGCGAGGTGGCGTTGTTCCTGCTGTGGGATGGCGACCAGGTGGCCGGGCGGGTCGCGGCCTTCACCGACCGGTTGGCGCTGGAACACTGGGGGCAGCCGGTCGGCCTGTTCGGATCGTACGAGTGTGTGGATGACTCCGACGGGGCGCGGTTGCTGCTGGATGCGGCCCGCGACTGGCTGCGCGCGCGCGGCATGAAGGCCATGCGCGGCCCGTGGAGCTTCGCCTCGCAGGAGTGGGGGCTGGTGGTGGAGGGCTTTGAGCCGCCGCCGGTGATCCTCGCCCCGTACAACCCCCCTTACTACAACCGCCACCTAGCCGACTTCGGCATGAGCAAGGCCAAAGACCTGCTGGTGTACTACGTCGATAGCGCCGAGGGCTACGACATCCCGCCACGTTACCTGACCCTCACCGACCAGGTGGTGGCGCGCTACGGCGTGCGCGTCCGGCCCATCGACATGAAGCGGCTGGAGGCGGAGGTCGTGACACTGGTGGCGCTGGCCAACCGCTCGATTGCCGACAACTGGGGCTACTACCCGGTCACTGAAGACGAGGCCCGCGCGATGGCCCGCGACCTGAAGGACATCATCAACCCGGCGGCGGCGCTGATCGCCGAGGGGCCGGACGGCGAACCGATTGGCTTCTCGCTGGCGATCCCCGACGTAAACGCCCTGCTGCGCGGGTTGAACGGTCGGCTGTGGCCGTTCGGCTGGCTCAAGCTGCTGACCGGATTGCCGCGATTGCGCCAGTACCGGCTGTGGGCGCTGGGCGTCGTGCCGGAGTGGCAGGGCCGGGCGGTCGATGCGCTGCTGTATCGCCGCACCTACGAGGCCCTGCACGCGCCGGGCGTGCGCGTGGAGATCAATTACGTGTTGGAGGACAATGTGCGGATGAACAACGCACTCCGACGGCTGGGGGTGAAGCGCCTGCGGCGCTACCGGGTGTACGAGATGGGGATTT
>DAOTYF010000024.1:0-11916 GCA_034434995.1 Anaerolineae bacterium
CGCCCGCACTTGTTGCAGCGCAGTGTTGTGTCAACCGTTGGGTGGACAGTGCATTTCAGGGTCTCGGTGGGCGTGGATATCTCAGCCATGACGCTATCAATCCATATTGTCAACCTGCTTCGGCTCCAACCGGGCCAGCAGAGTATGATAGAAATAGGTCCTCGGCCCCAGCCGGACGAACCGGCTAACGTGCTCACTGGCACACACGGTGATATGGTCGCCGTCCCGCATCTCAAATTCAAACTGTCCATCGACCGTCAGGATCGCCTGATGGTCCGTACGGACGTGAACCTGGATTGCGGAGCCTTCGGATAGCACAATCGCCCGCTCCAGCGTCAAGTGTGGCGCAATCGGAATCACCAGGATATTACGTAGCTCTGGCGGGAGGATCGGCCCGCCTACTGCCAGCGCATAGGCTGTGGAACCCGTGGGGGTAGCAATGATCAACCCATCGGCGACATAGGTCGTCAGTTGGTCACCATCGATGGTTGTCCGTAGCCGCACTACACGGGCCAGCGATCCACGGCTGATGACCACATCATTGAGCGCCACATGCCTGCCAACCAATTGGTCGCCGCGTCGCGTCTCGGTCTGGAGCATCATCCGCTGTTCGATCCAGCAATCTCCCACCAGGATACGTGGCAGCCGCTCCCGCCAGTTATCCGGCCCCATCTCGGAAAGAAAGCCCAAGCGGCCCATGTTGACACCCACAAGGGGGGTCTGGTGCTCGGCAGCCATGCGGGCAGCACGGAGCATCGAGCCATCGCCGCCCAGCACGATGATCAGGTCGGAATCGGGGATACGTGGGCGAACTCTGTCCTCATCCCAGGTCAGCCCCATCCAGGCAGCGATGCCCTGCTCTGCAAGCCAGTCTCGAATGTCCTGAGCAACCGGGCGGGTCTCTTCGATCTTGGGGTGATACAGAACCGCCACCTGGCGGATCGTCAGCGGCGTAGGCTGTGCGCCGGGCTGCTGTGCTGCCACGAAGGATGCTCCTGATTCTGCCGGGTCGCTCGCGGATTATACCGTATGTTGGTAGGCCATGCTGTGTCCCACCGGCAGCTTCGTACCTCGTGCTGGTTGCTGTCCTCACTGTCTATCATAGCACGTTAGTTCTATTCCGTCATCTCATGCTCTCACCTTCCCCAAGCGGCTAGAGGGATAAAAGTGGGTAACGACCAACAGCTTTGAGGGTTCTACATGATCGGCCTCTATTTATCCCTCCCGACCTCTGTGAGGACAGCCATGGTGAGTGTATCAGCCACCGCGCCAGTTGAGCATATAGATGAGCAGGAATATAAACGGCGCATCCGTGCCTGGACAATGTACGACTGGGCCAACTCGGCCTTTGCGACAACGATCCTCGCTGCTGTGCTGCCGATCTACTACAGCCAGGTCGCGGGAGCCACGCTACCCAGTGAGGCGACCGCCACAGCTTATTGGAGTCTGGGTCTAAGCATCTCACTGCTGATCGTGGCATTTCTATCCCCGATCCTTGGCACAGTCTCCGACGTGATGCGTGGCAAGAAGCGGTTCCTGGCACTTTTTGCCGGGATCGGGATCGTCGGCACAGCGCTGCTGGTGCTGGTCGGGACGGGCGACTGGTTGCTGGCATCGATCCTGGCGATCCTGGGTCGCATCGGCTTCAATGGCTCGATTACTTTCTATGACTCGCTGCTGCCGCACGTGGCCCGCAGCGCGGATCAGGACAGCGTCTCAGCACGCGGCTACGCAATGGGTTACCTCGGCGGAGGGCTGTTGCTGGCGATCAACATTGTCATGATCCAGCTATTGCCAGGGACATGGGGAGCACGCCTGTCCTTCCTGAGCGTGGCGATCTGGTGGGCTGTATTCTCCATCCCGTTGTTCCTGCACATCCCGGAACCCCCTGCCGCAACTGCTGTGCTAGCCCCTGGCGAGAACGTGATATCGGTGAGCTTCAAGCGGCTGTGGCAGACATTGCGGGATGTCCGCCAGTACCGTGAGCTGTTCCGATTCCTGATCGCTTTCCTGATCTACAACGATGGGATTGGGACCATCATTGGAGTAGCAGCGATCTATGGTGCTGAGCTGGGCTTCGGCACACTGGAACTGATCCTGGCGCTATTGCTGGTGCAGTTGGTAGGCATTCCCTTCAGCCTGATCTTCGGCAGCCTCCCCAACCCGGAGAATAAGCGCCGTGCCTTGTTCCTGGCGTTTATCGTACTCAACCTGATCTTCCTACCAATGGGTGGAATCGTGGGGTTATCCGTCCTGCCCGGAGAGATCACCGGAGCGCCCCTGCCCCTCTACACCGACACGGCGACAACCGTTGGCGTCGGCACGTACGGCCTGAATAGCCAGGGACTGACGTTGCACGGCGACTGGGCAACGGAGGTCATCCCGGCGGATCAGCTCAGCGCCAGAGGGTTGCTGGCTATTCTGAGCGGTGAGTTTGCTGACCGAGCGCAGGATACACCTTACGCCAGCACTGCCGAGATCGGGGCACACTACGATTTCGCATTCAACGGCCAAAAGGTCAAGATCACCTACAGCAGCGGGCCAGATCGCGGGATGTGGGCTGTACTGATCGACGGGGAGCCGGTCGCTGACGAGGATACGGGCGAACCACTGGTGATCGATGGGTACAATGCGGCGGTGCGCTATGGCGTGACCCAAACCCTGACTGCTACTGCACCAGGCGAGCACGTGTTGACCCTGGTCAACACCGATCAACGCAACCCAGCCAGCAACGGCCACCTGATGACACTGGCCCAGGTTGAGGTGCTGCCGCCGATCCGTCAGAATAGCCTGGGTCTGATCCTGGGGCTGGTGCTGGCAGTGGAAGGCGTCAGTGCGGTCGGTGCGCTGATTCTGGGGCGACCGTTATTCTCCAACCTGGCAGAGAGTCTAACCACCAAACGAGCTGTCATACTGGCGTTGGTCATCTACTCGGTGATCGCTGTATGGGGCTATTTTCTGAACTCAACCATTGAGTTCTGGTTTCTGGCGTGGATGGTCGCCATCGTGCAGGGGGGCAGCCAGGCGCTCAGCCGCAGCCTCTACGCAAGCATGTCCCCGGCGGCCAAGAGCGGAGAGTTCTTTGGGCTGTATGCCATCATGGAGAAATTCGCCTCATTCATCGGGCCGCTGCTGTTTGCGGCTGCGGCGCTGATCTTTGGCAGCAGCCGCCCGGCGATCCTTAGCCTGATCGGGCTGTTTGTGTTCGGGATCGTGGTGCTGGGGACAGTCAACGTCAACGAGGGGCGGCGTGTCGCGCAAGCCGAAGATGCAAGGCTGCTCAGCATTTCTCTCGACGAATAGGAAGGGACGTGAGGCCTCGCAGCAAAGCAAGGGGTCTCTCGTCCCTGGGCAACCTTCCGTTATCCGCCCAACCGTACGCGGAGAGTGACCCTGTCACCGCTGGCAGTAAGCACTTCTAGCCTGACCGTATTACCTGCCTCGTAACGCGCCAGTGCCTGCTCAAGGGTGTGAGCTTCGGAGAGAGCCTGGTCATCCACCTCAAGAATAATATCTCCCGCAGCAATCCCCGCCTGATCGGCGGGGCCACCCGGCCAAGTCGTGATGACCAGCGCGCCATCTTCCACCCCAAAGGGATCGCCCGGTTCCAGCATCCGATAGTAAACGCCCAGCAACGCTACCTCTGATGTCCCGGGAAATGGCAGTGGAGGGGGTTCAATAGGCCACACGATAGTTGGTTCAACGGGATAAGGCTCCGGGCGAACGATGACCATGAAGCCCAGTAACACCGAGGCCTGAATCACCCTGCCATCACGCCGAGCCGTGATCTGAACGGTGTCTCCCGGCAAGTGCAGGCCGATGGCACGGCGGGCCTTCACAGCAGTAGTGATGGGCCGCCCATCAATGGCTCCAATGTAGTCGCCGCTCTGAAGCCCTGCGGCGCTGGCTGGGCCGCCCGGATAAACCACATCCAGATAGGGGCCTTCGAGGCCCTGGCTGATGGTTGCGCCCAGCAACCAGTATACATCGTAGCGGGTTGAGCGCTCGTAAGCACGTCCGGCGAAGAAACCGACCACCAGAGCCAGGATGATGACCGCCGCAACGATAAGCCGCCGGTCGATGCGGCTAACGGGTGGAACCATCGGGGAGGTCGTGGGAGAAACGACGGTTGCCTGTGGATCGGGATTGGGTGGAGTGGTCATCTGGGCGCTCCTTCTGCTGATTACTGTCATCTCATGACTTAAGACGACCGCCCATGCCCGATGGTTCCGCCAGAGGAGCGGAGAGCGCAGCCCCACTGCTGCACGGGCAACGTTTGACAGTTTTGACTAGTGATCCGAGAATCGCCGCACGTTACAAGGGAATGGAGTGAAGCGATGATCAAGCTGATTCTACGACTTGTTGGATTCGTGATTTTCGCCTGCGTGTTCCTCACCGTGGCTGCTTTCGTGCTGCTGAGCGCCACCGGCTGGATCAATGCGCGCGCGATCTTCCCTGGCCTACCAGAACCCCCACCGATAGATACCAGCCGCCTGCCCGGCGATCCATTCGGGCGGTTCGAGATTCCACAGGAGATCCGCCCCGGCGAGGCAGTTCCATTGCGCGGGCGGGTGCTGCCCAGGCCGCTGTTCGCCGAGGTTCCGGTGCCGGGGCAGCTCTCAACCGACCCCCGCGTGGTGGGTGGGAACCTGCTGCTGGCGATTCTGATGGCGCTGATCTTCGGTGCTACTTCCTCCATTCTGGGCAACATGCTGCGCGATGAGGAGCCGCGCATCCAGGCATGGCTGCGAGCGTTGGGGATCACTGGGCTGGTGGGGTGGGTTAAAGGGCTGTTCGGCTGGACGCTCAGCCGGGGTGTCCGGCGTGGCTGTCTGACCCTGCCACTGGTGGTGCTCATCTTTGCGCTATATGGAGTTATCTTCGCCTTCTTGGAACGCGGCACGTCGATCTTCAGCCGCGAGGGGGCGTTCCTGGCGATCACTTTGGCTTTCAGCGTGGGGCTGGTGAGCTTCGCAGGCGACATCGCGCGGCGGCTGGTGGCGTGGCTGTACCGTGAGAAGTCCTCCTTTAGTCTGTATCCGGTGAACCTGGTGATCGCTGCCGCAACTGTCGCTCTGTCGCGCATTGCCAACCTGTCGCCCGGGATCGTGTTCGGCACGCCAGGCGGGGCAGACATCCAGAGTTCAGGCGACCCCCTCAAAGAGGAGCGACGCGACCGGGCACTGGGAATCGCTACCCTGCTAGTGCTGATAGTCATGGGTGGGTTGGGCTGGGCGGCCACAGGTGTGGTGGTCAACCTGCTGGACGTGCCCTTTGAGGAGCGGGTGGCGCTGCTGATGGCCCGTCTGCTGACTGGGGTTACCAACCTGGGGCTGGCGATCTTTCTGGTGGCGCTGCAAACGACATTCTTCGAGATGCTGCCCTATGCCTATAGCTCTGGCCAGCCAGTCTTTCGCTGGAATAAGTTCGTGTGGGGGTTGCTGTTCGTGCCGGTGGCATTTCTATTCGCTCATGCCTTGTTGAACCCACGATATGGGTTCCTCGATTCGTTCCTCGAATCGGAAGTACGCTTTGTGTGGTTTGTGATGCTGCTGCTGGTAGGAGTCACAGCGGCATTATGGTTCTACTTCAATGTGGTGGATGACGTGCTCAAGGAGTGGGTGGGGATCAACCGTCCCCGCCGCCATGCGCCGACACCGCCGCCATATCCGTACCCGCCACGGCAACCTGGCAGCTACGACGATCCATATAATCAGGGGCGCGGATAGAGGCCACAGAGCGGTGTATGGATCACAGATGCTGAGTACTAGCACCAACCACAGCCCGATCTCGGCGGGCGACACCTGGTAAGGAGCCTGCATGTTGAGCACTGCCGCGTTGCCTGCCGATAGCGTGATCATTGAGGGCTACGGCCTCACTGTGATCACATCTGGCAACAGCCAGCTATCGCTGCCATCGGGAAGGGGGGAGCGTTCTCCATTCAGGGCCTGATACCAGCCAATCCGCAGGCGGTATTGGCCGGGGGAGATACCCGGTGCGAGGAACACCAGAATCCGGTCGGCGATCACTTCGCCTGGGGCCCAGCCGGTGGTGGGGCGAGCGCCCAGGGCGGGAATCTGATCCTGCTGGGCGGCGATGCTCCCATCTTCGGCCACCAGATGAGCGAAGACGGTCAGACTGGCGGTCAAGTCGTCCTGAGGTTGCCAGTACAGTGTCAGGTCAACCGCCTCGCCCGGTAATAGCCGCCGGTCGGCCAGATCGTAGCCTAGCAACCGGATACCATTGCTCCACACCACGTCAGTATCAATAGCCGGGTCGGGTGCGGCGAAGATTCGGGGCGGGGTGGTCACCTCGATCTGGCCCAGCGTCACACGCTCACCCACCGCCTGCCCGCTGGCATCAAGGAGCTGCACTGCCACGCTGTAGCGACCCGCGCTGAGCCTGCCCGGCACAGTTAACAGGTGAATACCCCGCCATACGTCGTGTCGCTGCCACTGATTGGTGGGGTAGTCGGTTGTAGGAGGACGGGGGGGCGATACAGCAGCGACCTGCCCGGCCTCATCCAGCCAGATGATCTGGGCATCGTATGCCTGGATCGGCGAGGCCATGGCCCGCCAGCCCCACACCAGCAGGAAGGGCTGCCCCACCTCGATGGTGGTGGGTAGCTCCTCCGAGCCTAGCAGCATTAGATCATCTGTCAACCGCGCATTGAGGATGGTTGCTAGCCCCAGCGCATCGGGTCGCACTGGCCGTGTTGGACGCCTGACTTCCAGCACTCCGATCTGGGCGGTTACTCCGACCGGGTTCCCCGCCGCATCGAAGGCATCCAGGTTGCGTTGTGCCTCGTGAGAGTACAACGCGGCATGTATCGGGTAGCTGCCGGGCGGCGTGCCTGCTGGGGGGATCAGGACCAGGCGCTCCTGAACGTAGAATCCTGCGATCCAGTCGGAGGTCGGCAGATCGCCGGGATGCTGCGAACCGGTTTGCAGCAGAACGTTACCCGCCGGGTCGCGCAGGTAGACCACGCTTGAGTAGTCGGAATCAACCTCCGGCCCGGCAAGCTGCCAGTATAGTGCCAGCCGCGCCGGGCGGCCTGACGCGACCTGTCGAGGGGTTAGGTCGTAGCCCAGCAGTGTGATCTGGTGATCGAAGGCGGCCAGGACAGGCGTCTGCACACCTGCCTCGATGCCGCTTGCAAAGCGCGCTCGCTTGAATATAGTCTGTGCACCATCGATCCACAGCACCTTCATCCCGAAGAATAGCCACCCTGCCAGCGTCACTGTCAGGAAAATCGGCCAGGGATTCGGTCTCAGGGCCTCGTCAGGCTGGGGTGGACTGCTCCACAGACGGCGGGGCAAGATCAAGCTGGCGATCAGCGCGGCAGTGAATACCCCGCTGGTGATCATCGCACCCAGCCGCAACGGGGTCGGGCCGAAGCCGATCTCCAGCCTATGTTCACCCTGTGGGACCTCGACCCCAACAAACGCCTGCGGGCCGATCAGGATGATCCGCACCGGCTCGCCATCCAGCCGCGCCCACCACCCAGGGAAATACAGCCAGTCGAAGACCAACGTGGCAGGAGCGCGTGCGTGGAAAGTCAATACCGCGCCCATCGTCTTCCAGACCGCGCTCTCGATGGTCACGCTCGGTGCAGGTTGAAGCCGAGGGATCACATCGCCCTGCGCATACAGGCCGAGCAACCGATCCATGTCGGGCAGTTCGCTGGTCCAGATCGGGACGTACTCGCCTGCCGCCGTCGCGGCCACCCAGCCCGTCTGGCGCTCGAAATTCTGAGCGTCAACGATGCCCTGTGCCGGGGGATCGGGCAGATAGGCGCCATACAACCAGGGCAGCGCATAGATGATCATCAATCCCACGCATAGCCCAATCCAGGCTACTTGCCCTGCCCTTATAGGGATGTGGCGCATCAGCTTGGCAGCGCCGATCCCAGCCAGCGCCGCCAGCAGCAGGCTGAGCGGCCCCAGCAACCGCCATGGGAACTGGATGAAATGCATTAGCGGCACAAGCTCCCATATCCAGGTGGAGGCGCGCGTTGTCAGGAACAACAGGGTAACGATCATCCCGCCCGCCAGCGCCAGCCAGCCGCGCAGCCACGCCGTCTCAGCGGGGCGCTGGCGATGCTGCCATACCAACATCCCTACTCCGGCCAGCGCCAACGCGATGTGCGGCCAGCCCAGGGGGCGCGGCACAGGCGGGTGAAGCTGAGTAAGATCGGCGGTCAGGGGTAGTGCGAACGTCTCGTTGAGCGGCTGGAAGTTATTGTGGAAATCCAGGTTGGCAACGCTGTAAGATACGCGGTCAATATGAACGTAGCGCGATTCAGCCAGAGCGGGCAGCCAAAAGAAGGTCGTCAGGCCCAGCGCCAGCAGGATCGCCAGCCCCAACCGCACGAAGGCGCGCGGCGAGTCAGGGCTGGTCCACCATAGATAGGCCCCATAGGCAAACAGCAGAGGCATGACTACCAACGCCGTGATATTGTGGGTTAGGATCAACGCAGCGAGACATAGTGTTGAGGCGATCAGGTCGCGGCGCTGGCCACGCATCGCCAGCCGCCAGAAGGCCCATCCCAGCCAGGGCAGCAGGGCTAGCGCAGCGAACTCCGCCACCGCGCCCCGGCGGGGCCAGTCGTACAGCACATAGGGCGCGTAGGCGTAGGCGGCGGCAGTCACCATGCCACCCGCCTCTCTACCCCACAGCCGCCCAAGCAGATATGCGCCGAACGCGCCGAACATCGCCCACACAATCATGCCGATCAACAACGCATCGAGGTAGCGCAGACCTACCAGATGCAATATCTCTGGGATATACAGGGATAGTGGCGCGTAGTAGTTGAACACGGGCGCGCCGTAGCCGAACAACAGGCCCGGCACATAGCGCGGCCACCAGTCGCCATGCTGGATGGCGTGATCGAGCGCCACCAGCCGGTATAGGTGCAGCAGCCCGTCAGGCGTGACTGGCATCAGGCTGAAGGTCAGCGGGTGGATCGCACTGAGCA
Organism: Anaerolineae bacterium; assembly: GCA_034434995.1. Lineage (GTDB taxonomy): Bacteria > Chloroflexota > Anaerolineae > Aggregatilineales > UBA3940 > DAOTYF01. The sequence goes on from DAOTYF010000024.1 coordinate 8,978, forward strand.
TCACGCTGGTGACTGCCACCAGCACACCCAGCGTTTGACCCGCCACCGACGCGGCAAACCGCCACCAGATAGATTCAACCCGGTACAGGAACATCAGCCGTGGTGAGTGAGGGATTATCCGACATCTGAAGAGGCAAGGCCGCCGTCGAAATCTTCTTCCATCACATCGGCAAACAGAGTTACCGCGTCCGGCCCGGCGAAGTCCCGTAGAAGCTGCCCCGACTGGATCCCGGCGGGCGAGGTGAGAGCCTCTTCCATCGCGGCGCGGTCATCGAAGCTGGCCTCGACCACCGTGCGGTATGGGGCCAGCCCATCGGAGCTGCCAAACACGTGGTTCACCGCCTTCCTGCGGAGGCCAGGCAGAGCCTCCAGTGCCATCAGGAAGTCATTGTAGCGCTCGTCCATCGGCGTGCGCGCGCCTGTGCGGAAGAGGATGATAACTTTAACCATACCTTATCGCTCACCCAATGCAGACTGTTAGGCTTGTGAGATTACGTCCAGTAAACCGCAAAATAAGGACAATTGCCAAAAACAAGAGCCTGCATCCTTGGAGCGGTGCAAGCTTGATAAAGGATCAAGATGGTTCAATCCGCAAGAGCCTGGGAAAGAAGCCCTCGGCGCATCGATCGTGTGTTCCCCCGATGACACTTCATCCCAGCGTATGCTGCGGATAAGAGGAAACGCTGTAGAAGAGACCCCCGTTTTTAAGTGCGGACGATGGTCTGCTCGCGGGCGGGACCGACCGTAATCAGGGTGATAGGCAGGCCGGTGATCGCTTCAATGCGCTCGACGTAGCGCTGCGCGGCGGGAGGCAGGTCGCCAAACTGCCGGGTCTGCATGATGTCCTCCTGCCAGCCTGGGAGCGCCTCATAGACTGGCTGGCACGCCGCGAGGTCGTCTTGTTCCGAAGGCCACTCGCGGATCGGCTTGCCGCACAGGGTGTAGCCATCCGCGATCCGGACTTCCAGAAAGCCGCTCAGGACATCGAGTTTGGTAAGCATCAGTTCGGTCAGTCCGTTGATGCGGGCTGCATAGCGCAGCACTACCGTATCAAGCCAGCCGCAGCGCCGGGGTCGTCCGGTAGTAGTACCGAACTCATCCCAGGGGTTGGCCCCCGTGCCGCGTAGCTGGTCGCCGAGGGCATCGTGCAGTTCGGTAGGCATCGGGCCTGAGCCCACGCGCGTGGTGTATGCCTTTGCCACACCGATCACCCGCTGGACATGGCGCGGCCCGATCCCCAGCCCGCTGATCGCCCCTCCGACCGTTGTCGTCGAGCTGGTCACGTAGGGGTAACCGCCGTGATCCAGATCAAGCAGCGTTCCCTGTGCCCCCTCACACAGCACTGTTTTCCCTCCATCGAGCACCCGGCTGACCAGCAGCGACACATCACCCAGGTAGGAGGCTAGGAACTCACCCGCTGCTCCCCACTCAGCCGCTACCGAGTCTGCGTCGAGCGGCGGGGCGCCATATAACAATTCCAGCACGCGATTGCCAGCCTCGACATGCGCCTTGACCTGCCGGGCGAACTCTGTGGGGCGGCGCATCTGGCCAGCACGGAGGCCCTCTCGCGCAGCTTTATCTGTGTAAGCGGGACCGATTCCACGCCGGGTGGTGCCGATAGCCTGCTTGCCGCGCCGAGTCTCGCGGGCTCCATCGAGCGCCAGGTGCACTGGCGTGATGATGTGCGCCCGGTCGGATAGAGTGATACGGTCAGGCGAGATGTCAATGCCGCGCTCGGCGAGGCCGCGCAGCTCCTCCACCAGCCGCACGGGGTTGATCACCATCCCCGCGCCCAGGACGCAGCGTACGCCAGGGTGGATTGCACCGGAGGGAACCAGGTGTAGTTTGAACGTCTCGTCCCCGACGCGCACTGTGTGCCCGGCGTTGTCACCACCTGCATAGCGGGCTACTACGTCGGCACGGGCAGCCATCCAGTCTGCGATGCGACCCTTGCCCTCATCCCCCCATTGTGCCCCAACAATCACATGAACTGGCATGATAGCACCCCCAATCGGGTCCTCTTACCTTTGGGCGACCTTACCATGATTATACGCCGAGACGCCGCCATGCTGAATCAAGCACGCGGAGGGCGGGAGGAGATAGGCAATCAACTCTCCGGCAGGACGAAGCTAGCTGCCGCCTGGGCCAGAATGGCAGCCGCAATGGGCAGCGCCGCCTCGTCGATGTCGAAGCGCGGGCTGTGATGGGGATAGTTCAGCCCGCGCTGTGCGTTGGCTGAACCGACGAAGAAGAAGCAGCCAGGGATGTCGCTCATCAGGAAGGACATGTCCTCCGATCCCATAGTGCGGATATCACGCCGCACGTTCTCCGCACCGACCACTGTGCCAGCGATGACGGCAATCCGCTCAGCCAGCGCCGGATCGTTGTCTACCGCCAGTGTCATCGGGGTGATCTCTACCTCAGCCCGGCAGCCCATCGCTGCCGCAACCCCTTCGCAGATTTCTTTAAGGCGTTGTTGTACACTCTCCTGGGTTCCCTTCTTGAAGGTGCGGAGCGTTCCCTTAAGCTCTGCTGTGGGTGGGATGACATTGAAGGCGTCGCCAGCATGGAGGGAGCCAACGGTCACGACGGCGCTATCCAGCGGGTCGACATGGCGAGCCACGATGCTCTGCGCTGCCGTGATCACCTGCGCCGCCGCCAGAATCGGGTCACGGGTCAGATGGGGAGCAGCCCCATGGCCACCCGACCCGGTGATGGTGCAGCGCCAGATGTCCGCTGCCGACATGCAGGGCCCGGCTGTAACTCCCACCAGGCCGACCGGCAGCTCGTTCCACAGATGCAGGCCCAGGCTGTAGTCCGGGCGGGGGTCAGCCAGCACGCCATCATCAATCATCGCCCGCGCTCCCTGGCCGATCTCCTCAGCAGGTTGGAAGACAAACTTGACCCGTCCGCGCATCTGGGAACGGCGCTGGCTAAGC
>DAOTYF010000025.1:0-7706 GCA_034434995.1 Anaerolineae bacterium
CAGGCGAACACCGCCCCGGATCTCGATCTGGCGGAGTTCGGGGGGCAGGCGATGGGGGTGTCGCGTCGCCATGCGATCCTACTGCCCACGGAAGAGGGCCTGTGTCTGATCGACTTGGATAGCACCAATGGTACATGGGTGAACGGGGTCTACCTGCAGCCCGGTCAGAAGTACCGGTTGCGCACCGGCGACCGCGTCGAATTTGGGCGGCTGCGGCTGGTGGTGCGGGTCATTGGCGCTATGCTTCAGGGGCGGGATAACTCCGAGTGGCCTGAGGCGACGGCTGTTACCCGCCCCAAGCCCAAGCGGGACTGAACTCTGGGGCTGTCCACTCTCCCGAAATTGTGCTAAGGCGGTTTGGCCGAAAACCCTTTCAGCCAAGCCCCTAGCCCTGCGCAGCGAGAGTGCGTTGCGCGGGGTGACCGATCCCAGGGGGCGTCTGTGTTTAACCAACGGCTTGACCGATTGCGGGTGGAGATGCGCGCACGCCAGATCGATTGTGTGGTGCTGGTCCCCGGCGCGAACCTCCGCTACCTGACTGGTCTGAATTTCCACCTTATGGAGCGTGCCACCATCGGCTTCTTTCCGGTGGAGGGGCTGCCATCCCTCACGCTGCCCGCACTGGAAGTGGCCCGCTTTGAGGCCGCCCACCCCTTCGAGGCTCGTGTATTCAGCTACGGCGATTCCGATGACCCCGCCGAGGCGGTGAGGATGGCCATCCTGGCCCTGCCGGAGATCCAGCGTGCGGCGGTCGAGTACCTGCGGATGCGGGTGCATGAACTGCGGCTGGTGCAGCGCAGGCTGCCCAATGCCCTGCTGGAGGACGCAGGGCCGCTGATGGACGCCCTCCGCCGCGTCAAGAGCAGCGACGAGATCGCGGCTATCCGCCGGGCGGTTGCCATCAGCGAGGCGGCGCTCCAGGACGTGATCGACGCACTGGAGCCGGGCCTGACTGAGCGCCAGATCGCCGCCCGACTGGAAGTGGCTCAGCTCGAGCGGGGCGGTGGCAGCGCCCCCTTTGCGCCGATTGTGCAGATCGGGCCGGGAGCGGCCCTGCCGCACGGCGAACCGGGCGACCGCCCGCTTTCCCCTGGCGAGGTGCTGTTGTGTGACTTCGGCACAACCTGCGAGGGGTATGCATCTGACATCACCCGTACGTTTTTCGTGGGCCGACAGCCGGAGGGTCGGGCACGTGACATCTATGAGACGGTCAAAGCGGCCAACGCCGCCGGGCGCGCCGCCGCCGGGCCGGGCGTGCCATGCAGTGAGGTGGATCGCGCGGCACGGCAGGTGATCGAACAGGCGGGGTTCGGGGAGTATTTTATCCATGGTGTGGGGCATGGTATTGGCCTGGACGGGCACGAAGGCCCCTATCTACGCGATTGGAACCACGCCCCGCTCGAGCCGGGCATGACCTTCACCGTCGAGCCGGGCATTTACATCCCTGGCGAGATAGGCGTGCGGATCGAAGATAACCTTGTCATCACCCCTGACGGCGCCCAGACCCTGACCACCTTCAACCGGGAGTTGACGGTCATTGACCTTGCCTGAAAGCAATCCGGTGGTCCTGATTCACGGTGACGTGCTTATTGACCGGCGTGCTCTGTCCGAAGCGCTACCCAACGCCTGGGCCGCTGTCCTCGCTGAGCAAGAGGGCGGACCGCTGGAGGTGTGGCAATCGGCGACGGCGCAGGTGGCAAGCGATTGGGATAGCTACTGGGAAGACCTTGACCTGAGCGGCGACGATTCGCTAGCCCAGTGGCGCGAGGGCCGCTGGCGCATCGTGCGGGCTTGGTTCCGGCTGGCCGGGCAGGCCGTTCCCCCCACCAGCCGATTATCCGCCCTGCTTGACGAGTTACCACGCAAAGTAGGCCGTCGCCTGGATGCGTGGCGCAACGGAGCGCTCGAGGCGCTGCACGGGCTGGCCGCAGCCGGGATCGCGGCAAGGATCATTGAGCCATTCGCGCCGGGCAGCCTGGTGCGTGGGATGCTCGACACGGCCAAGCTCACCGTCCCGGTTGCCGGGCCGGACGACCTGGGACAGGTGGGGCTGGAAGGGCTGGATTGCGCCAGGCTGGCTGCGCGGATCGGCTGTGACCCCGCGCGCTGCCGCTTTGTCAGCGCCAGACCGCTCCCGGGATTACCCACGTTGAGTCCCCCCGACGATCTATCCCGGCTGGCAGAGTGGCTGTGCGAGGAGATTCCCTAGCGTGATCAGACTGACCATCCCCGGGCGTGGGGACATCCAGCTACAACACGCGGTGTTTGATGTGAATGGCACGCTGGCCGTGGATGGCGTGCTGATCGACGGCGTGGTCGAGCGACTTAACCGGCTCCGCGAGCAGCTTCAGATTCACCTGATCACCGCTGATACGCACGGCAGGCAGGCGGAGATCGATGCGCAATTGGGCCTGACGGCGCATCGGATGCAGCCTAACCACGAGCGCCAGCAGAAAGCGGCCTTGGTGAGCGAACTGGATCGCCACACTACAGTCGCCATCGGAAATGGGAACAACGATGTGTGGATGCTGGAAGCCGCCGCCATCGGGATAGCGGTGCTGGGCCGGGAAGGCTTGAGCGCCGAGGCGATGCGGGCCGCTGACGTGGTCACGCCGTCTATCCTCGACGCGCTGGACCTGCTGCTGAACCCCGCTCGGCTGGTGGCGACGCTCCGGCGGTAGGGAGGGGGCGCGGAGCGCAGCCCCGGCTGCCACTTTGGGCGCGTGCTACTAGCCTTCTACCGGCGGATCGACCCGCTCGAAGATGAGCATCCCGTCACTGCCGTAAATATCGGTTGCGATGCGCTGGCGCAGCCGGTAGGTTCGGGCGAAGCGCGGGTCCTTGAGCAGGCCATTGCGCCCGTAGGTTTCCAGGATCACCACATAATCTGGCAGCGCATCTGCGATCAGATCGGGGGCGACGGCATAATTGCGGGTTGCCAGCATGGAAGGGTCGATGGGGTAATAGGCGCTGGATTCCGGCGATACCAGCCCCACCGTATCCAGGATGCGCGCCCGCGTGATCCAGCCGATCACCCCGATGTCCCCCACGGCCAGCACGGTATCCTCATCCACCACCGGCAGCAGCGACTGCGCTGCCTGGGCGTAGGTCAGCTCCAGATCGATGCGGGCCATGCGCGGCGCGGGGCGGTCGGGGCCGTGGTCGGGATGCAGCACCCACGCCCGCAGGCTGAAGGCCAGCCACGCAAGACCAGCGATGCCTATCGCCCAGCGCTGGGCCACGCCGTCGCGCCGCCGCCCCGCCAGGGTCCATACTCCCGCCGCGATGCACAGCAGGTAGGCCGGTGTGGGCGGAACCATATACCAGTGGAAAAAGGGCGGGTTGGCAAGGGCATAGGTGGCAAAGTACAGCCAGGGGAAGGCGACCAGCGGCACGGCTCGGCGGTCCGTGCGAGCCAGCGCGCCCCCGCCGATCAACGCCAGCGTGGGATACAGGGCGCTGCCGATCAGCGCCCCTGCCGTGCCCAGCGTCTCCGATTCGAAGAACGGGATGCCATAGTAGGCCAGGAAGATCAGCAGCGAGGTAGTGGGGGCGACCGGGTAGGCGGCGTGTTTGGCAGCGATGGAGTTGGTCAGCGGGCTGCCGAAGGTCAGCGTGCCGTAGACCAGCCAGGGCAGGATCAGCGCCAGGAAGGTCATCCCCTCCCGCCACGGCAGGCGGCGCAGCGGCGGCTGGTTCCGACCAGCGAGCCACGCCTCCGCGACCATCGCCAGGCCGAGCGGCCCCACCCAGATCAGCGCGTCGGGGCGTAGCAGCACGCCCAGCGCCATGAAGATCGCCGCCCTCCCGCTCTGCCCGGCCAGCCAGGCCGAGAAGGCAGCCAGGATCACCAGGACGTACAGGCTGGTTTCCATCCCGCCAATAGCGAAAGTCACGCTGCGCGGTGCGACGGCCCACAGCACCCCCAGCACGACCCCTGGCAGGGGATGGCCGAGCAACTGGCGACCCAGCCAGTACAACAGGGCCGCGCTCGCGCCGTCAGCCAGGGCGTTGAGGATGGCCGAGAATAGGGGGATCGTCTGGCTACCGCCGATCAGCCCCCACAGGGCCATGATCAGGGTGTAGAGCGGCGTCGTCGTGCCCAGAACGTGCTCGCCAGGGTTGTAGACGAACCCGATCCCCTCGGCCATATTCCGCGCGTAGCGGTAGGTGATGTAGGCGTCGTCTATGGTGCGCGTGCCGGGTAGCACGCGCAAACCTATCGCCAGGGCCGCGACAAGTAGCATGGCGGCAGCATCTCGGCGGGCGAACTCAAGCGGGGATCGGTGTGCGGTGGCGAGAGCCGTATCCAGAGCCATCATTCCCTAGGACTCGCGGAAGTTGAACCAGCAGATCAGGAATCTGGCCTCAGTATAGACGGAGGGGATGGAGAAGCAAGCCCGCGACAGGCTGACAACCGGTAACCCGTGTGGTAAACTCCCCCTATCCAGGGTCGCAGATAGGTCAATGACGCTGATGCCTTCGAACAGTCGCCTTGTCAATACGGCTCTCCACAGCCGCGCCTTGCGGCGGTCAATGCAATTGCACCTCTACCTGCCACCGGACTATGCCGAGGACGATACCCTGTATCCGGTTATCTACCTGCTGCATCCCTGGGGGCAGGAAGGGGGTTGGTGGACAGACACACTGCGGTTACACGAGGTGGCCGACCGCCTGATCGCCGCCGGGGCCATCCCGCCGTTTGTGGCGGTGATGCCGCAGGGAGACAAAAGTTTCTTCATCAATGCTGCCGACCCGGGGGGCGATTTTACGCCCATCCTCCGGATCGACCCGCAGTTCTTCGAAGGGGCGCTGGAGGGCTACGGTGACTATGCCGATTACCTGCTGGGGGAAGCCATTCCGTTCGTGGAGCGGAAGTACGCAGTGCGCTTTGACCCTGCGGGGCGCGTCATTGCAGGCATCTCGATGGGCGGAGCGGGCGCGGCGGCCCTGGCGTTCACCCACCCGGAGATGTTTGGCGCGGTGGGGATTCACAGCCCGGCGTTGTTCACCTCTCTGCGGCTGGGGCCGCCCTGGATCTTCGGGCTGGGCGATCCCCAGGCCCTCGCGGAGCGCGACCCGGTTCACCTGGCAAAGCGGCTGGCGCGGAACAGCAGGTTACGGATTTACCTGGACTGCGGGCTGGACGATGAGATGATAGAACCCGTCGCCGACCTGCACTTTGCGCTGGTGGAGCGCGGCATTTCCCACACCTACCTGTGCCGGCCCGGCAGCCATGATCTGAGCTACTGGTCGGCCCATCTGGCGGAATATCTGGGATTCTACACCGCCGGATGGTAGCATGACCCCACCCTATCGATGGCAGAGGAACCGGATGCCCCGTAACCATGCCCGCGCCGGCGGGCTGATCGCCCTGCTGACTCTCCTGCTGACTGCCTGCGCGGCGCGCCCGTCGATCCCAGCGCCGACGCTCGACCCTACGCCGCCAGCCGCAGCCAGCCCGCCTAATCCGGTGGGCCTTACCGCGACTCCAGCTCCAGCAGGGGTGTATATCCAGCCAGGCGTGCCAGGAGACATCGTCAGCCGCGTGATGCCTGTGCTGGCCCAGGCGGGATACGCCCAGCAGGGGACTCCCGATGGGGCTGCCGTGCGGGTGGTGCTGAACCCCGGCCCGGAGGCCGCCCTGACCGCGCAATGGGTCTACGCCATGGTCGCGCCGTTCCCGACCGTCCCGGATGGGGTATCGTGGGCTGGCTTCACAGGGTACTGGCAGCGTACCGATGCTTCGGGGCTGGGTGGGTTCAACCCGGCCCCCCGCATCGCGCTGGCTGCGGACGAGGCCGATCTGCTTATAGCGGTGATCGGGCCGGGCGCGGCGGGGCTGCCGCTCGACCTGGTTGGGCCGGGACAGGCTAGCCAACTCGTCGAGCTGGCCTGGAACGTGCGCCCATCGCTCAGCGTCGTGCCCTTCGAGCGGTTGGAGCCGCGCTGGAAGGTGCTGACGGTGGATGGGCAATCGCCGCTGGACGCCGCCTTTGACCCGGCAGCCTACCCATTGACGGTGCAGGTGGGGGTGATTGCCAACGGGGAGGCGGGCGCGCAGGCAGTGGCGCAGCTTCAGGCAAGCGGAGTGTGGCAGACCACCAACCACGACCCGGCCAGGCTGGTGCGCGTGGTCATGACGGGCGTTACTGCGCTCTCGCGGGCCACCGCCATGCAGATGGAGTTACGCGGCATGGACTTCCCCGCCCGGCAGATCCTGCCCTTTCTGGCCGAGGCAGACATCCTGCACATCAGCAACGAAGCGTCGTTCGCTGCCGACTGCCCAGAGCCGGACTGGTATGGCGAGCCGAGGTTCTGTTCTCAGCCGGACTATTATGCCCTGCTGGAGAGCATCGGGACAGACATCGTCGAGCTGACGGGCAACCATAACAACGACTGGGGCACGGCGGCGACGAATGCCACCCTCGACCTGTACGATGCGCGGGGCCTGCCCTATTTTGGCGGGGGCCGCAGCCTGGACGACGCGGTTGCCCCGCGCGTGCTGATCGCCCCAGACGGGACTCGCCTGGCCTTCCTAGGTTGCAACTCGGCAGGGCCGTACACGGCCTGGGCCACATCCGGTTCGCCGGGGGCGGCCCCCTGCGAGGACTGGACGCGCATCCGCCAGCAGATCGCCGACCTCAAGGCCAGCGGTCAGGCCGATGTCGTGATCGTCACGGTGCAGTACCTGGAGCTTGACTCGTACAGCCCCAGCAACCAGCAACGCGCCGACTTCGAGGCGCTGGCGCGGGCCGGAGCCGACGTGGTCAGCGGGAGCCAGGCCCACCAACCACAGGGGTTCGCCTTCGTTGATGGCCACTTTATCCACTTTGGGGTGGGCAACCTGTTCTTTGACCAGATTGACTACGTAGAGAACCGTCAGATGTTTGCCGACAGGCACGTGTTCTACGCGGGGCGGCACATCTCGACGGCTCTCTTCACTGGGTGGTTTGAGGAGGTTGGCCAGCCACGACCTATGACGCCGGAGGAACGGGCAGGCTTCCTGCAGACGATCTTCGCCGCGAGTGGCTGGTAGGCTGGAGGGGGCCATCGTAAGCCACTCTGCCCGACCCCGTCACTTCTCAGCGGGCTGGGCGTCTATTCCACCAGCGACGGGCTAGCCAGATCGCGGCGCTGCCGCAACTGGTGCGGGTGAGGCTCCGAGCGGCATTCATGTCGCGCCCAGGCTGCTCAGCCCCTCAACTGAAATGCACCCGCGATCCGGCACTTCCCCCAGGCAGGGAATCGGCATATAATTTAGGAGTACCGCTTGGGCTGGTTGCGCAGCTCTTACTCGGCACTCCCCATTTCACTTCCATCACCGTTTCCTCTGCACACCTGACTGGCGGTCCTGCGTTTTTGCCGTGTTGACAGGAGAAGAGCCATGATCCGAGTTCCTTTCCGTTTCCTCGCTTGGGGCCTGCTGCTGGGGGTCATCCTGAGCTTGCTGATCGTGCCGATAGCGAGCGCGCAGAGCGGGTTCACCGTCACCACCACCGCCAACGCCCGGCTGCGGAGTGGCCCAGGCACCACCTATGCCCAGGTCGGCAGCGTGCCCTTCGGTACCACGCTGCCCGCACTGGGGCGAAATGAAGACACATCCTGGGTTCAGGTGGATTACAACGGGACGCTCGGCTGGATCGCTGCGTCGCTGCTGCGGTGGTCGGGCGACATTAGCTCATTACCCGTCGGCGGGGTGGCTG
>DAOTYF010000026.1:0-72904 GCA_034434995.1 Anaerolineae bacterium
ACCAGAACCACCCCCGCTGGTGCGCCCTTCTGAGCCTCCCAGATATGCTGGGCGGCAGCGCCAACCCGGCGGCTGCCGCCCCTCGGCAGGTGCGATGATCCTCATCGGAGCGGGCCTGATATGTTTGCTGGCGGCGGGCAGTCTGGCCGTGTGGGGCTATGTGACCCATTCGCTGCCGCCGGAGGTCTCCGAGATCATTGAGACACTCACCACCGGGCAGCGTCTCGGCGGCGGCCCAACTCCTACGCCCAGCCCGACGGTGACACGGACGCCAGGGCTGCTGGTTGAAGTGACAAGCACCAACACCAGCGCGGCATCCCCCGCTATCGGTGTGACGCTACTCCCCTCCGCCACAAGCCTACCCACAGCAACCCGACCGCCGATGCAGCCCACGGCGACCACACGCCCACCGATTCCTACCCCGATCCCGACCCTGTCGGCTGCAACGATCACGCCCTCGATTGTCACCCGTGAGGGGGGAGGAATCAGCCAGGCAGGGGTGTTGATGGTTTACGTGCCCGGTGGGACGTTTTTGATGGGCAGCAATGACCGTGCGGATGAGAGGCCTATCCACTCTGTCACGCTCGACCCGTACTACATTGACCAGTACGAAGTCACCAACGCCAGCTATGCCTTCTGCGTGGCGAATGGCGGTTGCCAGCCTCCTGGCGATACCGACGCCTTCGACGGCACGCCCTACTACGGAGTCGAGGCTTATAACAGCTATCCAGTGATCTATATCAGTTGGTACAACGCCGATGCCTACTGTCGCTGGCGCGGCGCACGCCTTCCGACGGAGGCTGAATGGGAGATGGCTGCGCGCTGGAATCCCACCACGGGCGCGGTGACGATGTACCCCTGGGGTGAGTGGGATAAGACGCGGCTGAACTATTGTGACTCAAGCTGCCTGCTGCCTGACCCGGCTTTTATTGACCCGACGTACAACGATGGCTGGCCGCAAATGGCCCCGGTGGGCAGCTTCCCAGCGGGAATCAGCCCCGTTGGGGCATACGATATGGCAGGCAACGTCGCAGAGTGGGTAGCGGATTGGTACAGCGCGACGTACTACAGCGTCTCCCCCACTGAGAACCCTGCTGGTCCAGCGAGTGGGGTTTCCCGTGTGGTGCGTGGGGGAGGCTGGAGCCTCGATGCGATCTGGGCACGCAGCACAGCGCGATCGCATTTCGGGGCGTTGGTACAGGCGGCGGGGATCGGGTTCCGCTGCGCCGTCCCTGCCAGCGCGGTGAACCCATAGAGTGACGGCGTTACTCCAGAACGAGCAGGCCACCGAGGAGCACCTTATCATCAATGGGGTTGCCCTGCTCATCAAGGATGGGGAGCCGGGCATTGGTCGCCAGCAGGTAGACGCCGATCTCCAACTGGTAGCTGCCAGACGGGGCAGTGGAGTCAAGCGGGACGAGGTAGCGATCCTCGACCTGCTCGCCGGCCAGCCAGGCGCTGGTCGGATATGTTCCTTGCACAGGCCACATATCGATCTGCCCGTGCACACGGCCATCTGGCCCCAGCAGGTGTACGAAGATCGTGTAATCTTCCTCCATGGAGCGGAGGCCCTGCCAGACCAGAGTCAAGTCCACGCTTTGCCCCGGCTGCAACCGGCCCGCCTCGAAGCGAGCCTCCACCAGGAGCATCTGGTTGCCGAAGTTAGCAATGGCATCGTCGAGGCCAGTGCCGGCGATCCGGGTCACCGCCAGGGGACATGCGTCGCTGAGAGGTGCGAGCCAGCCACAGCGCAGCCTCGATCCAACAAGCTGCCAGGTGATCGCATTGCCGGTTTCGTCCAAGCCAGCCGCCAGGTAAGCCGAACCTAACCCAGTGGGCACGGGGTACATTGCAGGCGAATCAGGTGAAGCCAAGGAGTAGGCAGCCTGGCTCATTGTGCCGCTGCTGAGCCAGGTGGCTGTCAATTCCGATGGGCTGCCAGGGGGGACATCGGGAGGAGCGCTCACGGCGAGCAGCGCGCCCCCGTCGAAAGCGACAGCGGTGCGCGAACCTGATAGCGGCACGCGGCCCTTGGAAGGCTCAATCGCCAAAGTTGTGAAGCCTGCCCACTGTGCACCATCTGCCAGGGGGACGATATCCTGTGAGAACGGCGGCCCCAGGCTCACTTCAACCGTGTATGTGGCGGGCGGAAGGGAGTACGGGATAGGGATCGCATGGAAGTCGGGGATCACCTCGTCACCCTTCCAGGCGACAGGTGGGTAGCGATTGGAGACTGCGTAGACAGGCCCGCCCTGCCAGACCACCCGGCCTAATGCATCGACCAGCCGCAGACGCGCTTGCGTGTTGAGAGATTGTGGCTGCTCTGACCGCCAATACAATGTCAACCAGACCTCTTCACCAGGGCGCGCAGAGGAACGGTCGGCCACACTGCCCAGCAATGCAATCCCATTTTGCCAGCGGATGGGGGGGCGAGTGAAGGAGGGCGGATCGACCAGGGGGGCTGTTCCGACCTCCACCAGCGGGCCAAGCGAGCGAAGGTGGTACGTGCCTTCCAAACCCGGCAGGAAACGGGCCAGGTAAACCGTCTGACCCGCCGCCAGACGGGCGCGAAGGTTGGCCTGGTATTCCTCCTCGGTTCCCAATACCACCATTGACACATCGGGGCGAAGCCCTTCAATGCGGTGAAGGTATTCCAGCGGAGCGATCTTCTCGCTGTCGGCGAGGATCGCCGAGTCCTCAGCCAATGGCAGGGCCAGCACACGGCGACCCCACGCTTCAAGTTCTTGCTCATCTGACCAATCGAACGATGGGCCTCCTATCCAGGCAAGGCGCAAAGGCAGTAGGGCGAGCAGTGTCACTATCATGGCGCGACACCAGGGGCTAGGCGTTTCACGGAAAGCCTTTCTGGGAAGACTGCCCGTGAAGCCGGCGGTTTGGGCGAAAATTCTTTCGGCCAAACGCTTAGCTCGCTCGAGTAACCCGATTGCAGACCATTGGATCAGGCTGCTGATCCCGAAGCCGATCCAAAGGGCGCAGATGAGGAACATCGGGATCAGGAATACAGCAATATCGGGCACGAGGTAATTCAGCCCATAGAAACCCACCACCCCGAAAACCAGGGCGGTAACCAGTGCTGCTCGCCAGTGGCGAAGGACCAGTGCCCCCAGGCCGAACCCGCTGAGGATCGCGCCAGGCCAGCCAAACTGCTCGAGCAGCAACCGCCCCACGATCTGCCAACGGGCCGGATCAGCCCGCCAGGCCCGCCACTGAAGCGCTCCCTGGAACCGGCTGCCCGTCACCCATCCTCCAAACTCGTCCCAGTGCATTGGGCGTCCCTCGTGAAGGGCGGGCCAACGCAGGGGGATGTAGACATAGATCAGCAGCGCAACTAGGAACAAACCCGCTGCCTGTGCCCACTGGCTCCAGGAGAGTCGAGGGCGGGCCAGGAGGATTGCCAACCCAACAGCGGGGATCAGAAGAACGGTCGTCAGGTGATTTGTCAGGCTGAGGCCCACCAGTGCAGCGGTCACCAGGATGGTTGCTGGCGCGGCTGGCAGCCGGGACGATGGGGGGGCCATCTCTACAACCTCCTTGCTGCCAATGGCCAGCAACGACAAGGCCCCAGCAAGGATCGCGGCAGCGAAGGCGCTGTGGAGCGCATAGACTTCGGCGATGACCGCCTGACTCCAGAAAACAGGGGAGAAGGCGAAGGTCAGAGCTGCCAGGGCCGACACAATGCGATCCGTATGCAGGACGCGACGCAGGATGCGAAAGACCAACACAACGGATGTGGTTGCCGCCACGCTCGAAGTCAGGTTGACACGCGCAGCGACGCTTCCCACCGGCAGCAGGCTGAACAGCTTACCTAGCAGAATGTATAGCGGATACCCTGTTGGATGAGCCACCCCCAGCACGGGGGCGGTTACCTGGAATTCAAAGGTGTCTGCCCGCCCGACGACTCGCTGCAGAGTCAGGAGATAGGCAGCCAGCGCGATCAACCCAACGGTCGCGCCGCCGATCAGGTCGGCGCGCAATTCGTGAGGCGATTTTGTCTTCCATAGCAAAGCCAGTGTCAGGAAGATTGCCCCCCCGATCAGGATGCCGCCGCGCAGGGGGTCAACCTGGGAGGGTGGAGTCAGAACATACAGCCAGGGCAGGGTAGCGGGGGCCAGGGATGAGAGGTGCGGACGGGTGGCCCGCCCGGTGAGTATCCACAGCAGCCCGCCGATAACCAACGTCACTGCGAGCGCTATTCCCAACGAGGGTCCCCATCCCCCGAAAGCCACAAACCGCAACGGATCGACCTCATACAACAGCCGAGCTAGCCCCAACCCCAGCGGGATTCCAGCCCAGGCCGAGCCTGCTAGGATCAAAGTTGCCTTGGGCAGTGCAGAGCCGTTGCGCGGGACCAGTGAAACAGCCATCATGGCTGAACCGTCGGAGTGGGTTGGGATTCCGGTGGAAGCGGCGGGGTGGGAGTGGCGTTCTGTATCTGTTGTTGAAGAGCACGTTCCGTCTTCAGACGGAAGTAATCGTCCATGACTTGGGTGACAACCGGCAAGGCAACCGTTGCACCCTCATTCCCATTGTAGACAAATGCGATAATGGCGATCTCTGGGCTGCCATACGGCGCATAGCCCATGAACCAGGCATGGGCAGGCCACGAACCAGGGATGCAGCGATCTAGTGCTGCAGCGATGTTGTCACAAAACTCGGCTGTGCCGGTCTTGCCCGCAACGGGAACATAGGGCAAGTTTTCCTGGAAACGGATGGCCGTTCCCCCTTCGATCAGCACCGCCTGGCGCATCCCCTCTTGCACATAGCGAAGCGTCTCGTCGAAGGTCTCCGGATAGGGCTGGCCGTTATGAGTCTCCGGCCAGAACTCGCGCAGCAGGTCACGCATGTCGGTGGTATCCGGCTCAAATCCGCGCACCACATTGCTATTGGCATCATATATCTCACGGACCAACGTTGGGCGGGTGATAATGCCATTGTTCGCCAGGGTGCTGAGCACATGGATCATCTGTAAGGGAGTCGTCAACACATAGCCCTGACCGAAGGCTGAGTTATATGTATCGCCAGTGGACCAGTTCTCGCCCCAGGTGCGTCGTTTCCAGGCAGGGCCGGGGATCGTACCGTCGATCTCACCAGCCAGCTCAATTCCTGTGAAGTTACCCAGCCCGAACAACTCCATCCATTGCCCCAACCGCTCGATGCCCAGGCCAATGCCGGGGATTTCCTCCCGCCCCGTTTCGGGATCGGTATAGCCGCCACCAATTTTGTAGAAGTACACATCGCAAGACCAAGCTAGACCATGGACGAGATCCACCGCGCCATGACCGAATCCCTCCCCACGATCCTGGTTGATCCAGCACACAAAGGTCTGGGACTGGCTTGGTTCGTTGGGATAGTAGCGATTCTGGAGCTGGATGAGGCCGGGGTCTTCGATCCGGTAGTCCGGCGTGACCACGCCTTCCTCCAGCGCAGCAGTTGCGGTGATGACCTTGAAGATCGAGCCGGGGGGGTAGAGGGAGCTAATAGCCTGGTTGAACAACGGCTTAAGCGGGTCCTGGGAGACCTGCAGGTAATAGGGATAGTCAATGCCACGTGCAAAACGCTGGTTATCGTAGGTCGGCCAACTTACCATCGCCAGAACCTCACCTGTGCGGGGATTCATGGCGATCACCACGCCGCGGTCGTAGCCGATCAAGTTCTCCGGGTAGAGTGAGCGCATCAGCTCTAACTCTTCAACCAGATGTTGCTGGGCTGCTGCCTGAAGATCAGCATCAATGGTAAGCTGCACACTATAGCCGGGCTGAGGTGGGGTCTCGCCCAGAGTACGGACTATCAGACCGGCCACATCACGCTCCACAATCTGACGGCCCGGGCGGCCCGCCAGCCAGTCTTCCATGCTAAACTCGATCCCATCGTAGCCGATCCGGTCGCGATCAAGCACATAGCAGCGCTCGCGGTACTCGTCGGCCAGCGACTCCGGAATGGGGCCCAGATAACCGATCAGGTGTGCTGTCAAAGAGCCTGTGGGGTAATCCCGTACCGATACCCAGTCGATAGATACTCCAGGAAGCTGCTCGGCCTCGATGATGCGGGCCGTATCATAGTCGATGTCCGTTTTGACGACGACCCCCCGATAGGGTGCGATGCCCTCGCCCTCGCGCACCATCGTCACCAAGCTACGCTGTGGGATACCGCGCTCGTCAACCGTGCTCAATTCACCGCTCAGTGGAATACGGATCAGACCCGCCAGATGCTCCAGCACAGCCAGCTCCTCCGTGTCATTGGCAGGCAGTTCAGCGGGCGTGACGACGACATTGGCGCTGGCGACGTTCACTGCCAAGGGCTTGCCGTAGCGATCGGTGATGATACCGCGCGTGGCAGGGATGCACACCGTGTCAAAGCGATTCTCATCTGCCTGAAGCACGTATGTCTCGTGCTGGAGGAACTGAATCTGGTAAAGGCGTGCTGCCAGGATCAGGAACGTAGCAATCACTATTACACGGAAGACCAGCAGACGCCCGGTCTGGCGAGGTTTATGGGTCAACGAAGGGAGATCACGAAAAGACATACCAACCCTCATCCCCAGGCCTCTCTCACCGTTGGGCTGCAGGGGCTTATCTGGACGACAGGGGAAATTGACGGAATCCGTTAGATCGTCGTCTGGCGCGGGTGCAGGCGCGTGTAAAGCCCATCCAACATACGTAATGCCGGGATGATCAGAAGCACGTCGAACATCACGGAGGGCAGTGTAACATACCCCACTGCCTCTGACCAGGGTACTGCGACGCCCGCAAAGAAACGCAGGAGTAATAGATAGGCAGCATGATATGCCAGCGCCCCAGCCGCAACCAACGCGAGAGGCAGGATGACATTCGTCCGATAGACTTGAGCCTCGGTCAGGGCGACCACCAGGGAGATTGGCAGCAAGGCAAGCGATGAGAGTCCCAGCGGCGCGCCGGAAAACAGGTCAACAAACAAGCCGCCAACGAAGGCCCACACAATGCCTTCACGGTCACGGTCGAGAATGGACCAGGCTATCACGAGCACCACAATCAGGTCGGGTTGTCCACCAAACACGCGCAGGTGAGATAGCACAGCTCCCTGTACTACAGCCGCTAGCGCGAACAAGGGCAGGCCGAGTTGGAGGCTCATGGTTGGTTCGTCCCTTCGATCATGCTCTCGAAGGCGGAGAGATCGATGGGCTGAAAGCTGGTGATAACTGAGACCAGTTCGAGGTTATCAAAGTCTACCGTCGCGCGGACCTCTGCTTCCTGGAAAAGCTCGGCAGGCTGCTGGCGCACACTGGCGACTTGGCCGATCATGATGTCGGAAGGGAAAGCACCGCCGAGACCAGAGGTTATGACAAGATCGCCAACCTCGATGATAACACCTTGAGGAATGCGCTCCATGCGTAGATTACCGCGCAGTTGGCCACTGACTAACCCCTCAGCGCGGGTGTTCTGCAGGCGGGCGTTGACCAAACTGCTCGGGTCAATAGCCAGACGTACCCAGGCGACATTAGCAGCCACTTCCTCAACGCGACCCACCAGGCCGAGGTCGCTGATCACCGGGTTGCCGACCTTGATTCCATCCCTCGCTCCTCGGTTGATCACCACCCAGCGGAGATAGCTGCTCGTGTCCCGGGCTATCACGTCAGCGGTGACGATGCTCTGGTCAGGGTGCCTAGCAGCGTAATCTACTAGCCCGGCTAGCCGATAGTAATCCTGCTCGATCTCGCGCAGTCTCACGATCTCCACCTGTAGCTCAGCAACAGCGTGCTCCAGTTCCCGAGTGCGCTGGCGAAGGGTATCCACATCCTCTGACTCCCCCCCAAGGCTGTCAGCAACTTCCAGCCCCTGGGTCAACAGACGGGCAATAGGCGAGAGCGGGGCCATCACTACGCTGACGACAGGGCGCAGGATTTCTGACCGGCTGCCCAGTCCCCATAGGATCAAGGACAGCAGCATCAGCAGCCCAAAGGTAAACAGCCGTCTGCTTGCACGTCGCATGCCAACATCCTAACTTACCTAGAGAGCCTGCCTCATGTTATTACCTGTTATATTCCGATCGGGCTGTTCTTAATGAATGATCCTTGGGCACACTATAGCCCATTATAGCGGAAAGGGCGTGGCACTGTCCCCCACTAGGGTCAGGACCACCCCCGCTCATTGGCTGAAGTCAGTTGGGGATTGCTGGTGAAGCCTGGTGATCAGTGTTGCGTACTGCCGCGTTCCAATCCAACCAACATCCGTTTCAGGTTGTCGTAGTCTTCCAGCACGCGGCCTGCACCGCGCGCCACGCAGGTCATCGGGTCTTCCGCCAGCCAGACCCGCATGTTGGCCTCTTCCGAAAGACGCTCGGTGAGGCCCGCCAGTTGTGACCCACCGCCCGCCATACAGATGCCTGTCTCCATCAGATCGGAGATCAGCTCCGGCGGCGTCTCGTCGAGCGCGTCCTTGATGGTATCGATGATCACCTGCGTGGAACTGGACAGTGCCTCACGTAGCTCAATGGAAGAAATTTCAATGGCTTCCGGCAGACCTGTGATTAAGTTGCGGCCACGCATCGTGATAGTGCGTTCCTCTGGCAACGGGTAGGCTGAGCCAGCCTCGATTTTGGCACGTTCCGCCATGCGCTCACCGATCAGAGTGTTGTACTTGGTACGCATGTACTGGATGATGTCTTCGTCCATCTCATCGCCAGCGACGCGGATCGACCGGCTGATCACGATGCCGCCCAATGAGAATAGCGCAACCTCGGTCGTGCCGCCCCCAATATCCACGATCATGCTGCCACGGCTCTCGCTGATCGGCAGACCGGCGCCGATGGCAGCGGCCATCGGTTCCTCGATCAGGAACGCCTCTCGCGCCCCCGCAGACATGGTAGCATCGTAGACAGCCCGCTTCTCAACCTCCGTTACCCCTGCCGGGATACCCACCACAACGCGGGGCCTAGGCAGGGGAACGAGGGATTGTTCGTGTGCCTTACCGATGAAATATTCTAACATGGCCTGAGTGATCTCGAACTCTGAGATCACCCCATCGCGCAGAGGGCGGATGGCGATGATGTTGGCCGGGGTTCGTCCAACCATCTGGCGAGCCTCCGAGCCAATCGCTAGGGCCTTACGCGACCGTTTCTCAATAGCAACCCACGAGGGTTCGTTAATGACAATGCCACGGCCCCGCACATATACCAGGGTATTGGCCGTTCCCAAGTCAATGCCGATGTCGAGCGAAAAGAGGCCCAGCAGCCAGTTCAGCGGGGTAAACACGAAATGGATACGCTCCTCGGAGGCGCTGAAGCCCAGCCCAATAGCGCTGGCTTACGGGGGCGGATTATATCATCTGAGGGGGGGGCCTGCAATCAGACTGAGCACGGGGAAGGGGATAGCTACGAAGATATCTACGCAGGAGTGGCTCGCAATTGCCCTGAATACCCATCACCTTATATCCACTCCCAATTTGATCAGCCTATCGGCAGAGCGGTATAATCCCCAGCCGCTAGCAGCCAATTGAGCAGAATGCCAACCAGCCGAGGGGCTGGTTTGTTCACGAATTGACCTAGAGTGAGAGAGGAGAGTGTGGCTACCATAACGCCGACGGGCGTTGTAGCCGCGGGGACGACGATGAAAGAAGACCTTCTGAATGCTAATGCCCTGATAACAACGAAGAATCCCAACATCCCTGAACTGCGCCCCGGTGACAGTGTGAAGGTCCATATCCGGATCGTCGAGGGCGAGCGGGAACGTATCCAGGTCTTCCCTGGTACAGTTATCCGGCTACGCAAAGGAGGCAATGAGGCGAGCTTCACTGTCCGCCGCACAGCCTCACATGGGGTTGGGGTAGAGCGCACATTTCTCTTAAACTCGCCGCGCATCGAGAAGGTTGAGGTATTAAGCCATTCCCACGTCCGCCGTGCTCAACTCTACTACCTGCGCGGGCGCACAGGCCGCCGGGCTGTGCTTCGAGAGAAGCGCTGAGGCTGGGGGTGTGGAGTGGAATCACGGATTGCAGAGGTCGGGACTGGGCCCTGATTACGCCAGATGAAGCGATTGGCCGCGAGCGGATAGCCACTCCCCGGAGCCAGATCAGTAGCTCATAGAGGAGAAAGTGACCGTCGATCCTCGCCCAATAGCGATGCTTGACTCCGGAGTGGGAGGACTATCCATCCTCCGCGAGGTCCGGCAGCAGCTCCCGAATGAGGACGTTCTGTACTTCGCTGACCAGGGCCACGTTCCCTATGGCCCGCGTCCCTTGGAGGAAATCCGCCGCTTCGTACGGGGCATTACCCAGTTTTTCATGGAACGCGACGCGAAGGCGATCGTGATCGCCTGCAATGCCGCCTCGGCTGCCAGCCTGTTGTACGCCCGTGAGGTGTTCCCAGAAATGGCCTTCGTTGGCATGGAACCAGCGATCAAGCCCGCTGCTGAGCGCACTCGGAGCGGGGTGATCGGGGTGATCACGACACAGGCAACCTACCAGGGCGAGTTGTTTGCCAGCTTGGTGGATCGCTTTGCCAACGGCATCGAGGTCGTGACCCAGGTTTGCCCGGACTTTGTGACCCTGGTCGAGCGGGGGCAACTTGATGGAGAAGAGGTTCGGAGAACTGCTGAGAGATACCTGCGCCCGCTTCTGGCGGCGCAGATAGACCACCTTGTGCTCGGTTGCACCCATTTCCCCTTTTTGATTCCAGTGCTGAAAGCAGTGGTAGGCCCGGCGGTGGAAATCGTCGATCCCAGCCCTGCTGTTGCCCGCCAGACGGGGCGGGTCATTGCGAATCAGCGCGGCCCACGGGATCACACTGGGAAGGTCATCTATTACACCAGCGGTGATCCAGAGGTCTTCACGGCGCTAGCGCGCCGGCTTGTAGGGGAATCCATCGCCCCCACGCAGGTTGTGGCGACGGGATGGCGAGAGGACCAGCTACGAGTTGTATCTGAGTGGCGGTTACCCTCTTAACCGCCTGGGCTGGCGGCATCTTACCCTGATATCAGATTAACGCTTGTTGCCCGCTTTGGAATCGGCTGTGCCGCCCGGCTCATTGGCGGACTCGCGGAGCTGCTGAATGCGCTGGTGGGCCCCCATCGTTGCCGGACGAACCGGCAGGACGACATGAAAGGCGCTGCCCGGCAACTTCTCCTCATTGTGCCCTTCACTCTCCACCCAAATGCGGCCACCATGTCCTTCGATGATTCCCTTGGCGATGGGCAGGCCCAGGCCGGGGCCAGCCCCTTTGAACTTGGTGGAGCCAGTGGAGTGCAGGGCGGTCGGGCCGATGCGGTAGAATTTCTCGAAGATCAGCAGATGATGCTGAGGGTCGATTCCGATGCCGGTGTCCTGGATGATGATCCGGACTGTCTTGGGTTGGCCCTGGTCATCTCTTTCGTAGACTTCGCCGGATACGTTGATCTTGCCCCCATCTGGCGTGAATTTGACCGCGTTGGTGATCATAGCCTCAAATGCCTGCACCAGCCGCTTGTAATCCCCGTAGATCGGGGGGAGGCTGCGCAAGCCACGCGCCACCAGCGTTAAATTGCGCTGGTGAATGGCATCGCTGTATGGTTCAATCGCCAGCTTGATGATGCTGGCCAGACTGGTCTCCACGAAGCTCAGATCCATGTTCTCCACGTCGATCTGCGACACGTCGAGCATGGAGGCAATGACCTCGCCCATGCGTTGGCTGGCCTGGCGCAGGCTGGCGGTGATCTCAATGGTTTGTTGCGGCGTCAGAAGGTTACGCTCCGACATCTCCAGCAGCAGATCGGCGTAACCCTGGATTTGAGTCAGGGGGGTTCTCAACTCGTGAGAAGCAATTGAGATGAAGTCACTCTTGACGGCGTCCAACCGGGCTAGCCGCTCGTTGGAGGCGCTCAGGTCCTCGTTAAGGCTGCTGATCTCGGCATTGAGCGCGCGCAAATCGGCCACCAGCCGGGCGTTTTCCAGGGCAGTGACTGTCTGGGTAGCCAGAGCCGCCAACAGCTCGCTTTCGGTAGGTTGGTAGGGATCGTCGTTGACTTTGGGCCCTAATGCCAGAATGCCAATCAACCTGCCATCGCCGACGATAGGGGCGTAGACGTCCATCTCTAAAGAGCTGAAGTAGCTTCTTTCGGACTGCGGCGCGGCGTGATATTCTCGCTGATAGTCAATGTCATATTGGAGAAGCGGGCGACCCGTGCTTAGGAAATGTTGGTAAATCGGGCTGGTAAGCGCGATGCGCCCGGACTTGCCCCCTTCTGCCCGATCCGTACCAATCACTTCCAGCACCACCTCGGGCCCCTGCTGGGTGGCTAGGATGAGATAACCACGCCGCGCGCCGAGAAGTTCATCTGCTGCCCGGATGGCGGCATTGGCGAATTCTCCCAAATCGATCAGGCTCCCCAGCCGTTGTCCGTACAGGCGGATTGCCTCGGCCACGTCTGGGCGGTCACGCACGATCAGGCGGCGCAGCAGCCAGCGTATAAACCGATTTACTGGCTGCACGATCAGGGCTACCCCCAGAGCGATCCCCACAGCCAGAAGCCAGCGCCCGACTTCTGGTAGGTCGCCGACTGGTACATTCAGCGCAGCAATGATCCCGCCCAGGACCAGCGCACCGGTAGCCAGGGTTAGGATGGTGAAGCTGACGACACGGCGGGCGGAGTCGCGCAGATCGACTACGCGATGGGTCAGCACCCCATATTCTGCTGCGATGGCTCCCACCAGGCGGACGCTGTAACCTACCAGGTTGTAAGGTGGGCTTAGCCAGGCTGCCAGGGCATCCCCCAACATGAGGAAGGGGATTACCACATACCAGAACAGGATGCGATTCGCGTATAGGGGGAGCGATTCGCTCAAAAAAGCCCGGGCGACCAACAGGAACAGCACCAATGCCAGTAGCAACCAACCAAAGGCCAGGATTTCGAAACTCAGGCTGGTCTGTGCGGCAAACACGCGCCAGAGGCCACCCTGCTGGCTGAACACAGCCGGAGCTTGCATCACCCAGGCCGCAACCATCGCCCCAATCCAGGCCACAACCAGAATTCCCCAACCGATTAGCCATCCTCCACGATGCGCCAGATAGCCCAGCGTCAGCCCGCCGGTCAGGGCGACGCTCATGACGAAGCCCATCAGCGCCAATGGCTGGTCAGGTAATGGCAGCCCCACGCCAGGATTGAGCAGAAGCAGCCCGTGTATCCCCATCAGAGCGGCGGAGAAAGCACAATAAGCGATCAGCCAACCCTCTGCCGGTCGATGCCCCGTGCGTCCGCGCAAGGCGATCCCAAGCAAGACAAGGTAGGCCACACCCGCACCCAGAGCCACGATCATTGTTCTGGCTCCTCATCCTCGTAATCGCTGTAGAAGCCTGCTTCACCGGCTTCATACTCGCTCTCATCTTCCTCAAGGACTGCCCTAGCGGCTTGCTGAGCCTCCCGCTGGGCCAGCGCCCGCGCCGCCCATTCCTGAAGCGCGCCCCCCTCCGCAGCTAACGCCTCCTCGCGCTCCAGGCGCTGAAGCTCGTCGTGCAGCGCAATCGAAGCAACCGTATCGCCCTCCGCGAGGTTAATCAGTTGCACACCCTGGGTGTTGCGACCCATGCGAGATATCTCGGCGACCGCCGTGCGGAGCGCCTTGCCGTTGGTTGTGACTATTGT
Organism: Anaerolineae bacterium; assembly: GCA_034434995.1. Taxonomy (GTDB): domain Bacteria; phylum Chloroflexota; class Anaerolineae; order Aggregatilineales; family UBA3940; genus DAOTYF01. Next base: position 13,607 of record DAOTYF010000026.1, read on the forward strand.
GACATGATCAGTGGGCCTGACCGCCCGCGCATCGATGACTGGGCCAGTCTTCTCATTACGGGCCAGGGTCCGCACCCCCACCCCATAGCGACGTTGGCGCGGATAGTCGTTCTGTGAGCTGACTTTGCCATAGCCCTGGCGGGTGACGACCAGCACCTCCATCTCTGGGTCGGTGAGCACATCAACCCCTGCCACCATATCTCCACGCCGGAGCCGGATGGCGTTGATTCCCCCCGCACTGCGCCCCGTCGCCCGAACCTGATCCTCATTGAAACGGATAGACTGGCCACTCATTGTGACAAGCAGAAGATCCTGACCGCCTTTAGTTAGCTTGACCCAACTCAACCGGTCACCATCGTCCAGAGAGATGGCGATTAGACCACTGGGCCGCACGGATTCGAAAGCCGAAACCTCAACACGCTTGATCCGCCCCTGGCGCGTGACCATTGTGCAATATTCCACCTCGTCGAAATCCGGGACAGGGACAGCAGCAGTGATGGTTTCGTCTGGGCCAAGTGCCAGGATCGTATGCAGTAGCACACCCTTATCTGTCCGACCCGCGTCGGGTATCTGGTAGACCTTCTCGTGATAGACCTTGCCCCGATCAGAGAAAAACAGGATGCTATCGTGCGTTCGGGCTGCGAAGAGGTGCTGAACGTCGTCCGTTTCCTTGGTCACGATGCCAATACGCCCCTTACCGCGCCGCCGTTGTGCGCGGTAGGCATTAACTGTTACCCGCTTGGCGTAGCCCTCACGGGTGATAAACACAAATACATCCTCATCGGGGATCAGGTCGGTTTCGTTGAGGCCCTCGCTGACGTCTGGAACGATCACCGTCCGCCGCGCATCGCCGTACTTCTCTGCTAGTTGGTTCAAGTCATCCCGGATCATGTACAGAATCTTCTTGGGATGTGCCAGCAAATCCTCGTACTCGGCGATCAGCTCGAGCAGGCGTTGGTACTCCTCTTCAATACTCTGGCGCTCCAGCGCGGCAAGGCGGCGAAGCTGCATATCGAGGATCGCCTGCGCCTGTGCCTCGCTGAGGTTAAAGTTCTCCATCAGGCGGTTGCGAGCATCCTCAGCGTCGTCACTGCTGCGGATGGTCTGGATTACTGCGTCCAGGTTGGCGATGGCTACGAGCAACCCTTCGAGCACGTGAGCGCGGCGGAGGGCGCGATCCAGTTCAAAGACGGTGCGCCGCTCAATCACCTCACGTCGGTGATTGATGTAGTGACGTAGTGCTGCTTTGAGGGACAGAAGGCGCGGCTCGCCATCGACCAAGGCCAGCATCTGAACTGCGAAGGTGCTTTGCAGGGGGGTGTACTTTAGAAGCCGGTTAATCACCGTCTTAGGCTGAGCGCCACGTTTTAGCTCGATGACGATGGACATACCGTCGCGGTCTGACTCGTCGCGCAGGTCGGCGATCATATCGAGACGGCCCTCACGAGCCAGCGCCGCGATTCGTTCCAGGATGGACGACTTGTTGATCTGGTAAGGGATTTCGGTCACCACGATCCTGAAGCGCTCGCCATCCTCCATGGGTTCAGTATGCATGGCGGCGCGCATGACGACCCGTCCACGTCCCGTGGCGTAAGCGCTGACGATTCCCTCCATGCCGACGATAATGCCGCCGGTGGGAAAATCCGGCCCCTGGATGAAATGCAGCAGGTCTTCCGGTTTGACGTGATCCAGCTCCTCGTCGATCACCTCACCCTCTGGTGCGGCCATCTGGCCGATTAGATAGTCGACCGCCTGGGCAACCTCGACGAGGTTATGCGGGGGGATGTTCGTTGCCATGCCAACGGCGATTCCGGCCACGCCGTTAAGCAACAGGTTAGGCAACCGGGCAGGCAGGATGAGAGGCTCCTGAAGAGTCCCGTCGAAGTTGTCGGTGAAGTCGACGGTGTTCTTGTCGATGTCTTCTAGCAGAATATCAGCCAGGGGTGAAAGCCGCGCTTCGGTATAGCGCATAGCAGCCGGGCTGTCGCCGTCAATGGAGCCGAAGTTTCCCTGGCCGTCAATCAAGGGGTAGCGCATGGAGAAGTCCTGCGCCATACGGGCCATGGCATCGTATACGGCGCTATCGCCGTGCGGGTGGTATTTGCCCAGCACCTCACCAACGATGCGGGCGCTCTTCTTATAGGGGGAATTCGCCCGGATGCCCATGTCATGCATCGCGTAGAGGATGCGACGGTGCACGGGCTTCAAACCATCGCGCGCCTCAGGGAGGGCGCGCGCGACGATCACGCTCATGGCGTAATCGAGGTAAGAGTCCCGCATCTCCTCATTGATGTCGACGGGACGAACTGTACCAATCTCCATTCAACTGCATCTCCCAGGGAACTTTAAGACCTGCGTAATTATACCTCGCCGGGAGTAGCCCGACCATGCTCAGTGTGCCTGAGCGCCAACCCTAACGGGCGATTATGCATCGGTTGAAGGCTCTAGTGTCGCACGGATTCCTATTGCGGAGTTGAGGGGGCGGGTAACCCTCGCTACACTCTAGATGCGATCGCTACAGAAGGATATTTATGCGCTTCCACCATCGATTCACGGTTCAATCTCACCTTCAAGCCGTTGCGGATTTCCATCTCCATCCACAGGTGCTCAGGCAGATCACACCGCCACCGACGATCCTTCATCTCCACCACGCGCCTGATCCCATCCGGCAGGGTGATTCGCTGGCCTTCACCCTGTGGATTGGACCGTTCCCCGTCTACTGGGAATCGCACTTCCCAGAGGTCACACCCACAGGATTTCTGGATACCCAAGGGCGCGGCCCATTTCGATCCTGGCAGCACCGTCATACTTTTGTGCCCATTGATGTGCAAGCTACAGATATAGTGGATGAGATCGAGGCCCATCTGCGGCCTCATCCCTACTATGGGCCAGTGGGTCTGCTAATGTGGTTGAGCCTGCCGTTTCTGTTCGCTTACCGGAAATGGAAAACCCGCCGACTGCTGCGACGAAAGTAAACGGCCCTGTCTGATGGGCGTAAGACAGGCCTCCTCCACCTCCAGGGACTCTCAAAAAGCTACTAGGAAGGTACGCGGCTCCGGATAGTGCTGGATCAGGTGAGCATGGCCTTCTTCCAGGGAGAGGTTGCTGTGATACTGAGCAGCAGCGCACCCTGCCCCGCCGCTAGAATAGGTGAGGTTGCTTGAGCTGTTCCCATGTCGCTTCACCCCTCGATGGAGCAAACGTTGCGCCAGCTTCTGGCGAAAAAGCTCCACCAATGCCTCGACGATAAAGTCAGCGCGATACATCCATAGCCATCGTCCCTGCAAAAGCGGAGGCCGTTCGGCTATACCTTGCCCGTCTTAGTGCGCTTGACGGCTTAGAACGCAAGTGCTATCTTAAGGGTCGGGATTGTTTGTAAAATATTTGTGCGAATGGTGCGGAAAGGCAGAAAGAGACAGCAATGGCGCTGGAATTTCACAAACTGACGGATCAGGTGGATAAGATGGGGCAGGCCCTCGCCAGCCAGAAAACCGATCTGGATGTCAAGACCAAGATTGCCCTGCAGATCCTGGAAGCTTATGCTGACGAAGCCTTTCTGCCCGCCATTCAGCAACGAGTGCAGGATGCGATCACCAAGGATGCGGGTTACCGGGGAGCACGCCCCCTCGATGAGCCACTGATGGCCGTTTACCCCGCTGCGCCGTTACCGGAAACGGCCACTGTGATCGCCTGTGATGGATCACAGATCGCGCCTAATACGCATGGGGCTGCGCTTTACTATCTGCTCAACATCGGCACGATCATCGTCCATCACGGCAGCGGCGATCCGCCGGAGATCGTCAGCCAGCCATACCTGTTCTATGAACCGGAATACCTGTACACGCAGGAACGGGGGCTGATTACGCCTACGGTCGTTGCAGCGCGCCGCACGGTCAGCGAGATGGCGGCGATTGCCGAACACGCCTGGCGGCAGCGCGACGAGGCACGTCCCATGCTGGCGCTGTTCGATGGGTCGTTGCTGATTCTGGGCATCAGCTCCGAGGTTCCTGACCGGGATGAATTATATGGCATCTACTTCAGTGCCATGACCCGCTTGATCGAGGTACAGGCCGGGCTGGCAGGGTACATAGACAGGCCGCGCAGCAGCTTCATAGTCGGCCTGCTTCATCTGCTCGATCTAAGTGAGGAAATGGTGTCCCGCTCTGCCCTTGCCACTAATGGCCGGATCGAGGGGCTGTATGACACACATGTCTTTCGGTCGCTGCTTCAGCCGTCCGAGCGGACGGCTCTCTTTGTGCAGATGTCCCCGCAGAACAAGGAGTTCCGTCGTAGTGGGGGGGATACTCACGAGATCGCTTTCTTCTATGTGAATGTGGCAGCGCCCGGCGAAGCGGCCCACTTGGCGCGAATCGAAATCCCAATGTGGGTGGCTAACAACAGGCAGTTGGTGGCCGAGCTACAGGCGCTCATTTACCATCAGTGCCAGCAGCTTGCCTCGCGTTACCCCTACGTTCTGACCCGCGCTGACGAGTTGGCCGTCGTCAAGGGAGAGGAAGCTCGCCAACTCAATATTCTGATCCAGGTTGCTCTCAAGCGGCACGGGCTGGACAGCGCCGAGAGCGAGAAGCAAGCTACGAAAGAGGCCGCACGATCCCGCAAGACTCGCTTCAAGATCGGCCAAACAAGCGGGGGTTGATGCGAGAGGAGGCATGTAGTGGCTGGTTGGGATGAACCCATTGCGTATGTGCTGCGCTCCAGCACCGCAGGCTACTCCGCCGGAGCGGGGCTGAGCCAGATCGATATGCTGGCGTTTGGTATGGTGGTCAAAGCCCAGCCGAACTCCAACCCACAGGAGAGCGTGTATGGGCTGTTGTACGATATTCACATCGATGACGACCCGCTCGTGCGCCAGCTCGTGCTGGCGGAAGCGGTGAGTGAAGAGACAATCCGCGATCAGCGTCACCACCGCATTGCGCCTGTCGAGATGAGTGTGTTGGCGATTGGTTACCGCGACCTGGATGGTGGGATCCGCCACGCCCTGCCGCCGCGCCCGCCCGTCAGCCTCGCGCCAGTTTATCTGTGCAACGACGCTGAGACGCGCGAGGTGACAGAGCGCTTTGATTACTTCCGCCTTGTGTTGAGCGCTTCGGATGCTCCTGGTGAGCAATTACTGGCAGCGACGTTGCTCCGTGCCGCCGCCACACGTCGGGAGCAGGAGCAATATGAATACCTGGTCCGGGCTGGACGAGAGGCTGCTCGCTTGCTGATCAATGACATGGCTCGGCTGGACTATCTGCTCAGGCTTATTTACCCATACGAGGTTCAGCCCTAGGGAGCGGAGTGGAGAAGTGCCGATGGCTAAGAAACGCAGTGAACTGGACGAGTACTTCGGGGTGCGCTCACCGCGGCTGGGGGTCGTGGTCGGTGGTTCGTTGAGTCACGGGCTGGAGGTCAAGCTCGACCCAAGCGTCGATATCGAGGAACTGGCAGTCGGGCGTTACGTGGTAGTGCATGGCAACCGGCGTCGCTTCTTCAGCATGATCACAGACATCGGGCTGGCCAGCACCAGCCCCCAGATCACGAGCAGCCCACCCGATATGTCCAACCCTTACCTTGCCGAAGTGTACCAGGGATCTATGGCGTACGGCACGATCCATATCGCGCCCATGCTGGTGATCACCGAACGGCGGCAGATCGAGCCGGTGCGGACGATCCCGCCGCACTTTCAAGAAGTATTGACCGCCACCGAGTTAGACATTAACGATGTGTTTGGCGATGAGGACGAAACACACTTCTATATTGGCGCACCGCTAGAATTGCTGGACACCCAGATCAATGTTGATCTCAAACGGCTCACTGAGCGCTCAGTGGGGGTGTTCGGCAAGAGCGGCACAGGCAAGAGCTATCTGACTCGCATTCTGCTGTCCGGGGTGATCGCGCGTGGAGCTGCGGTTAACCTGATCTTTGACATGCACAACGATTATGGTTGGGAAGTGCTCAACGAGGAGGGCAGAAGGGACAAGGGCCTCAAGCAACTCTTCCCCAACCGCGTCTCGATCTTCACGCTGGACGACGAGTCGTCGCGGCGGCGCGGGGTGCGCCCCGACTACGTGGTGACGCTCGCCTACAGCGACATCGAACCAGAGGACCTGGCCGCCCTCAAGCAAACGATGGACCTGTCTGACACGATGCTTGATGCAGCACACATCCTCCGCCGGATGTGGGGCCGCGACTGGATTCAACAGCTCCTGACCGCTGAGCCACATGTGATCGAGGAATTGGTCAATACAACCACCATCAACGGCCCGGCCCTCACAGCCCTCACCCGCCGCCTACAGCGATTCCAGCGTTTCGCTTTCCTGACGCCACAACCCGCTGGTGATTCTGTCAAGGCCATCATCGAGGCCCTGAATCAGGGTTACAGCGTGGTGTTGGAGTTTGGGCGGTACGGCAACGCGCTGGAAGCCTACATTTTGGTTGCTAACTACCTGACCCGCCGTATCCGTGAAAACTATGTCCACCGCGTCGAATCCTCGCTGGGTGATGAAGCCAAGCAGCCGCCGCAGTTGATGATCACCATCGAGGAAGCGCACAAATTCCTTGATCCCACCATCGCCCGTCAGACGATATTCGGAACCATCGCCCGCGAGCTGCGTAAGTACAAGGTGACCTTGCTGGTTGTAGATCAGCGACCCAGCGCCATTGACGAGGAGGTCATGTCGCAGATCGGGACGCGGGTCACGGCCCTGCTGGACAACGAGCGCGACATCGTTGCTGTGCTGATGGGGGTCAGTGGGGCGCAGGGTCTGCGTGAGGTACTGGCGCGGCTCGACACCCGCCAGCAGGCCATTGTGATGGGCCATGCCGTGCCCATGCCAGTAGTCATCCAAACCCGTGCTTACGACGAAGCCTTCTATGCCGCAATGGGCGCGCCGATCAAGGGGAGAAAACTGAAGCAGGCAGCCAGAGAGGGCAGCAAGGCGCTGTACGGCGACGAGGAGTTTGAGGGATTCGACTAGGGCGTGTCGACATTTGCGCTCCGGCGACTGAATTTCGCAGCCGGCACTCATCTTCCAGCCTCCCAATCAAACAGGGGCCAGGTTTGACCACCTGACCCCTGTTTGATTTGCCAGTGGCTTTAGCTTTCGCTGCCCGCAGCAGCCGCCTTGTGCGCACGCCGCCTGCGGATCAGGCCACGAACTGCTCGGAAGATCACGTAGCCTACTGGTACGATCACCAGCAGCCAGGGCAAGCAGAAGATGCCAAAGAAGATCAGGAAATCGCCGACGCTGCGGAGGCTCTGGAGCAGCGCCTCGACAGCTTCTCGCACTGTCTCCGCTGGGCGCCAGCGTGTATCAACCGGCTGAGCCAGCACGTACGGGATCAGTTCAATGCTGATGCTCGACAGGGCTGCGCTCTGCTCAAGATATTGCATCCGGCCCTTGAGCGATTCGATCTCGGCCTCGCGCTGCGTCAACTGCGCCTCGGCCTGAAGCAGCTCCTCGGTGGACTGCGCGTTGTCCATAATATGGAGCAGCCGGTCGCGGGCCGCTTCCAGGCTTTCCAGGCGAGCCTGCAGATCGACGTACTCCTCTGTCACGTCCTGGCCTGAGGTGCTAACGGAGGGTGTCGTACCTGCAACCGCCATCGCAGCTAGACGATCCATAGCCTCATCGAAACGAGTCGCCGGGACACGGATGGTCATATTCACGTAGGGAGAAGCACCCGGTGCGCCGCCATATTCATTCGTGCTCACAATGAACGCACCCTGTGCTGCCATCTCGCTGACCATCGCCTCGACCGCGTCGCGGGCCACCCGTGTGTCCTCCACTGTAACAGAGATACTCCCCGTGCGGATGATCAGCCGCTCGATCACAACCTGATTGGCTGGCCCACCTGCCGCCTGGCTCGCCACATCGGCGTTGTAGGAGGGAGCAGCCGATTCTTCAACGAAGTCATAGCCTGCCTGTGGCGCAAGTGGCGCTCGTTCCACCACGTCAAGGGGGGTCACAGCGGCTCCTTCAGTAGGCAACGCAGCAGGTTGCCTTGCACGCGGGGCACAGGCGGACAGGACCATTAAAAGCACTACGATGAGTCCTGATATACCCAGGCGCATTCTTTTCTTCTCGCTCATCTCCTCTGTCTCCCTTGTGATAGGCGCAAATAGGCGCGTTCTCTTTCCTGTCAAAGAGACGCTCTCGGGGCGCACTTGGTTCCCGCTCCTTATTGTACTACCATGTGAGCCACACAACCCCGTTACCGATTGCCGGAGAACATACGCCATGACAGACTCCGATTCCCTTAGCCTCGATGCCAAGCTGAACGTGCTGATCCGGGTAGGGGTGATGATGCTGGAAAACGGTGCAGCCACCTACCGTGTCGAAGAGACGATCAGCCGTCTGGGACGAGCCATCGGCCTGACGGCGGTTGAGTCGTTTGCCACCCCCACTGGCCTGATCCTGGAGGGGCTGAGTGCAGAAGGGAGGCTGACCCGGGTGAGGCGGGTGACCAACATGGGAGTCAACATGGATCGTCTAGCGTTGATCGGCAATCTGTCCCGTGACGCCGCTGCGGGGCTGCTGACTCAGCAGCAGATCGTGGCACGGCTGGAAGAAATTGAACAGCATGAGGGTGTGTATTCAAACTGGCTGATTGTACTCGGCGTTTCGCTGGCGTGCGGCGCTTTCGCGCTGTTGTTTGGGGGTGGATGGTTGGAGTTCGCGGCGACCATCGTGGGGGCCGCGCTGGCAATGCTCATCCGGATCGCGCTGCGCCCTGCACGGCTGATGCCTCTGATGACAACCGCTACTGCTGCATTCGCAGCGACGGCGGCTAGCTCTATCGCTTGCCGATCACTCGTCTGTAACCAGCCCGATATCGCCGCAGTGGCGGCAGTGCTTCAGCTTGTGCCTGGGGTCCCGCTAGTCACCTCCGTGATCGACCTGGCAACGGGGGACATCATCTCCGGGATTTCGCGCGGCGCATATGCCATCCTTATCGCATTCGGGATCGGGTTGGGGATGCTCCTGTTTCTGGTCTGGGGGCTATGAAGATGTCCGTCGTCCTTCCTTACATCAAGGAGTTCCTACTCGCGGCTGTGGCTACTCTCGGCTTCTGCCTGCTCTTCAATGTGCCCCGCCATACCCTGATTGCCTGCTGCATCACCGGCGGGATCGGGCGGGCTGTGCGGCTGCTGGCCGCTGATGCGGGGGCTAGTCTGGCTGGAGCCTCATATATTGGGGCGCTTTTGGTTGCTATCATGGGGTATTTGCTGGCCCGGGCTTGTCGAACGCCGCGTATGGTGTTTACCGTTACAGGGGTGATACCGATGGTCCCCGGCGTGCCAGCCTTCAGCACGATGCTCCACATCAGCAATGGCAACTACAGCCAGGGTGTGGTTGATGCCATCCAAACCCTACTCATAGGTGGGGCGCTGGCGATGGGGCTGACCACCGTCCGCGTGATGACGCGCATACCAGGCCGCTCTGCCGACTCGATCTCCAAGCCCTGACAAGGGGTTGGGCAGGATGAGCAATAACGATCCCTTATTACCAAACGAGGTTGTTTGAGATGGATCCCGCCATCAAAGTGCTGGTCACCATGCCTTTTCAAGAAGTCCAGCTCCGTAAGCTGGCAGGCGTCTCCCCTCAGATCGCCCTCACCCAGCGTGAGGCGCGGACGATCGAGGACATCGCAGATAGCATAGCAGAAGCGCATGTGCTTTACACCTGGCGCGTACTGCCTTACCCAGAGCAGGCCCCCAATCTGCGTTGGGTGCAGTTGCATCAGGCAGGCATAGATCAGTTCCTCGATCATCCTTTGTATAGCGGTACCGATGTAATATTCACCACCGCCAGTGGAATCCATGCTATCAACGTGGGTGAGCATGTGTTGGGGCAGATGCTTGCCCTGGCGCATCACTTCAGAAGGATGGTAGAAGATCAGGCCAGAGGAACCTGGCCGGAGAAACGCTGGAAGCGCTATCTGCCGCGCGAGCTTTTCGGTGCTACAGTCGGGATCATTGGTTATGGCAGCATCGGAAGACAGGTGGCCCGTCTGGCCCAGGCGTTTGGTATGACTGTGCTGGCAGTCAAGCGGGATGCGCGCCACCCGGCGGAGGAAAACAGTTACACGATTCCTGGAACCGGCGATCCTGAAGGGATCATCCCTGACCGCATCTATCCACCGGAGGCATTGCATTCCTTCCTGTCAGAATGCGATTTCGTTGTCCTGGCTGCCCCTCTGACCCAGCAAACCCGCGCTTTGCTTGATGCCAGGGCACTGCGGGCAATGAAACCAGATGCCTTTCTGATCAATGTTGCGCGCGGTGCGCTTGTTGATGAGGGAGCCTTAATTGAGGCGCTCGAGGGGCAGCAGATCGCGGGTGCAGCGTTGGATACGTTCAGTGAGGAGCCGCTGCCAGGCGACAGCCCTCTGTGGAGGTTGCCTAACACAATCATCAGCCCCCATGTATCCGGCTTTACACCGTGTTACAACGAGAGAGCTGCTGACCTGTTTGCCGAGAACCTGCGCCGGTTCGTTGCGGGGGAAACCCTAATCAACCTGGTTGATCGGAAGCGGAACTACTGACTGGGGAAATGAATTCCTCAATATATTGCTCAAATTGCCCGGCGTTGCAGGCATCTACATAGCGCAGAATCTCGCCGCCTGCCAACGGGTACAGCGGGTAGCATGAGGTAGGCCAGGCTCCGTGTGGCGCATGAACCACCATTCGCACTACCGCGCCGGAGATATGTACTGGACTGTCGAACCTCTCAACAATCTCTTCGGCGGTGATGATCACATCACGTGCACCAACTGCTAGTTCTACATCCACCACTACATTGCTGTTCAGAAGCGCGTTTCCGGCCTGATCCGCCTTGAGGGCGTGGATCACAGCCACGTCCCACTTTATCGCCGGGAACGCCACCACCCGGTTGCCGGGCTGGTATGGATCATCAATCACCTTCACATCGGGGCGCAGGCGTGGTAAATCCGTGCCCAACCAGGCCAAGCCTGGCATAAAGCTGACGCCCGCCAGATGCGCCCGCATACCAAAGGCAAGGCTGGCTTCCGTCTCTTCCACAATCCGTATCTGCCCCTGTTGAGCTGCCTGGGTGAACATAGGGGCCAGGCCGAACACCTCCAACCCACAGTAGCACGAGCGAAGGCGTGATACCATCCCAGCTCCAATCAGGAGGTCGGTCTCAAAACCGGCAGCAAAGGACAGTATCGTTAGAGCCTCAGGGCGTGGCAACCGGGCAATCAGTGCGCGAACGAAGGCAACCGGACGGCGATACAAAGTCATGCCGCCTAACGCCAACGTCTCGCCGGGCTGGATCAGACTGGCTGCTTCTTCGAGAGGGACCAGCTTGTTGCTATTCATCGCCGATGGCTGCCCGTGCAAATCGCCTTCCAAGTTCCCACGGTTCACAGTTAGCTACACCGACGCCGGATCAGATTGATGACTCGCCGTGTTGGCAGCCTATATAGCAGAATAACGGGCAATTGCAAAGGGAGCAACGTGATTCAGACCACCTTATATCCTTTTACAAATGCGCCTCGGCCAACGCAATTTCCTAATATGCTGTAAGATGTTACTAAGCACTGTTATTGGCTTGTTTATCCGGTGAGAGTCTCGCCGAGGAGTGCGAATCATGAAGCGAACTACGTTTCTCGGAATGACCGTGGCAGTCCTGATGCTGGGCGCGACAGCGATAGCTGGTCCGCGTGTGCTCAACGATCAGGCTGCCCGCGCAGGCTGCCCATTCCCGTATGTTGTTGGTTTTGGTGATACCTTGTCTGCCATCGGGCTTCGCTATGGGGTGTGGTGGACGGATATTGCGGTTACCAACAATCTCACCAATCCCAATCTGATCTATCCCGGCCAGGTATTGACCATCCCATGCCCGGTGGGGCAGACAAGCTTTGGGGTTGGGCAGGTTTCAACCACGGTGGCGATACCGACGCCTACCCCTGCTTCTTCCTTGCCTGCGGCGGCAACGCCTGGCACACCGCCCGGTTGCTACATTGGCGATGGGAATGCATGTTACGGCCCCGGCGAGAGTTGCTCCACCACCCAGGACTGGATTCGTGGCAAGGAAACATGCATAGCACTTGGCCTGGGCACTAACGAGTCGACAGCCGACCTTCAAACCCAGTTACCTGTTGTGTTTGGTGGCAGCGAGCTGTTGATCAATGGCCACATGCGTGGTGGTTATGAGAGTGATGGTGGCCATGTGTGTGGTATTGTGGTCCTTCGCCGTGGTGAGCCAACGATCATCGGTGCTCAGGCATCGGCCTCGGCGCGCGAGATCGGCGAAGCTGAGGCCATTGATGCTGTCAAAGAGGCGCTCAGACAGATGGGGGTCGATTGCGGGGGTGGCTACGAGCGAAGCATCTATGATAACTTTCTCGGCAGGCGACAGTGATCACCGGGACATCCTCAGCCTCTGGGCGAGCGGCAGTTTGGAACGCCGCTCGCTTTATTAATCTGTGGCCCTTCCCTGGTCGACGCTTCTGCTACCTGGGCCTGGGTGAGGCGCTCTATTCAATCTTGGCTTGCGTTCAACGGGTGTGCGGCGATCAGCGCCAGCAGAGAGCTGATATGATAAAGGTTGGCCAGTGTCCCTGCCTGCTCAAAATTCCGCCGCGCCTCGTCAACCTGTCCGGCCCTCCAGCGCAGGTCGGCCAGGTTGTACCACGTGTGAGCCATTCCCACCCAGTCGCCGAGGTCGTTTTGCAGCTTGAGGGCCACCTGCCACGTTTCAAGGGCCTCCTGAGGGCGGTTGCTGTCAGCAAACACTGTGCCAAGATTGGTCAGCAGCCGGGCTTGCCCTGGTGCGTCGCCTAGCTGACGCATCACCGCTAGCGCTCTGTTAAGGGAGTCCAGTGCCTCTTCGTTATGCCCAGCGGCATGATAGGCGATTCCAAGATTCAGGAGTGTGCGGGCCTGCCGGGGCAGGTCGCCCTCTTCCCCAAACTGGTTTAGCGCTCTCAGGTGGAGATCGACTGCTTGACCAATATCCCCCAGCTCCAGCCGAGCGATCCCCATCAGGCTGAGAGTCTGACCATCGGTCGAGCCTTCTTTCTGCATCTCAGATGCTTGCTCTAGCAGATCGAGAGCTGCGTTGGCGTGCCCACTATGCAATGCCAGACTTGCTAATCCGTGCAAGGCCCGGAGACGAACCTCTGGTAGCCGCCAGCGCGCCGCAGCGGCGGCTGCGCGTTGATAGGCCTCATAAGCGGGTTCGGTCAGTCCGTGAAACTGGTAGAGCTGCCCCAGTTCCACCAGTGCCTCCGCCTGAGTCTGGAAGTCTCCCTGCTCACCAGATAGAGCGACAGCTTCCTTAAAGGCTGCGACAGCAGCTTCCTGCTCACCGAGCCAGCGATTGGCGATGCCCAGCTCAATCAGGAGACGTGCTCGTAGCGCAGGGCGCTTCCCAACCGCCTTGGTGTGTGTTGTGGCCGTGATTGCCCTTAACACAGACTGCCACAGCCGCCACTGTCCACAGCGGCGTACGCTTGGAGCAATCCGGATGGCGATCTCCGCTAAGCGATCCACCCTCTCGTGCGCTTCAAGCTGATAATGCAGCAGGCCCAGTACGTGGGCTGCCTCGTCCGGTGGGGGTACAGACGACTCTTCAGCCTTAACCGGCCTGACCCTCGCCTTGACAGCGCGAGACAACAACGTTCGTATGCGCTCGTTCCAGGGAGCCTGGGTGGCTATTGCGCTGGCAAAATGTCTGTTAAGGGGTTGCATAGAGTAGCGTGGCGCGCTGCCATCTACGTCCACCAATGAGGCGGTTACTAGTTCGTGCAGTGCACGGTCGAGTGTATCGGCAGGCAGCTCGACAGCCACATGGAGGTCATGCCACAAGACTCCTTCTGGGAACAAGCTGATTGCTAAAGCGACATGCTGAGCTTCCTCACTCAGCGCATCCCAGGCTGGCTTAAACAGCACATCGAACAGCCCCTCGCTGGGTGTGGCGGGCAGCCCGGCGAGGTTGGCCAGCACTCGCTCCAGCGGCAGTGAGGCTAACTGACCGATCACCAGCCGCCCGGCCAGCGGATTTCCACCAATCGCTTGATAGATTGCCTCGAATTGACGATCTACTATCGAAACAGGTGGTTTGTGGCGCAGACGGGCTGTCTCTCGCAACAATGCCTGCATATCCTCGCGCGGCAGCGGCTCAACCTGGATCAGATGCATCGGGAGCTCCGCTGGGGGCAGTTGGCGCATTCCCACTACCAAGTGAGTTGGTTCAGACAGCGTGCTGAGACGGGACAGCACAAGCTCGACCTCCATCAACCAATCGGCTTGGTCGACCACGATCAGAGCTGGCCTTGCCTGAAGACGCATGCGCAGGCTGGCCTCAAGTTCGGTAGAACTTTGCGCAACTGGATGGCTGAATGTCCTGAGACGATGATCCAGCGCTTCCAGCAGGTCGTCCAGGGATGTCCGTGCTCCAAGCGTCACCCATGCCAGGTCAGGTACTTGATCGGCTTGGATCAGCCGTTGCAGCGCTGCGTGGATGAGCGCTGTCTTGCCAATCCCCCCCACTCCGACTACCCCAATCGTATAGGGAGCCTGGGGCGCAGTGAGGAGCTGGCAGAGCTGATCAAGTTGCTTCTGCCGCCCGAAGAGCGTCGAATAATGGGCCGGTGGCAGTTTCATACGCAGCCAAGCGCGCCAGTTACCCGCTCGCGCTTGAGCTTCGAAGTGGCTGAGCTGCTCCGTCAACCGCCGATAGCCGTGCGCCAGTCGTCGCTGGATGTGCCGGGGCCAGACATTCAGGATATGGGCAAGAGTCTGCACGTGCAGATCAAGATCGAGCCGAACATAGCGGTAGTATAAAACGCTCCATGCTTCAAGTTCGGTGTTGGAGCGCGCAAAGTCCCGACGAAGGTCTTCTAGAGCTGCCTCCCGATTCGTCCGGGTCAGGTTGGCTAGCCCTTCAACAGCCCGAAGGTGCGCTAGATTCTGCTCGATGATCCCTGTCAGCGCTGCCCAAAGCGCTACTTCCAGCCCAGCATGTGATGCGACTGGCGCACTGGTATCGATCTGCTGCTGAATCCACACCAGTGAGCGCAATTGGCTTTCGCCCAGGGGCTCTGCCCGCCGCAATCGTTCCAGTGCATAGCGGACGGAATCCTCGTCAAAAAGTGGAAGGGTGGGGCGCTCAGATACGACCTTCATCAGAGGGTGTTGTCGCCGTCAACTGTTGCCGGACCCGATCCCAGCTTGGCCGAAGATGCGGCCAAATGAGGATGACCAGTAGCGAGAGCGGGAGGGTCCAAGCAAACCGTACACTTGAGTTACCCAACATGGGGTAGGCCAGTACCCATGCATACGAGGCTGGTATGACCCACCAAGGTGCAAGAAAGACCAGAAATACCCCATATGAGTAGACCCCGAACCAGGGAAAAGATAGAGCCGAGGCCAATAAAGTAGCTACCACCTTCTCACGCAGATTCCGCACGACGAAGATAGCCCCAAATGCAACCAATCCATAAGGAAAAAGGGCTGCAGTCCCCCACACAGGCAGTGGGGCCAGAGGGTCGCGCTGACCGAACCAGCGTAGCGGCCAGTCGGCGCCCCACACCATGGCAGTGAGCAGGGCAACCCCGCCTGGGACGATCAGTGTTTTCCAACGCTCGCGGTCGTGGATCAGCAACAGGAGGATCGCAACCCCAGTGACATGAGGTTTGATTGAGGCCAGCACTAACCCAGCCCCACGCACAAAGGGGCTGGGTGAGAGTAGCCCCAAAGTCAGCCCAATGGCGATCAGCACCTCGACCTGACCCAGCCAGACTAGCCCCATTGTCGGGAAAGCCAAGAGCACCGGGATCGGGTTGACATTCATTTGATCGCAGACCCACCATAGCCCGACCAGCGTGAGGAAGACCCACACGGGCCACAGTAGCCGGAGCGGGATCAGCGTGATCGGAAACAGGATCCAACTTGCGTGCCAGGGGTTGAACCCGCAATCCAGGCAACCCTGCGCGAAGGGCAGGTAGAAACGGTACAGATCATCCCCCCCTGGTAAGAAGAATGCCGCGACAGTGGCAATCCCAATGATCTCGACCGTGACTACCGTCTTCAGCGGAATTCTCTTTACCTGTACCAACCACCTCATCGCTCTGTTTCTTCGCCCTTTTCTGTCATCCGGAGTCAGATGGAAGCAATGCCCTGCAGGGAGACCTACCGGCTTCTAACCTTCTCGATTGCCATCCCATTTTCCTCGGTGTATCCTACGCGCTGCTCACGGGTGTGACCCCGGAGAAAGCCTCACTAGCCCGCCGTGCGGGGCCTGTTGGAACCCCAGATACAGTGTTCGGATGCGGGCGGCGTTCGCCCGGCAGTGCTCTAACGTGGATGAAGATGGCCCGTCACCCCTATATCGCCATTGAGGGTGTCATCGGCGTGGGTAAGACCACGCTTGCTCGGCTCCTAGCGCCCGAACTGGGCGGCCAAGTCCTACTAGAGGAGTTCGAGGAGAATCCCTTCCTCTCCGACTTCTACGCCGACCGCAGCCGCTATGCCTTTCAGACCCAGATTTTCTTTCTACTGAGTCGTTACCGCCAGCAGAGTTCAACTATCTCGACTGCGCTACGCCGCGGGCCTGTTGTCTCGGATTACACCTTTGCCAAAGACAGCCTATTTGCCCATCTAAACCTGCATGGCGACGAATTGGCGATGTACAAGCGTGTCTACGTAGCGCTTGGCGAGAAGATACGCCGCCCCGACCTGCTGGTGTTTCTGCGTGCTGATCTCGATGTGCTAATGGGACGTATCGCTGCCCGCGACCGTCCATATGAACGTAACATGGATCGGAATTATATCGAAGAACTGCGTGTTGCCTATGAACAGTTTATTGCTACCTACAACGACGGTCCATTGCTGACCATCGATACGAACCACCTGAACATCGTGCATAATCCGGCAGACCTGGCCTCAGTCGTTGAGCGAGTCAAGAGCAGCCTAGCGCTGGGAACATACCAGACGCGGCTTCCCGGCGTTGAAGAAGCGGTGATCCCGGAACCGGAGGCCATTCTGGAGGAGCTGGAGGCCGGGCCTCACCGCCTGACCGATTTTCAGAAGTTCCACCTCTCACTTGATGCTGAAAAAGGCTTCGATCCCGACCCTTACCTCAACTTCATTGCTCTAGGCGAGGAGGTGGGTGAGCTGGCTCAAGTGCTCAAGCAGATGTGGATTCGCCAGGCCAAGCTAACTCAGAGCGGGCTTCCGGTTGAGCAGGCTCAACGTGCTGCTCTCGACCAGCAGCGGATGGCCATCCAGGATGAGCTTGCCGACTGCTTGGCCTACTTGCTCAAGCTAAGTAACTATGCAGGCATCGATCTGGAAGCAGCATATCTGGAAAAGATGCAGATTAACTCTCAGCGTCGCTGGGAGGATGGCCATGTGGTAGACGACACACCCATCACAAGGGAGACGGAATGACAGTGGGCAAGAAGTTCGTGGCGGTGGCCGGCAACGTCGGGGTCGGTAAGAGCACCCTGACTGGGTTGTTGGCAGAGCGACTCAACTGGGAAGCGTTCTATGAGGCTGTGGATGACAATCCTTACCTGGCCGATTTTTACCGCGACATGAAGTCCTGGAGTTTTCATTCGCAGATTTACTTCTTGACGCGCCGTCTACGGCATCATCGTCAGCTCATGGGGCGCCCCCACTCCGTCATCCAGGATCGCAGTGTTTACGAAGATGCCGAGATATTCGCCCGCAACCTCTACCAGCAGGGCAATATGTCTGAGCGGGACTGGGCCAGCTACCAAGAGCTATATACAGTGCTCACTGAATTCCTACCTGCCCCGGATATGGTCATTTATCTGCGCGCCTCTGTCAACACGTTGCTGGCGCGCATCCGCAAGCGCGGGCGCGAGTTCGAGCAAGACATCGATCCGCACTATCTCCATCGTCTCAATTTGTTGTACGAGGATTGGATCAGTCGCTTTGCCCTTAGCCCGGTGCTGATTATACCCGCTGACGATATCGACTTCGTGGCACATCCCGCCCATCTTGATCTGATCCAGTCCAAGATACTGGAGAAGCTGGAGGGCAAAGAAGAAGTCTTTTTTCTAGCCGACGAGATCGCCCGCGCCCGCGAGGCTGCTTAGTGCGGCCATTCTGTACAAACTACCTATGGTGGGAAAGAGCGGGGTTCATACCTCGCTCCGCTTTTTTGTGTCTCATCATTGAAAGCTGGGCTAAGGATGCAGGAATCAACGTTGGACACTACTGGGAGGCAAGGCTATACTGCACCGTGGCAACACGACCAGGAGGTAAAAGTATGCTTTCCCGGTGGAGACAACGCATTGGCAACCGGGGCGACCGGATTATTCCTGCAGCGGTGGGGCTTCTGCTGTTTGGAGCGATCATCTGGGGTCTTTCACGTACATCTGGGAATACACAGCCGGAGATAGTGCAGCTCACTATCGATGAAGCTATTGTTCAGATCAATGCCGGCGTACCTACCCTGGCTGCTAATTTGACCCAGACTCCACCTATAGCGGCGTTGACCGGAGCCGCTCCGACCCTCTCACTGGGGGGGCAGCAAGAGATCCGCCAGTTCGCCGCCTCCGCAAGGGCGGATAGCCAGATCAGCGATCTGGATTGGGGTGCGATCCAGGCTGCCGGGCCACCCAACACCCCGGAGTGTGGAGACTTCCGAACCGCCTGGGCCACCGCTCAGCCAAATACCACCGGTGTGCTGATCCTGTATTTCCCGCAGTTAGTGCGCCCTACTGCCTTGCTTGTGTATCAGACCTATAACCCTGGTTTTATCACCCAGATTGCCCTTACCGATGTGGTGGGTGAAGTACATATCCTCTACCAGGCGATACCCCAGTTAGCTGAGACGTGCCCTGCCACCCTGTATGTCCCCATCAATGGTTTGCAAGAGGGCTACGCGGGTAATGCAGTGACCATTACAATTGACCAGACTGGTGCGCCGGGCCGCACCCAGATCGATGCGGCAGAGCTGATTGGGGTCAAATACTAAAGCGAATCTGGAAGCATGTGCTCATGTCCCCCGCTGCACACTTTGGCAAGCAAGGGCCTATTGAAATGCACAGGCTATACAACGTATAGCGATTCAACATCCTCCCCCGGAGCAATACCAGCGTGCCCAGCCATACATATGACGCGGTCGTCGTAGGAGCAGGGCCGAACGGGCTGGCTGCCGCGATCACCCTTGCACAAGCAGGTTATTCGGTCCTGCTACGCGAATCGAAGGACACAGTTGGAGGAGGTGTTCGTT
Source organism: Anaerolineae bacterium (assembly GCA_034434995.1). GTDB lineage: Bacteria > Chloroflexota > Anaerolineae > Aggregatilineales > UBA3940 > DAOTYF01. Next base: position 32,848 of record DAOTYF010000026.1, read on the forward strand.
CTGCCGAGCTGACTCTCCCCGGCTTCCTGCATGATATCTGTTCTTCGGTCTTTGGGCTTGGCCGGGCATCCCCCTTCTTCAATAGTCTGCCGTTGGATCAGTACGAGGTGGAATGGGTTGAGTCGCCTGCTCCGTTGGCCCACCCCTTGGACGATGGAACGGCAGTCACCTTGGAAAGAGACGTTCGAGCGACCGGCGACGGGCTGGGAGGCGATGCCGCAGCCTATCGTCGGTTGGTGCAACCGCTGGTAGCAGATTGGGACAAGCTGCTGTACGAGTTTGTGGGGCCACTCCGCCTACCGCCTCACTATCCCTTTGCAATGACTCGTTTTGGCCTGTCTGCTCTACAACCTGCAGCAGGGCTAGCGCGGCTCCTTTTTCGGGAAGAACGTGCGCGCGCTCTGTTTGTAGGGCTTGGTGCTCACTCTACCATGTCTCTTCGACGGGCTTCTACGGCGGCCTTTGGCTTGATGTTGGGCCTCGTCGCCCATGTTGTGGGATGGGTCATCCTGCGAGGTGGAGCGCAGCGCTTGGCGGATGCCCTGGCAGCCCATTTGCTATCGCTGGGCGGCGAGATCATCACTGATGCACCAGTCAATTCACTGGCTGAACTTCCACCTGCGCGCGTTGTTCTGATGGATGTGACGCCGGCGCAGTTGTTGCGTATTGCGGGCACGCAGCTCCCTCCGGGTTACCGCCGCCGCCTGAGCCGCTATCGGTATGGGCCTGGCGTATTCAAGATAGACTTGGCACTAGATGGGCCGATCCCATGGCAGGCGCCACAGTGCTTCCGAGCGGCCACGATCCATATCGGAGGCACGTTTGAAGAGATCGTTGAGGCGGAGGAGACTGTGTGGCGTGGCGGGCATCCCGACCGCCCCTTCGTCATCCTCGTCCAACCGACGCTGTTCGACCCTACTCGTGCTCCAGCGGACAAACACATCGTCTGGGCTTACTGCCATGTACCGCACGGCTCCCCCGTTGATATGACGGAGCGGATCGAGAAGCAAATTGAGCGATTTGCTCCGGGTTTCCGGGATCGCATCATAGCGCGAAGCATTAGAGCGCCAAGGGACATGGAGGCGTACAACAGCAACTACATAGGTGGGGACATCAATGGCGGAGTGCAGGACCTATTCCAGCTTTTCACGCGCCCCGTGTTCCGGTTGGTTCCCTATTCGACGCCCGTCGGAGGGCTTTACCTGTGTTCCTCCTCCACGCCGCCGGGCGGTGGAGTACATGGTCTGTGTGGGTACTATGCAGCACGTGCGGCCCTGCGCGACGTGTTCAAAACGCGGATTTAAGGCTGCTCGCTGCGCCCCAGGAGAGCGGCCAACTGCGACAACCTGGACTGATGCACGACGGCCAGGATCTCATCTGCTGGCTGAAGCACCGTGTTCCCGTGCGGCACAATGAGCTGCCCCTTGCGGAGAATCGCGACCAGGGTGCATTCGACAGGCAGGTCAAGCGACTGGACCTCCCTCCCGACTGCGAGGGAGGTCGGATCGACCTTCTCTTCCACCAGCGAGTACTCTCCTCGACGTAGTTTCAGCAGGGTCATCATGTCGCCCAGCGACATTTCCTCAAGAATCAGCTTTGCTAGGATCTCGGCCTGGTTAACAGCTACATCGACTCCCATCTCAGCAGTGAATGTCCAGGCGTTCTTTGGATTGTTGACACGGGCAATAACGCGCGGCACGTTGAACTCGAACCGGGCCAGCGTTGTAATAACTAGGTTAGCTTCGTCATTCCCCGTTACGGCAGCGAGCACATGTGCCTGGGCTATCCCGGCTGCCTCAAGCAGGTTGGGATCGCTGCCATCCCCGTGCACGAGTACCTCCCGTGGGAGTCCCTCCTGCAATCGCTCGATGACCTCCAGCCGGTTGTCTATGACTTTGAGCTGATGCCCCTCGTTTAAAAGAAGGTTGGCAAGATAGGAGCCAACTTTCCCTCCGCCCACAATGATTACAAACATCGGGCCACCTCCCCCATGCCTATTCGAGCAAAGCCCTGAGCCGTTCCATTGCCGAGGACAGGACCGCTAGGTGAATGACATCCTTGGACCTAAATTCAGTACCCAGCGTCGGCAGCATGGCCTGTCCCTCGCGCGTGATCGCCACAACGCTGACTTCGCCAGGGACGCTGAGATGCTGTACCAGCCGTCCCACCAGTTGAGGCGGCGTATCCACCGCGATCAGCGCAACCTCACCGTTGCCGAAGGTCATAATCGGCGCAAGGTCAGTATGAGAGAGCAGCTCGTAGATGCGGCGTGCTCCCCAGTGGGTAGGCGAAATGGTGATTAACCCCAGCCGCCGGTAGATTTCGGCGCGGCGCGGGTCCTGCTGCCGGGCAATCACCCGGGGCACGTGAAACACATTACGCGCGATCCGCGCCGCAATGATGTTGGCATCATCTGAGGCACTGGTTGCCACAAAAGCCTCGGCCTCCTCAATCCCAGCCTTGACCAGCACATCCCGGTCGAAACCTACCCCTCGCACGATTTGCCCCCTGAAGCTGGGGCCAAGCCGCGCGAACAAGGTCGAGTCCTGGTCGATCACCACTACCTCATGCCCATTATCGACCAAGATGCGGCTCAGTTGCGATCCCACCCGCCCGCAGCCCATGATGATGACTCTCATCGTGCGCCTCCTTCCGTTTGCTGAAGCCTCCGCATTCGTCTTATGCGTGAGGCGACTTCCTTGCGAACCCGGTCCAGGGTGTACAACACCGGCCCATAGGCTGCCAGGCCAATCCAATAGATGGCTGGCACTGGGAGGTGCTCAAATACCCTCGCCAGAGGTGGCAGGTAGATCAACGCGGCGGTGAGCATAAAACCGAAGGCGATCCCCACCAACAACAAGCGATTGCTCAGCCATCCCAGCCGGTGGACCCCTTGCGTTTCTTTGCGGCAGGTGAAGGCATTTCCCGCCTGAGCCATCACCACACCGGCAAAGAAAACGGTGGTCGCTAAAACGTACACCCGTCCTGCCGGGATCGTCAATTGCTGGGCCAGATGCACCTGATCCGGGTGGGGTAAAGCGAAGAAGTCAGTATAGCCAGCGAAGTGGTACACAGTCAGGAAGCCAATGTAGCATAGAGCGGTTTCGATTCCGCCTAACCAGAGCGACCGCCCGACCAGACCCGCATCGAGCAGCGGCTTGTTGCGGGGACGAGGTGGGCGGTGCATCACTTCTGGCTCAGGCCGCTCCGCTCCCAACGCCAAGCCAGGAAGCAGGTCCGTTCCCAGATCGATGACCAGGATTTGGGCAACGGTCAGCGCCAGGGGCAACCCTGTGAGTGAGGTCAGGATGAAGGGGACAATCTCTGGTACGTTGCTGGCGAGAATGTAGGTAATGAACTTGCGGATGTTATCATAAATGGCACGCCCTTCCTCTATGGCGCTGACAATGGCGCCGAAGTTATCATCCGTCAACACAATGTCAGCAGCCTGCCGTGCCACATCTGTCCCGCTGATGCCCATTGCTACCCCAACGTCCGCTTTGCGTAGCGCGGGGCCGTCATTGACGCCGTCGCCGCTGACTGCCACCACTTCCCCCCGGCTCTGGAATGCTGCCACAACCCTCAGCTTGTGCTCAGGCGCAACGCGAGCGAAGATGACCTCTTCGTCCAGGAGCGACTGCAATTCCTCTTCACTCAGACTATCTACCTCGCTCCCGGTCACGATGCGTGGGTGAGGGGCGGATAACATCCCAATGCGCCGCGCCAGGGATTCGGCAGTGAGACCGTAGTCCCCGGTGATCATGACCATTCTCAACCCGGCTGCCCGGCAAACCTGGATCGCCTGAGCGACCTCCGGGCGCGGAGGGTCCATCATGGCTACCAATCCTAAGAATGTAAGCCCTTGTTCCACCCCTTCCACGCTGTACGGCCCACTGCGAGGGGGGAGATCGCGCTTCGCCAGCGCCAGGACGCGCAGCGCGTTCCGCGCGAAATTGTCGTTGGCAGCCACAATCGCTGCGTAGGTATCTTCATCTAACGGAACGCTTTTCCCCTGGACGAGAATGTGTGTGCAGCATTGGAGAACTTCTTTGGGCGCGCCTTTTACGAATGCCACTTCCCCTTGGTCACTGCGATGGATGGTGCTCATGCGCTTGCGGGTGGCGTCAAAGGGCAGCTCGTGAATACGCGGATACGTTCTCGCCGCTGCCGATTCAGAGATACCACCTTTCAGGGCAAGAGCGCGCAGCGCGGCCTCAGTTTGATCGCCCAGGCAAGCCCAGCGCGGACGGTCGGGAGTGGGAGGGATCAACCGGGCGTTATTGCACAGGATCGCTGCCGTGAGCAGGGCCATCAGATCACCCTCAAAGGGGGAGTTGGTCGGGTCGGGCACAAACTGGCCAATAGGCTCATATCCTTCGCCGGAAACCTGGAGTTGATGACCAGCCACCCATAACTCCCGTATGGTCATCTGGTTGTGGGTGAGTGTTCCTCCCTTATCCGTGCAGATGACTGAAATCTTGCCGAGCGTTTCCATCATGGCGAGTTTCTTTACCAGCACGCCACGTCTTGCCAATCGCTCAACGGCAATGGCCAGTGAGAGAGTAACAGTAGGGCGCAATCCTTCCGGCAGCGCTGCCACAATGATGCCAATCGCCAGGATAAATGCCTCCAGGCTGGAAATGCCCACCTCCATGATCCCGACGGCGAACACCATCGCCCCAACAGCCAGCGCAAATAGGGACAGAATCCGGGTGATGCGCGTGATCTCTCGCTGAAGCGGGCTGGGTTCTTCCTGCACTTCCTGCGTTAGATTAGCGATTCGACCAATTTGGGTCAGCGCCCCAGTTGCATAGACGATTGCCCGGCCTGTGCCTGAGACAACCGACGTACCCGCGAATACGAGATTGGGGCGCTCTAAAGTTGTCAACCCCTCGCGCAGCGACGCCTCGGCTGTCTTGGCCGCAGCCACCGCCTCACCAGTCAAGGCGGCTTGGTTGGTGCGCAAGCCGTACTGTTCGATGACACGCGCGTCGGCAGGGATATTGTTGCCCTGTGCCAGCACGAGAATGTCACCAGGGACAACGTCACTGGCTGGGATGCTCATCTCCTGTCCGCCACGGACGATATGCGCGTAGATGGGCAGGAGATGGCTCAGCGCAGCCACGGCTTGCTCAGCCCGATATTCCTGCCAGAAGGAGAAACCGGCGTTCAGCACGACCACGATCCAGATCACACCAGTCAACGTTGGTTGCCCTGCAAACAACGCCAATAGCCCTGCTATCCACAGCGCCAGGGCCATCGGGTATGTGACATGTACGATCAATCTGCGCCACAGCGGTGTGGTTGGTGGTTCCGGGAGCGTGTTAGGCCCGTATAGGCGCAAACGAGCCTGTACCTCTTCGAGGGCAAGCCCGTCAGGCCGGGTCTGCATTTCCTGGAAAACTTCGGAAACGCGCAGGGCGTGGATGGGTGTAGAGGCCATCTCTTAGAAGGGTAAGATCATGGTGGGGGGAGAGTCACCTTAGTTATGCCGAGAGCAACCTTTACATCCGCCGCTCAGGATGTTGTTCCAGCCTCTTTTGGGGACCCGGCTGGATGCGGTTTGGCTTCCGTATCGTTCTTGACGTACTGCTCAAGCAGGGACGGTGCTTCTGGGTGATCGACGTGCAGAGCATGGTCGTAGTCCCCGGCGGGGGCGGGCGGCTCGTAGCGCAGAGGGCGATATACGCCAAGCAGCTCGTAGAAACGGGCAACCGCCACCAGGATGGCGTAGCGGTACTCCTGGGCTTTGAGAGCCTGCCACTCTACAATTGAGGCCATTGCCCCCTGGGCACGCGCCTTCTCGCGCACAATGCGATGAATCTGACCCGGGTCGCGATAGCCGATGGGGGAGATCAGGATCATGTGTGCCGTGAGCGCAAGGACACAGAACGAGATCAAGACGATCCAGCCACCTTCTGCCCACTTCCCGACGATCTGCCCGACGAAAATGGTCGCACCTAGGGCGGTGGCGAAAGTTGCGCCAGCCAAGCCCCACTTGCGCTTGTTCCCCTCATAGTTATGGATGACATGCTGCCGGATCGCCATGCCCATCACCGTTAATGGCAGGAACACACCTACCCCGTAGAAAGGAATGGCCGCCGTTGTTCGGCCCCGCACCAGCAGCATGATCAGAACGGCAAGCGCGTACGAGATATTGACCGAGCGGGTGAATGTGCCACGCATGTCACGATAGACAATGTATTCCGGCACCTCCCCCACTGCGACATTTCGCCAGGCCGTAGCCTGCAGATCCTGGAAGGCGGTCATGGAGGCGGCGGCTAGCAGAGCAACCGCCAGAAGCTGGTAGGCCCAGAACAAGACCATCCCGCCGGGTACTTGTGTGAAGCCAATATGGGCTAGGTTGCCGACCAGTGTTCGGCCCAATGTCCCGTCGAACACATTGAAGCGCAGCGCAAAGGCGGAGAGAAACAGCGTTGTGAGGCCGCCGTAGAACAGAAAGGCAGTCTGTACGAAGCGGCCAATGCCGGATTTGCCACTGTAGAACTGCCACAGCCAGTTGAGGCGCGGCAGGCGCCTCTTGCCCCACTTGACGATGGCTGCATCTTCGTTGATGATGAACTGGATACCATCTGATATGGCCTCGAGACCAGTGAGGGCCACCATGCCTTTCATGGAGGCCGTTAGCAGGTGCATCAGTGCTGTGCCCAGCGAGGCGGCTTCGGGCGCTCGATCAGCCGGAACAGCGGGCACACCCTGGGTATGGGCTATCAATAGACCCACAAACATGATCAGGGTCAGCCCGGCGAAGATGCCCAGCATCGTGAACACCACCAGGGCGGATTCCCCGCGCCCCCGGGTAGTCAACCACCAGGTAACAGTTGCCAGCGCAACCCCCAGGAGAAAATGCCAGAACCAGTTGGCATTATACGCATTCAGTATCGAGAGCAGTTGATCTCCGCCTGAGAGCGCCGACACAACAATAGTTAGGATGTAGTCCTGGATCAGAGTCACAGCGACGAGCAGGCTCAATCCAGGGGAGAGATAGCGCATGGCTGCGGTAAACGAGCCACCACCCTCGTTGAAAACGCCCAGCGAGTACATGTACAGGCCGCCTAGCACCAGGTTTGCCAGGGCAATGACGGCTACGGCGATGTAAGCATACCTTTGTAGCCCGTATGGGTGTAAAGCGCTCATCATCTCGCCAGTGGCGTAGAAGTAGGATGTGAAGTAGTCCACACCAAACAGGGCCACTGCTGCGAGGAGCCCGATCTGCCCCGCGCCGTGCACATGGGCATCTTCCTCTTTCTCTCGCGGTGCGGCCTTATACGAGATGGCAACGATAACGGCCAGAAGGATGATAGACAGCCACATAATAAAGAATATCCTGGAGCAATTAACGAACAGACATGACCGGGGACTGAAATGCCTGCCCCAGCACAGCAAGTTCCTCTAAGAGGTATTTCCGCGTTGAGGGGCTGAGGCGAGTATCCTGGGCAACCTTCGCTTGTTCCCCCAGCGCGGCCCGTACCACGAACGCGGGCACAAACATGATTCGCCCGGCAGGGATCACCTGGAAATGGTGCATCTTGATAACCAGGTCTTGGTCATCAAAGTAGGGCAGACTCAGGCTCAACCCGCGATTCAACTCACCCGCCGCTGCGCGCTGTTTAATTGTGTTGATGATCTCGCCAGTTACGTAGCGGGCCAGAGCGCGGCCCTGGTTCACGAGTTGGCCTAGGATGCCGTAGCGTTTCCGCTGATATTCCTGGTCCGCAACCATGTATGGAGCGAGAGCGACGGCATGGTGCAGGATGGCGAGGAAGCGCTGCATTGAACCAATGTGCGCTTCAGCCTCCTGCACCGAACCTACCAGCAGGCGACCTTCGTCGTCGAAAGGCACCCATTGGGGCAGATAGAAGCGCCGGGCCGCAGGCACGTAGGGGACGATAAGTTCACCTCGGCCTTCTTCCGCCTGATCCTCTGCGGTGACCGCGTCCGTATCCGCCGTGATCGCTGACGCAGGCTCATCGGCCTCCTCGATAGGGATCGTTGGGATTTCCTCATCTTCCAGCGCGATGTACTGGACCGAGCGGCCAGCGGGCAGCATCTCGTAGATCATGTGTGCCGCGATGGCATACCGTATCAGCGCTGCACTGATCGCAACAGCCTGCTCCGGCGACCCCTCCAGTTCAGTCAGCCGATGCCGGAACACTGTGCGGATGTCCGATCCCGTCAGCCCATCCAACAATCCACCTGCCATCTGTTCCCGATACTGTTGCGGCACGGCCACGGCCTCTGGCGCTGTGCTTGCATCGATCACCGGTGTCAGGATCACCTGGTCGGGCAGTTTGAAGCGGATCGGTGAGAGATGCTGAATCAGCGCCTCGGCTAGAGAGCGTGCCTGCACTTGCAGAAAATGCCTGACCATCGGCGGCTGGGCCTCGAATAGAGCCTTCTGGAAGTCATATTCTGGCTGTAGCGGGTTGACTAGCGCTTCAGCAGGATTCCGGCTTGTCTCATGCATCGAGTCGAGACCGGCTCTCTTGTGCATTGTGGATTGGTTTCCCATACACACCTTCTGACGAAAAGGCTACAAGCAGCAGCTCATAGTGCGCGATACCTCAGGACATCGCGCAGCCGCCGCTGCTGCTCAGACATATCTATAATATTGTACCTCTCACCAAACCTAAGGGAGTATATCGCACCACCTGAGAGTGTATCTATTTACTGTAGCATGACAGCCGCGCTTCTTTCTGACTTCGGCTAGCGTTGAGAACCTACCTCAATCCCGGCGAGGTGTTCCAGGGCTTTGATGAGGGCGTGGTTGCCCTCATTGCCGAGGCCGCGCGCCTGGAGTGTACGATACAAGTTAAAAACCAGGCTCGTTGCGATGAGCGGTACACCAAGCTGATCGGCTGCTTCGAGAATGAGGCGCAAGTCTTTCTGCTGAAGGTCAATTGTGAAGCCGGGCCTCCAATCGCGGTTCAGGATTTGGGGACCTCGGTGGCTGAGCATCCAGCTCCCCGCGGCTCCCCCTGCGACCGCTTCGATGGTTTTCGCCAAATCCAAGTTGCCGGCCTGCGCAAAGAGCAACGCTTCGCTCACAGCCAAGCCGGTCACGACGACCAGTATCTGATTCACCAGCTTCACCATCTGACCCGCGCCGTGCCCACCGACGTGGGTGATGCTCTTTCCCATTGCCAGCAGATACGGCATGGCGCGTTCCATCTGTTCAGGCTCACCACCCACCATAATGCTGAGCGTTCCCTGGAGTGCTCCCTCGCTTCCTCCACTGACAGGCGCGTCGAGCATATAAATGCCCTTTTCGCGCAACAGGTCGGCGATCTCGCGGGTAGCAAGTGGGCTGATGGTGCTCGTGTCGATCACCAGCGATCCCGCCTCCGCCCCCTGTATGATACCTGTTTCGCCGAGGATCACCGCCTTGACATCAGGAGTGTCGCTTACGCAAACGAAGATGATCTGGCACCGGGAGGCTAGATCAGCGGGACTGCTGGCCCCTCTGGCCCCTGCGCGGATCAGGTCATCCGCCCGGCCCGGGGTTCGATTCCACACGCATAGGTCAAATCCTGCCTTGAGCAAGTTCTGGGCCATTGCGTGCCCCATGATTCCCAGACCAATGAAGCCAACACGTTCTGCCATGATTGCTCCTTTCGGGCTGCGGAAAGAAGAGAAGAGAGGCCCACGATAGCCGTGAGCCTCAGTTCACTAGGCGGACGCAAAAGTCTGTGTCATGCTATTCAACCGTGATATCCACAAAGGCAGTCATCCCCCAGCGGAGTGCTTCGGGAACGCGCTCTAGCTCAATGGTGACGGTGTAATTCACCCCTGCTCCCTCCGAAGACTTGGGAGCAATACGCACCACTGTGCCATTCACGGTTTCGTCGGGCAGCGCATCGAACGTGATGACGGCGGGCGCGCCAACCTGCACACGCGCCACATCGATTTCGTTGAGGTCAGTTGTCTTGACCAGGAGATCACCCGCTCCTAGTATCCCGACCTGCTGCCCAGGTGTGATCCACTCACCTGGGCGCACATATACAGCGCCGACCATCCCAGCAAAGGGTGCAGTCAGAATTGCATCGTTGCGTGCGGCCCTCGCGGCGTCTAAGGCCGTTTGTGCTTCCTGAAGACGGGCTTCTGCGATGGCGATATCCTCTGCGCGCGGCCCGGCCAGCAGGAGATTCAGGTATGCTTCAGACGCCTCGCGCTCTGCCGCCGCAACCCATACCTGCGCCTGTGCGACGCGGAGATCGTCTGGGTCACCTCCAGCCAGCAGTTGATCGAGGTAAGCCTGGGCTGAGGCAAGGTTGCCATTGGCTATATTCAGGGCCTGTTGGGTATCCTGAATCTGCTCCTCATCGAGCTGCTCTTCGCTGATCGGAAACAACTCCTGAAAGTCCGGGTCAGCGTTGAAGGCCCACCCGATGGCCTGATCATAGTCGTTCTGAGCGGTTCGCTGGGCCATGTAGGCTGACTGAAGATCAACCTCGGCTTGCGCGATCTCTGCTTCTGTAGCGCCAGCAAGAATTTCGTCTCGTCGAGCAGCAGCCTGTGCTACCTGCGCAGTCGCCGCAGCCAGATCGTGCCTTGCCTGTTCGATCTCTTCCGGGCGAGCGCCTGCTTTGGTGCGATCCAGATTAGCCTGCGCGATGGCCAGCGCTGCCTCAGCCTCAGCGACCCGAGCATCGAGCACAGTCGTATCGAGGCGGGCAAGTATCTGTCCTTCCTCGACCGTGTCACCTTCCTGGACCATCACCTCTGCAACAATACCGCCTGTTGCAAAGCTCAGCGTGCTCGTGCTGGCAGGCTCAACCACTCCGGTTGCACTGACCACGGGTGGGATCGCTTCACCTGCTTCGGGGGTGGAGGTTGGTTCGCCGCCCGTTGCACCACCACAGCCGGCCAGTAGAAGAGCAAGAGCCAGTTCTGCCACTAAGTGTCTTGAGATAGATTGATTTCGCGCCGTCATGATCGCTCTCCTACCCTGTCACAATATCCACGAAGGCCGTCATGCCCCACCGCAGAGCTGCGGGCACCTCTGAAAGTTCGATGATGACTGTATAGTTCACCCCAGCCCCTTCTGAGGATTTGGGCGCGATGCGGACGACCGTTCCCTGAACAGAGACCTCTGGCAGGGCGTCGAAGGTCACCGTAGCGCGGTCACCCACCTTAATGCGCGCAACATCCAACTCGTTGAGGTCAGTTGTCTCCACGCGAAGCGTGTTCAGGTCACCGATTAGGAGAACAGGTTGTCCAGGGCCGATCCACTCGCCTTCATCAACCCGGACCTCGCTTATTGTCCCATTGAAGGGAGCTTTCAGAAGACCCTGATCTCGCTCGATGCGGGCAGCCTCAACGGCGGCACGTGCCTGCTCGACTTCGGCCTCTGCCACTGCGATTTCCTCAGGGGCAGGTCCGGCCATAACCAAGTCAAGGTAGGCCTGTGCAGCGTCTCGCTGTGCTGCTGCGACCCAGATTTGCGCGTTGGCGACAGCGATGGCCTCAGGCCGAGGGCCAGCCAGCAATTGCTCCAGGTTGGCCTGAGCGGCTGCAAGCTGGAGGTTAGCTAGCTCAAGGGCGTTGCGCAGATCCTGTTCCCTGTCCAGAGGGGTACGATCTCCTGGCTCGAAGCCGTAGTCGTCCCAGGTAGGGAGCATTCCCATCAGGTCGTCGTAAGCCTCCTGGATGTTCTGAGCGTTCAGGGCAGCTTGGTCGACCTGGGCCTGGGCTGCCAAAACCTGATTCGGATCAGGGGTGGCCCGCAGTCGGTCACGCTCGGCAATAGCTACCGAGACCCGCGCGTTCGCCGCGGCTAGCCGATCTCGCGCCTGTTCGATTTCTTCATCGCGCGGCCCTGCTTGGGCCAGTGCCAGATTCGCCTCGGCTACGCCGAGTGCTGCCTGGGCCCTTGCCAGCGCAATGTCCAGATCGGTCGTATCCAGCCGGGCAAGCACATCGCCAGCTTCAACATCCATCCCTTCCTCAACGGCCAGAGAGACAAGCTGGCCGCTAATGGGGAAGCTCAGAGTTGCCCACTGAGCCGGGATGACCTCAGCCGTTGCGCTTACAATACCTTGCTCTTCTGCAGGAGCAGCAACATCCTCGGTTGGTTCTGGCGTTCCGACCTGCCCTGAGCAACCCGTCACCACAAGCACGATAGTTGCTAATACGAGCAGCAGCGTCAGTTGCTGCCTGGAATGTGCCATCATGACTTCTCCTTCCTAGAACCGGCAGCCGCAATGGTCGCCGAGGGACATCCATAAGATAAGCAACAAGCCTACTCGTATGCCAGTGCCTCGCGGACGCTGATCCGAGAGGCGTTCCGGGCAGGGAGAATGCTGGCCAGCATCGCTAGCACTATAGCGATGCCAAACCATGCAAGGACTCCCACTGGGGAAAAGGTAAGCGACATAGGACGCTCAAAGAAGGCCAATCCCACTGCCGCGCTTAACCCCCAGCTCAGGGGAATGGAAAGGAACGTACCCAGGAACCAGCTGATCAGACCTATTAGAACGCCTTCGACCAAAACAATGTTGCGTACCGCCCCGTTGCTAGCCCCAATAGCGCGTATCACCCCAATCTCACGGGTGCGCTCTAAGACATTCAGACTCATTGTCCCGGTGAGGCCCAGGCCGCCTACGATAGCCAGCATCACCGCCATCACCATCATGAAGGCGATGATAAAGTCGAACTGGGCCACGTTGGCCCCATAGATTTCGTCCAGTGTAATGGTTGAGCTGACGCCGATCCCGGCGCGTTTCAGTCGCTCTTCAAGGGTTCGCCCGATCTCTCGTTGGAACGCCCCATCGTGCTGGGCTGTCCCAACCATGGCGACAGCCGATGAGCCAGGGTAACCTTGAACCCGGGAGAGATAGCTAAAGTTGACATAGGCAAACATCTGGCCCACACGGTCGATAATGCCAACTACCCGCCAGTCCCGCTTTTCGTCACCCATCAGCAGGCGAATCTCGTCACCAACCTGAATGTCAGGTTCCTCGCGTAATATATCTACACTGACCACGATGGCATTCTGATCTGAGGGCGTGAGCCAGCGACCTTCCAGCACAATAGGGCTGATGAAGTCTGTATCAGCGGGAGGGCCAAAAAGGGTGAAAGTCGAGCCTTCGGTGCCATCCGGGCGAATGCGCTGAACCTGCGCGAATGCCCAACCCTCGACCTCAGTAATCCCATCCAGACGCAAAGCCTCGCGCTCGACCTGGCGAACACCGTACAGGCCATCGAGGCTGATCTGAAGATCGTATTGGAAGAGTCGGAGGATTTTATCCAGTTCCAAGATCAGTGAACTGCGCACGTTTAGGACAGCGATGAAGATCGCCCCTGCGATGGTCAGTGTGGTGAGTGTCAGGGTCAGGCGGCCTTTCCGGCGGAACGTGTTGCGCAACGACAGCATGGTAGGGCGTGGCAGGCCCCGGATTCGGCTCAACAACCGGTCGAACCATCCTATCTGTCTGCTGCTCTGTCCGATACCGTAGTCGCTGACAGCTTCGCGTACCGTAATCCTTGTTCCATTTAGCACTGGAACGAGGGCTGCACCAAGGGGGACAATCAGAGCAGTCAGCACCTGAAGCCCAAAGACCCACAGCGGAAGGCGGAAGTTCAGAATGTCGATGTTCAGGAAGTTAGCAACTGCCTGGGTGTTAAACCAGGCGAGAACGATCCCTATCGGCACGGCAATGAGCAGGGCCAGAAGTCCGAAGATCGTAACAGTGACCAAGTAGATGCTGACCACCTGGCCACCCGCTGCCCCGACAGCCTTCATCATGCCGATCTGTCGCCTCTGTTGAGCCAGAATGGACGAGATCGTATTGACCACCATAAATCCGCTGAGAATCAGCGCGAAAATACCAATTCCGGCCAGCACAGCCGTAAATGCCTGGGTTGCATCCGATCCCCAGTGCTTGCCTGGCTCTGGAATGTTGGCAAAGAAAACGCTGTAGCCGCGCTGCTCCAGTCGGTCCCGAATCTCGGCGACAGTCAGTTCAACTTCCTGTTGCGTGGGGGTTGGATCAGCCACTACCAGGTTAAGTTGCGAGTATAAACGCGGCTGCCCAAGCCACTCCAGCGTTTCGAGGCTGATGTAACCTGTTCCCTGGGGGAACAGGTTTGCGGGGATCGCGTTGAAGTCATGGACAGTTCCGGCGAAGCGTATTTGGCGTTGCTGTCCACTAGGCAGCTCAATGATCAACATGTCGCCAATCTGGGGGAAGCCTGCCAGCGGAACTGAAGTGCGCTCGAGCAGGATTTCTCGCCTGCCAGGGGGCCATACGCCTGTTTCCGGGGTCATCCGGTTAATATGGACATTGTTGTAGTCAGCAACGGCGATCAGATCGATGTTCACCCAACGATTGGGGCCCACCTGAAGTTTGACCGAGAAGACGGTGCGGCCCTCAGCGTCGGCTACCTCGCGCATTCCTCGCACTGCCTCGACGACGTGATCGTCAAAGGGCGTCATGGCCAGGGTTGCACTAGCAGGGCTGATCGAGAGGTAGCCATTCCGCATGTCGGTCAGGAGAACATCCTGGGTGGTGAACACGCCTCCGAACGCGAACACACCAACGGCAATCGCCAGCACGACGAGAATGGTTCGGCCCTTGGTCCCCCACAGGTCGCGGAGTACTTTACGCCAGCGTGGATCAAGCATTCTCAGTATCCTTGCCTTGCTGCGCTTGGCGCTTCATCCGAGTCTGGGTAGCACGCCGCTGGTCGGCAACTCGATCAAGCTGGGATTTGGTCTCCAGCGACTCTCGGAGGATGGCGTCAAAGTCCGGTTTATCGAGCGCAACGACCTCCACCTCAGTGCCGCGTGCGGCGCGGACTGTAGCGGTCCGCGCTCCCCCTTGGAGCAGCGCCATCTCGCCAAAGTATTGGCCGGGATGCAGCTCGTCCACCAGGATTTCACTCCCATCGGGGTGGCGCAGGTAGACGTGCACCACACCTTTGGTAATGATGTAGAACCTATCGGGTGGCGTATCCTGCAAGATGATCACCGTACCGGGCGGAAAGGCAATTGGTTTAAGCTTGTGAGTGGCTGTGACGAGTTGTTCCTGCGTCAGCGAAGGCAGTGCGCGGGCCAAGTAGCTGTTGACGACCTCGCCATCGGCGATGATGATTGTCCGCGAGGCACGTTGCGCTTGCTCATCATCGTGTGTAACCATGACGATCGTCTTGCCACGCTCGATCAAGCCCTCAAATATCTCGAAGACATGCGCCGCTGTTCGGGAGTCGAGGTTCCCTGTTGGTTCGTCCGCAACCAGGATTGGTGGGTCGTTCGCTAAGGCGCGGGCGATGGCAACCCGCTGCTGCTGACCGCCAGAAATGGCGGTGGGGAGTTTGTGGGCGTGATCGGTGAGATGAACCAGTTCGAGCAGCTGCATAGCGCGCTCATACCGCTCTCTGCGAGTGTACATGTTGCAGAAATCCATTGGCAGCATGATGTTCTCAACCACTGTCAGAGTGGGCAGTAGCTGGAAGAACTGGAACACGATGCCGATGTTGCGGCCACGCCATTGGGCAATGTGGCCCTCTTTCAGCGCATGGACGGCTGTATCGCCGACGAATATCTCTCCCGAAGTGGGGCGATCAATGCCGGTTAGCATGTTGATCAGGGTCGATTTGCCACTGCCCGACTTGCCAATCACCGCGACAAATTCACCTGCTTCTACTTCGATGTCAATTCCCTTCAGGGCCGTGAAGTCGCCGCTTGGCGTCCTAAAGGTCTTGACAACGTTGCGCAGCTCGATCAAAGGAGCATCGCCGTTACCAGACCTCATCAGGGGCGTATCGTGGTTCATTGGCCGAGGCTTGAACAACTGCTGCAACATGCTTATCTCTCCAATAAGTCGGGTCGTCTGGATTTGATCGGCGAGGGCCTCCTTATTGTATACGGTTTGGCCCGAAAAACGTATCACGCCTAGTGGGTTTTTAAGAAACGCTTAATAGGGTCGGGTGGCTGTTAGGATCATCATGGTTCCAAACATCAATCGTTGGCAGTGCACACCCTCCAACCCTTCGGCCTGCATGATTCTTGCGATCTCCTCCGGGGGAGCAAACCGCCGAGTAGACTCTGGGAGGTAGGTGTAAGCAGAGGTATCCCCGGTGATCCATCTGCCTACCAGCGGGATTATCACCCGAAGGTGGAAAAGAATGAGAGGCCGCAAGATATTATTCGGCGGTGGCGCGGTCTCCAGGCAAACGATTCGCCCGCCCGGCTTGACGACCCGGACCTGTTCCCGGAAAGCCTGCTGTATGTCTCCGACGTTGCGGATCAGGTATCCTGACACGACAGCATCGAAGCTGGAATCTGCACAGGGTAGACAGAGGGCATCCCCTGCACACCATACGACATTCTGTTCGGTGAGGCGGTTCTTACCCACGCGCATCATGCCCAACGAAGAGTCTACTCCAAGCACCCAGCTACCGGGGTTTTGCCGGAGCGCTTCCTCTGCGATCCGGCCTGTCCCGGTAGCCACATCGAGGAGTCTCCCGTTCCGCGGTAGCTGGGCTTCACCTATTACCCGCCGTCGCCAGCTTCGATCCTGCCCCAGGGTCATCAACCAGTTCATGAGATCGTACTGCTGTGCGATCCGGTCAAACATGGATCGGATAAGTGCTGCGCGTTCGCGGCCTTCAGAGAACATGGTCGATTGTGCCTGGGCTACAAACAGAAACGCTATCAGTGATCCTCCCCACCGATAGCGTTTATTAGGTCAGCAAGGATTTTACCGTGCCCCGCCTTAGCCCAACCTTATGAGGAATGGCCGCATTGTAACATGCGGAGGCTGGGCAGCAAAACGCGCCGCTATCGCTGAGCTAGGCTGGGCGCACCTCTTTGGGGTTGGGGGCAGGCCGCTATACTCGCTTAGTGATTGTGCCAGCGCGTGTTCCATCATAGAAACCGATTTTGCCCCTGATCTGGGTATAGCCAGGTTTGGGATCAGGGTACACCCAAGCTACATCTTTAATAATCGTTCCCCCGTTCGTTTGGAGGTCTATCCATAATGCCCTACCTTTGTATGGGCAGATATAAACCCGGTTCGTGACAACCAAGTGGTCCATTAACACCAGATCAGGATCGAAGTAATAGTTGCCCTCAAACCCGAACACGCCTTTATCAAGCTCAGCCTGGGCGATGATCTCACCACGAGATCGGTCTGTAACGGTAATAGTGGTCATCTAACTTTGCCTCCATATACCAAGATGTCCACAGGCCCCCTCGGGGGGCAGAGCCTACAGCAAACCGGCCTGTGCGTTCAACAGATTGGATACTCTGGCGTGGATAATCCGAAGGGCCTCGCTAACTAACGCCCATGGCTCTGTGAGATGAACCAGAACGTCGTACTCAATGATGGCTCCCGTCCAGTAACTCGTATGCCAGTGGGCAGGCTCAGGAAGAGCCACATCCGTAAGCCCCGCAGGAATAGGATAAGCGTAGCTGTAAATGTAAGGCCGAGGCAATCCCGTGCTTGCTGGCGAGAAGCCAAAACTCATGTGAGGAGCCTGTTCACTCACCTCATCGGTGGCGAACCACAGGAATGACGTGTCGAAGCCATGCGGCCATACCACAACAGGAGTTTTCTTCCCAGGCAACTCGCGCTGGAATTTTTCCAGTGTTGCAACGCCCTCGTTTAAAACCTGGTTGTAGTCCGAAGCCGTGCGGGCGTCGAGGCGAAGGAGGGTGTCGCCTGTGAGCTTGGCTCGATCAAGGGTCAGGCTGCGACCAAGCTCTGCTAGTCGAGCTGTGACCGTCTCGGCCAGCGAAATCTGGCTGTGCTGGTTGAGCGGAAGATGAAATCGTTTCTTTCCTTCGGAGCGGTAAATAAGTTCGCGTTGTGGGAAGTGTACTAGCATTTCGCCGAAGCCGGGCAGATCGCCTGTTGTGACGCCTTCTGGGAGCATACGTAGGCCGAGGTGAATCCAGTTTGGTTCCGGCTTGGCGAGAACCTTGCGCACTTCCCCTATAACTTGACTGGCTTGATGTAGGCCGATACGTGTTTCAGGCCAGTTGTGCAGGAGGTCGGGTAGTGCCATGACTCATCTTCCTCAACGCTGACATCTGCTATCCTGATTGCCCTTTGCCAGATTTCCTTACCTTGCTTATCGTTCGTGTGCTCTAGCTCAGACTAATGCGTGGGTTCAGGATCGCATAGAGCAGGTCGGCAATGAAATTCGCAAGCAAGATCACAACTACAGTGATCATGATGGTGGCTTGAATAAGTGGCAGGTCACGGTTCTCGATGGCGAAGATCAGCAGACGGCCCAATCCCGGATAACTAAACACAAATTCGATCACCACGAGGCCACTGACCAGCCAACCTGTGCTGGTGGCAATCACGGTGATAGTGGGGATCAGAGCGTTGCGTAACACATGCCGGAAGATCACTGTGTGATACGGCAACCCTTTGAGAATGGCGGTACGGACGTAGTCGCGTTTCAATTCTTCAATGATCCCAGCTCGTGTTAGCCGTGCCATGTAGGCAATCAGAACTAAAGTTGCTGTGACGGCAGGCAGCCACAGGCTTGGTAGAGTCTCTAGGAAGGAGGCATCAGGCCGGATCGATGAGCTGGCGGGAAACAGACCCGCGCGCAGCGCGACTGTGTTGATCAGGAACAGGCCAGTGACAAACTCTGGCAAACTGACCACGGAGAGGGAAAGAGTGGAGATAACGCTATCCAACCACTTTCCCTCGGTCAAACCGGCAATTACTCCCAGGCTTATCGACAAAGGTGCCGCGATGATCAATGTCAATCCCGCCAGCAGAGCGGATTTGCCCAGCCGCTGAAGTGCGATCTCGCGTATAGGCTGGCGTGGGTGTGAAAAGGTCCATCCCCAATCCTCAGCGACAAAGCTGCTCACCCAGTGCCCATATTGCACCACCAGCGGATTATCCAAACCCAATTCGGCCCGTAATGCATCTACTTCCTGGGGACTGGCGTCGCGCCCCAGCAGGACGCGAGCCACATCGCCCGGCAGAACTCGCGTCAAGAGGAAGATGAAAATCGAGGCCACTAGGAGAGTGAATATAAAGAACAGCAGTCGTCTCAGAATAAACCGTCCCATGCTAATCGTCCTTTTTTGAGGCCAGGTAGGACTGTTTGGCCTTTAGTTCGTCAAGCGTCAGATGGCAGCGGATAAAATGGTCATGTTTATCGTCGTGCCAGGGAGGCGCTTCCTGCTCACAGATTGGCCCGATCTTGTGGGGGCAGCGCGTGTGGAAGGCGCAACCGGTCGGCTTCTCGCGCGGGCTTGGGATATCCCCTCCGAGGCGGATCGGGCCAGGCGGGCGCTGGGGGTCTGGTGAGGGAATGGCCGAAACCAGCGCTTCAGTATATGGATGCAATGGTGGAGAGAACAAGTCCTGGGCGTAACCCACCTCGAATAGTTCGCCGAGGTACATGACAGCTACATAGTCAGCCAAATAGCTGACCACTGTCAGATCATGCGAAATGAGCAGGTAGGAAGTTCCACGTTCTTCTTGTAGCTGGGCCAACAGATTCAGCACAGCCGATTGGACGGACACATCCAATGCCGAAACCGGCTCGTCGCAGAGGATAAGTGCAGGGTTGGATGCGAAAGCGCGGGCAATGGCAACACGTTGCTTCTCGCCACCGCTCAACTCTGGCGGATAACGATGGATGTACTCCGGGCGCAGATTAACAGCCCGTAGCAGCCGTACTGCCTCCTGGTCTGCCTGGGAACGGCTGAGCCTTGCCAACGTAATCAAAGGACGGCGGATCGCCTGACCAACAGTAAGGTATGGATTCAGGGAATTGTGGGGGTCTTGAAAGATCATCTGAAGTTGAGCCAGCACCTCTCTGTCTCGATGGAGCACATCCCCCTGGATATTCATTCCCATTAACTCAATAGCGCCGCTTGTGCGTTCAATCAGCCCGATGATCACTCGTGAGAGGGTGGTTTTCCCGCTGCCGCTTTCACCGACCAGCCCGTAAGTACGCCCTTGGCGGATGCTGAGGCTAACGCGGTCAATTGCGCGTACGGGCGCTGGCCGAACACCATGTACCAGCTCGGTGAGTGTTCGGTGGATAGGAAAGTCCTTGCTCAGCTCCTTGACTCGCAGAAACACAGGCCGTTCTTCTATCTCGTTGGGCGTTGATGCCGAGGCAAGGCCAGCACTGTAGTCAGGCCGAAGGTTGCTGCTGGCGATCTCTGCCCAGTGGTGGCACCGGACCAGGCGTTGTTCCGCGACGGATTCGAGCGGCGGCCTGGCCGAGTGGCATATCTCAGTGGCTAATGGGCAACGAGGTGCGAAAACGCAACCTGGCGGGAGATCGGTGAATGAGGGGGGGTAGCCAGGAATATTCGCGAGAGCGCGCTGGTGCTTGGTCTGCCCAATGCGTGGGATGCTGTCCAACAGGCCAATGGTGTAGGGGTGGAGAGGGCGCATGAATAACTCCTGAACTGGAGCCTCCTCCATCACATCACCGGCGTACATGACCGTTACCCGGTCGCAAATCTGGGCCACAACGCCTAAGTTGTGGGTTACATAGAGCGCGCTGGCCTCCTGTTCCCGAATCAAATCCTTCACAAGGTCGAGGATGGCAGCTTCGCTTGTCACGTCGAGGTTGGTTGTCGGCTCGTCGAGGATCAAAAGACGGGGGGAGGTGATGAGAGCCATTGCAATGACGATGCGTTGCTGTTGCCCGCCGCTCAATTGATGGGGGTATCGGTCAATGATCCTTTCAGGATCAGGGAGCCGGACCCTCGTGAACGCCTCGACCACGTGCGCTCGTGCCTTTGCGGCTCCCCACCCCCGGTGCAATCTGACAATCTCGGCCAACTGTTCTCCCACTCGGATGGAAGGATTCAGTGCCGCCTCGGGATTCTGCGGGACAAATTTCAGGTGGGTAGCCCAAA
This sequence comes from Anaerolineae bacterium, assembly GCA_034434995.1. Classification (GTDB taxonomy): domain Bacteria; phylum Chloroflexota; class Anaerolineae; order Aggregatilineales; family UBA3940; genus DAOTYF01. Next base: position 53,726 of record DAOTYF010000026.1, read on the forward strand.
TCGGTCGCATCTCACGGGGCGTCTTGGCAACTAGGTTCTCTCCCAGGAATTCGATCAGACTGGCTGGGTCCGTGCGTCCATTGGGGGGCAGGTAGCGCATCACGGCAGAAGCAGCAGTGGACTTGCCTGAACCCGATTCGCCTACCAGCCCATGAATCTGGCCTGGCCCAAGCCCGATCCGGAAATCTCGCACGATTCGAATCCAATGCCGGCCTATCTCATAGTCGATGTTCAGGTTTTCGACCCGAAGTATGCTGTTTGAAGCGATCATCAGCCGGCCCTCTCCCCCCTTTGAACGAGGCGTTTAATGCCATCTGACATGAGATTGACGCCTACAACAAGCAGAGCAATGGCTAAGGCCGGATAGTTCAGCGCCCAAGGAGTCAGATGGTATAGTCCACCCCTGTTCTCGTTGACCATCAGCCCCCAGTCGGGTGAAGGGGGGCGCGCCCCCGCGCCTAGGAAGCCCAGCGAGGCAACCAGGAAGATCGCGTAAGAGAAGCGGAGCGATGCCTCAACGACCAGGACAGGGGTTACGGACGGCAGGATCTCTGTGAACAGAATGTACAGCCAAGGCTCGCCTCGAATCTGAGCCGCCCAGACAAATTCGCGTGTCTTAATATCCAGAGTGCTGCTCCGAACCACCCGTGCCACAATGGGCACGTATACGAGGGCGATCACAATCAGCACGCTTTGATCAGCCAGCCTCGCTTGCCAGCTTCCCGGCGGTAGATCAAGGTTGCGGATGACGCCTAAAATGACCAGCGTGATCAACAGAGCAGGCATTGCCAAAACTGCGTCAATCAAGCGACCTGCGACCTCGTCAATGATTCCTCCCAAGTATCCGACGAGAAGACCGACGAAAGTTCCGAGGGCGACGGAGATGAGTGTGCCGAGACCGGCTGTAAGTAGGATGCCGCGTGCGCCGAGAAGAACCCGGCTGTACACATCGCGCCCCAGATAGTCCGTGCCGAAAGGGTACTTAGGGCTGGGCGGCTGGGCGGCGGGGTGGCTCTGGTCGTTGGCCGTGTAAGGCGCGAGTGCGGGGCCAAATAACGCTAGTAGCAGGAAGAGGAAGACGATCAATGTACCCACTGCCGATTGGGGCTGGCGTAACAACTCGCCGAGAAATCGCCATACCGATCTGGTCAGCGCTCTACCGGATGGCCAGCCGGGTGTGGGAAGCCTCTCCAGTTGTTGTGCCATCTATCCACGTGCCTCCCATCAACACAAAGGAGGGGCGGGGACTGGCCGTCCTCGCCCCTGTTCTGCCCCTGGGCAAAAGGGCAGCGCAAACCGCGAGGCTATAGGGTGGCTCTGCGGAGGTTGGTCCGCCCAGCGAACGGATGCACTTCCAGCCCGCTCACGGCCTGAGCCATAACGCCAAACTGCGCAAAGAAGTAGGGGATGATCACTGGGCCTCGTTCGATCAGGATGCGTTGGATTTCCCGATAGGCGTTTTGGCGTTCTTCCTCGTCAAGGGTCGAACCAGCCACTTCGATGTATTGGTCAAGCTCCTCGTCGCTGAAGTGAGCTTCATTCCAGACAGCCCCGGTCTTGTAAGCAACGTCGAGGTAAAACTGAGGGGTCGGGCGTGAGCCCCAGGGTGTGATGCCCAGATCGACCTCCAGCCAGCCATTGTCCGCATAGTAGACAGCCTCTTCTTGTGGCTCAATCGTGACACGGATGCCTGCTTCCGCCCACTGGGCAGCCAGGGCTTGTGCCAGCGCCACACGATCCGGTAGATTGGGCACATAGAAGGTCATGTCCAGCCCGTCCGGATAACCAGCAGCAGTGAGCAGCTCTCTGGCTGCAACCGGGTCGCGCTCTGGGGGAAGAAACTCCTCTGTATAGTAAGCGGCATATAGTGGGCCGATAGGGGTGTCTCGCCCCAGCGCGCCAAAGCCAAGTTGCACGCGGTCGAAGATCGCCCGGCGATCCGTTGCCAGCTTGAAAGCGCGCCGCACCCGTTCGTCGCTGCCAGGTTCGCGATCTGCGCGCAGCCGCACCAGATCGTGACCGTTAGTGGCGATGTCAATGGCGGTAAATGACTGGTCAGCGGAGAGGCTCAGGAAGGTTGGGTTGTCCATCCGCAGGACAACATCAACCGCACCATCACGTAGGGCATTAACGGCGGCCTCCGTATCGGCAAAAAAGATGAACTCCAACCGATCCACCCCCGGCGCGCCCCCCCAGTAATCCTGATGGGCAGAGAACACTGCACGATCTTCGGCAATGTACTCGTCCAACCGGAAAGGCCCCGTGCCGTTGAACTCGTTACCGATGTTCGGCGCATCCGCTTTGAGAATGACCGCATGGTTATCTGACAGGTTATAGAGAAAGTCGGGATTGGTTCTGTTCAGGTGGAAGACAACGCTGTTTCCCTCACCCGGCTCGATCCTCACGATGTCTGCATAGAGATCGGAGGTCGGACTTTCGCTCTCGGGATCGCGTAAGCGATCGAAAGTCCAGATGATGTCCTGGATGGTCAGGGCGCTCCCGTCATGGAATTTGGCGCCTTCGACAATCTGAAGAGTGTAGGTTAGGCCATCATCGCTGACATTCCATGATGTTGCCAGACGTGGAACTAGTTCGGAGCGCGCGTTGGTATCAATCAAGTAATCGTACACTGCGTTGAGGAAGGCTATCTCTGTGTCAGCAGAAGCGCTCAGTGGATCCAGGGTTACAGGTGCGCCACCCCAGGCCACTCGCAAGGTCTTGAGTTGGCCCTCTGTCTTAGATTCCGTAGCAGGCGTTCCCCCCCCCTCCGGCTGGCGTGGCATACAGGAGACAACGGCGAATCCAGCGGCTCCCGCTACCATCACCTTCAAAAATACACGGCGCGAAGCCTGCACTGCCTCCATTACGTTGGATGTATCAGGCTGCCCCTCCATGGCAAAGCCTCCTTATAGGCGAAGTGTGCCACATATCCTTCCGCAATATCGACGACATTGGATGACCGATCTTACTGATGCTCTCTGGTGCCTCGTTAGTTGGCGAGTATGGTGTGCCAAACCTTCATGGCAACGCGAAAGATGTGGCGGCTCCGAGCTGCTGATGTCACATTCGCAGGGTCCAGACAGGAACCCGGTGATTGATAGGCACAAACCCTAGCTTCGCATACAAACGGCGAGAACGGAAGTTATCTTCCTGGGTGTTAACTGTCACGACGTCGACTCCCTGTGAGGCAAATTGGCGCAGCAGGTCGCACACCAAAGCTTGCCCCAGACCCCGACCCTGCCAATTGGGCCGCACGGCCAGGCGGGCCAGATGGCCCGTGCCTGAGTGACAGGTGCAGAGCTGGTATGCGACGATCTGTCCTTCTAGTTCAATGAGCTTAAACATCGTTGCTTGCCGCGCTGCTGCCTCTACAACCCCGCGGTGATAGCGCCAGAGCGGATCGAAGGCGGATGCATCGACTTCCGCGATCTGATCAAGCTCATGTGGGCGCACATCACGAATGCCGCTGAAATCATCAGGAGGCACGTCGTTCCTTCGTATCCGCCGCTGCAGGGTAATGACAGCGTTGGTTGGTTGAAAACCCCATCGTGCAGCATAGCTCTCAATCCACCGGTCCACTGCAAGCAAGCCAACGAGCGTGACCTTATTCGCTTGCAAATCCTGCTGCAGGTTTGCCCAGAGGGTATCGAGGGTGGGATCGTATTCCCTCATTCCCGCTGATACGGCAAATCGCACCCATGCCGCTTCACTGCTGTTGGGCAGAGTAGGCTCTGTACAAGCATATTGCAGGGTGGCGCCCAGCAAGGCTCCTATAGAGCCGTTCCGCCGCACAACCCAGCACCGGAGTTCAGGAGATGCCAGCCAATCTTCTGGCGTATGCCAGTCCAGGTGCATATGTTGATACGCTGCTCGAAGAAGCAAGCGAGCGACAGAGCGGCGATCAGCCATAGTCAGCGATGCCAGTGTTTCAGGCTTGCCCATTGACGTGTTCACCATAGGCTAAGATAACCCCGATTGTATCAGGTGTTGCTGACTGATAGAAGTCACGCAGGTCGCGCTGCCATTTGGTTGGGCCAGCCACACTCTGATATTTTGCAAGAAAGTCGTATAATGATAGCACCCCTCTTCGGTGCTCACGATGGTGCAAATCTTCCCCGGAGGAAGAGAATTTTGTTTTGGGAGGCTCAGGCGTGCAAGATAGTTTAGAGCAGGTCGCATCCGAGATCCGAGCTTGTACCCAATGCCCACTCCACACGGCGCGTACTCATGTGGTCCCAGGCGAAGGCCCCGCCCATGCTCAGATCATGTTCATTGGTGAGGGGCCTGGATTTCACGAAGATCAATCAGGCCGCCCTTTCGTAGGCGCGGCGGGCAACTTCCTGGTTGAGATGTTGGCCTTGATCGGTATGCGGCGCGAGGATGTGTTTATAACGAACGTTGTCAAATGCCGCCCACCTGGGAACAGAGACCCTGAGCAGGTTGAGGTAGACACCTGCACCAGGAATTACTTGTTCAGGCAGATAGAGCTGATCGACCCCAAAGTGATCGTCACACTGGGGCGCTACAGCATGGCACTGTGGTTCCCTGCAGCGCGCATCTCACATATTCATGGCAAGCCGCGCAAGGTTGGCAAGCGGCTGGTGATCCCGTTCTACCACCCTGCTGCTGCCTTACATCAACAGAGCTTGCGCGAGACGTTAATTGCGGATTTCAAAAGGCTGCCCCAATTCATCGCGGAGGTGGATGCCGGTCGAGGCGAAGCTGATGATAGTGATCAGGAACCCCCGCACGGGGCGCGCCAGCTCAGCCTTTTTTGATCGCCATATTAGGAGAACCGTTATGCCCAAGCGATACGAGACAGGCGACGTGCACGCACCGGTTGAAGATGTCGATGTGCCGCTCAGTCTGAAGGTGCTGGTAGTTTCGATGTTCTCCATTTTGATCGGCGCAGCCATCGCTCTTACTCTGGCTGCCAACCAGCTTGGTTTGCTAAACGCTGCCAGATAAATGGGCAGCCGCGCCCGTTCAGTGGGAAGGGAGCCGGGCAGGGCAGAAACCGTTCCCCCCCCACCGAGCATGGCAGCTTGGCGGCAAGATGATCAGCCCCAGTTGCTTGAGGGTCTGCACTCCACTTCGCTCACCGCGAATTTTGACGAACGCCTGGCTGCTTGCAAGACGGAGAGAGATTCGGGGTTATAGCTCACTATCGGCGTCTTTCACTCATCTGGCCCGTGAATCTCACCATCAACCACATTGCCTCCTGCCGGCAGATTCGACCGGGTCGCACCCAGTTCTCGTTGGTATTCCCGCACAATGTCGGGTGGGCAGGCTTCAATGAATAGGCCAAGAGCGAGGAGCAGGATGCCAATATCATCTAATGCACCAAGGGGAGCCAGCGGTCCCATTGCAAGCGCGGGAGCCAGATCGAGGGGTGAGATCGTATAGCCTACAGCCAGGAGCGGGATCAGTTTTGGGAGGAAGCTGACTCGCCTGTCCCATATAAGTTTCCAGGTTAAAACAGCGCGCTCATAGAGTGCCCGGAACGTGCTCACACGCTGTGAGGGATGCAGCTCCGCTGGTACTTGGTGACGTTGATCGGGCAGCAAATTGGGCATAGGAGCCTCGTCGTGAATGTGTACAATCTGGGAGAGAGTATAGGGAAGCTCAGGCAGACTTACAAATGACCGGGGACCACGATACATAAGCGAATCGGAACATTTGTGCGATCTGGTGGGAAGCTCTCCCCTGATGTGGTACAATATTTGCTTATGGTAGCTGAGAGAATCACCACGCCGACACCCCCCGTCGGCGTTATTGAGTCACTTTCCCAGGGTTTTGAAACCACAGCCAGTCGCTTAGGATTGTTGGTTCTACCGCTGCTGCTTGACCTGTTCTTGTGGCTAGGGCCGCGCGTCTCTTACCTGCACTACTATCGCGATATCTGGGCTCCCAGGGTCATTGAGTCTGGACAAGAGATGCCTGGATTCGGGACTGAACTATCCTCCGCCGTGGAAGAGGTCGTGGCGCAATTACCTGCCGCCCAGTATCTACCGATCATCGGTCTGCCGAGTCTCCTGGCGGCCCAAGAAGCCGGGTCGCCGCCTTTGGGTTACACCCCACCGGTTTGGACCGTCCAATCAACAGCGGGGCTGTTGGCGACTTATGCCTTGGCCCTCTCCGCTGGGGCTGTATTGGGCTGCCTCTACCTGATGCTCATCGGGCAGCAAGTGGGAGAGGGGCAGGTGAAATTGGTGCGGGCTGTGCTGCAATTGCCAGCAGTGCTTTGCCAGGTGGCTGTACTGCTCTTGATCGAGGGGGTATTGGCTGCGGTCGTGATGACCCCCTTCGTGTTGCTGGCGATGGGGTTGGGCCTGTTTGCGGGTTGGCCGCTGATGGACGTGACTCTGCGGATTGGCCTGGTAATCGTCCTGTGGTTAAGCATGTTTAGTGTCTTCACTCTCCACGGTTTGCTGATGAACAGGCGCGGCCTGTTTGGAGCCTTGTGGGATAGCGTGCGCGTTGTTCAATGGAATATGTCTTCCACTCTATTTCTGATCATCATTGTAGTTATTCTGAATTGGGCTCTTCAGCAACTTTTCCTCCTTTCCGATACCAGCACCTGGGTTACCCTAGCAGCGATCCCTGCTCACGCCTTTGCGATCACGGCTCTGGTTACTGCGACGTTTGTCTTCTACAAGGATCGATATCGCTACTGGAAAGAGCTGCGCGACGAGTTGCTGGCGGAACTGGAACGGCGACGCGCTCAGGATCGGACACAGACCTGAGCGACCGCTCATTTTGCTTGCGCTGAGGATGGGGTGATGCAGCAAATTCTGAGGAGAGCGTGATGGCGCGTAATCGGCAACAGGGGCAGCAGCCCACTCGCTACGACGAGTCCACCATTCAGCACCTGAGCGGCCTTGAAGCGGTGCGCCGACGCCCCGGCATGTACGTAGGGGGCACGGACACCAAAGCGCTCCATCATCTGGTTTACGAGGTTGTTGATAACTCGATTGACGAGGCGTTGGCGGGTGCCTGCACTTCCATCCAGGTGATCATTCATAAGAATGGAGCCGTCACCGTATCGGATAACGGGCGCGGTATCCCTGTCGGCATTCACCCGACCGAGGGCATCTCAACCCTTCAACTGGTCATGACCGAGCTTCATGCAGGCGGTAAGTTTGGCGATGGGGGCTACAAAGTATCCGGCGGCCTGCATGGGGTCGGTGTGTCTGCGGTGAATGCCCTTTCGGTTGGACTGGAAGCTGAGGTGAGGAGGGATGGCTACATCTGGCGCCAACGCTATGAGCGCGGAACGCCCATCACCAAGGTCGAGCGCCTCGGGCCGACGGAGGAGACAGGAACCCGGATCACATTCCTGCCTGATCCAGAGATATTCCCCGATACGGAGTTCAAGTTTGAGGCCCTGGCGAACCGATTCCGTGAGATGGCGTTTGTGACGCGGGGTGTCAATATTCATCTGATCGATGAGCGCACTGGGCCATTCCCACGCGAGATCACGTTTTACTTCGAAGGGGGCATCCTCTCGTTTGTCCGCTACCTGAACCGCAACCGGAGGGCATTGCATGATGTCGTCTACGCCAGCCGCGTATATGAGGTTGAGGAACTGAAGGGCGAACGTGTTGAGGTTGAGATTGCCATCCAGTATGCGGACTATTACTCCGAGTCGATCCTGGCGTTTGCCAACACCATCAACACACCGGATGGGGGAACTCATCTTGAAGGATTGCGGGCAGCCTTAACCCGCGCAATCAACTTCTACGCCCGCAAATCAGGTGTGTTGAAGGACAGCGATCAGAACTTCACTGGCGACGATACATATGAGGGTCTGACTGCTATCGTCAGCATCAAGCACCCTAACCCGCAGTTTGAGAGTCAAACCAAGGTCAAGCTGATGAACGCAGAAGTCAAGGGGCTGGTGCAGTCGCTGGTGACGGAGGCGTTCGGCGAGTTCTTGCAACGGGATAGCCGGGGGGCCAAAGCGATCTATGAGAAATGCCTGATCTCCTCGCGTGCACGAATTGCCTCTAAGCGTGCACGTGACCTCATCCGGAGCAGCCCATTACAGAGCACAACCCTGCCAGGCAAACTTGCCGATTGTTCCTCGTCCGATCCGCTCGAATCGGAACTGTATATCGTGGAGGGCGATAGTGCGGGCGGAAGCGCCAAGCAGGGACGCGACCGGCACTTCCAGGCGATCCTGCCCCTACGTGGCAAGATTCTAAATACCGAGCGTGCTCGTTTGGATAAGGTGCTGGAAAATAGGGAAGTTCAAGCGCTGATCTCAGCCCTCGGTGTGGGGATTGGGGATGAGTTTGATCTCTCCCGATTACGTTATGGGCGGGTGATCATCATGACCGATGCGGATGTAGACGGCGCGCACATTCGCACCCTGCTGTTGACTTTCTTCTTCCGGTATATGCCGGAGCTGATCGAGGGGGGGCACCTATTCATCGCTCAGCCACCATTGTACCTTATCAAGCACAAGAAGCAGAACTATTACGCCTACTCCGAGGCGGAGAAAGAAGAGTTGCTGCAAGGGCTGGATGGAAACGTCGAGATTCAGCGTTACAAGGGCCTCGGCGAGATGAATCCGGGTCAGCTATGGGAAACCACGATGGACCCGGCGAACCGCATTCTGCTGCAGGTGACGATTGAGGATGCTGCCGCAGCCGATCGCACCTTCGACATGCTGATGGGCAGCAGCGTCCCTCCCCGTCGCAAGTTCATCCAGACCCATGCCCGGAGTGTCCGCAATCTCGACATCTAGGTTGTATGCTAACGCCTGGGGGCCTTTCGTAAGTAGGGGCAATCGACAGTGAAGATCGGTGTTGTGTTTCCCCAAACCGAGTTTGGCAACGATCCCGCCGCCATCCGGGACTATGCTCAGGCCGCGGAAGAACTGGGCTATACCCACATCCTTGCCTACGACCATGTGCTGGGCGCGAATCCAGATCGCCCCGGCGGCTGGACAGGCCCCTATACTTACGAGGATCCATTCCATGAGCCATTCGTCCTGTTCGGTTATGTAGCGGCTGTGACCCGGACTATCGAGCTTGTTACTGGCATTTTGATCCTGCCACAACGCCAGACCGCACTGGTTGCCAAACAGGCTGCCACGCTCGATGTTCTGAGCAAGGGGCGACTTCGACTGGGTGTTGGGTTAGGATGGAATGAGGTGGAGTACATCGCGCTCAACCAGGATTTCCATACTCGTGGGCGGCGCATTGAAGAGCAGATTCGGTTGCTTCGTGAGCTGTGGAGCCAACCCCTGATCCACTTTGTAGGTGAGTGGCACACCGTTCCAGATGCCGGGATTAACCCTCTGCCTCACCAACGACCGATTCCTGTGTGGTTCGGCGGCCATGCAGACCCTGTACTGCGGCGTATTGCCCGGATCGGAGATGGCTGGCTTCTGAACTACCGTACAGCGGCAGAGGCGCGCCCTCACCTTGATCAGCTTGATCGCTATCTCGAACAGGCAGGGCGGTCTAGGTCGGTCATTGGAATTGAGGCCCGTCTCAGGTATGGCTCGGGAGATAGCTCAGAGTGGGCAGCTCGGATGCGCGAGTGGGAGTCCGTCGGGGCTACCCATTTGACTCTTAATACAATGGGGTCCGGCTTTGCAACCCCTGCGGAGCATATGGCGGCTATTCGCTCCTTTGCTGAGGCGATGGACATCCCACGATCTCCCTCCATGCTGTAGTGATCGGGTCCCGCCGGAGACCCAAACTCTCCCCTTTTAGAGCACGAAATAACTTTCTCCCCTAGCGGGACCTGCTGTCCAACTCCAGAAGCCCTCTCATCGGTCAATATGACCCGAATGGTCATATTACACCGCTTCACGCTGATGGTGACAAATGTCACTAGCTGCCCGTACAGGTATGCCCTATGCTGGGTAAAGGAGTCCATGTGCCTGGCTCTCTCGACAAGGCCAGGAGATCAGCAGTATTGTTCTCCATTATTTGTTCCTCACGATTAGGTAACCATCGCGTAAGGCATTCATAGTTGCGTGCGACCTGTCTAGCCCGATCGGATCATATAGATCGGCCACCAGCAAGGCGGGTCCCCACATAAAGGAGACTGCAAATATGCCAGACGATTCGATGGGACAGAGCTTCTTTGAGCGCGTAGTAGAGGCAACACCGGGAGGCGAGCGACTCCGACTGTGCCTGCAATGTGGCACGTGTGGCGGCTCATGCCCCTCCGGGGCCGATATGGACGCCACACCTCGTCGCCTGTTCGCCATGATTGCGGCGGGCATGGAGGATGAGGTGTTGCGGGCCAATACGCCCTGGTACTGTGTGTCGTGCTACTACTGCATGGAGCGTTGTCCGCAGGAAATCCCCATCACTGACTTCATGTATACCCTCAAGCGCATGGCCATTGCCAAAGGGCAGTATCACCGAGATGCTCATGCTGACTTCTCGAACAGCTTCATTGGCTACGTCGAGCTGTACGGGCGCAGCTTTGAGTTCGGGCTGGCAACGCGCTACCACCTGTTCCACAGCCCGTTGGGGATGGTGCGCAAGAGTGGGCTTGGATTCGAGATGATGCAGAAAGGCCGGCTGAACACCGCGCCTGAGCGCATCAGGAATGTGCCCCAGCTTACTGCCATCCTCAATGAGGCTAAGCGGATTGCCCGACAGCAGGAGATTGAACTATGAGCCAGACGAATGGTCACAGCTACGCTTACTATCCCGGCTGCTCCCTGCAGGCGACCGCACATGCCTACGATCTCTCCACCAAACGGGTCGCTGACATCCTGGGCATGCAGCTCCAGGAGGTCGATGACTGGAACTGCTGCGGCGCTACCGAATACTTCAGTATTATGTCATTGCCAGCCTATAGCCTAGTAGCGCGAAACCTGGCTTTGGCTGCCAATCAAGGCGCTCAGGAACTGGTTGCTCCATGCAGCGCTTGCTATCTGAATCTCCGCAAAACCAACGACTACATGGGGAAGTACAGGTCTAAGGTTGGTGATCCGGTCAACGAGGCGCTGGCCGCCGGGGGGTTGCACTATACTCCGGGAACAGTGAGTGTCCGCCATCTGCTTGACGTGCTGGTGACGGATATCGGCTACGATGCCATTGCAGCCAAAGTCACCTATCCGTTGAAGGGGTTGCGGATCGCTCCGTATTATGGCTGCCTGATTGTCCGGCCCGACACGCAGTATAACCCCGAGTATCCCACCCACCTCGATGAGCTGATGCGGGTGCTGGGCGCGACGGTGGTTGATTTCCCGCTCAAGGCCCATTGCTGCGGCGGTCATATGACCCAGATCAGCGAGGAAGTCGCTTACGAGCTGATCCGGCGCATTCTCCACAATGCGGCTGAGTACGAGGCCGATCTGATCGTCACGCTGTGTCCCATGTGTCAGCTTAACCTGGATGCTTACCAACCCCAAGCAAACCGTATGTTCGGAACTTCGTACAATCTGCCCGTGCTGTTCTTCACTCAGTTGATGGGGCTGGCCTTTGGCCTGGATGCCAAGGATGTGGGCATTGGCAGCGAGATTGTGTCGGCGCGGAACGCTCTCGCCAAGATCGGTCGAGAGGAAGAGCCGGCGGAGCGGACGCCCACACGGCGGGACAAGAAGGCCCTGCCTATGCCTCCAATGCCGTGACGGGAAAGGACACTGACACCATGGCTGAAGAAAGAGTTGGTGTATATGTCTGCCACTGCGGCCACAACATCGCGGGGACCGTTGATGTTGAGCAGGTGGCGCAATGGGCCGCCGAGCTTCCGAATGTCGTCATCGCGCGTGACTACAAGTTCATGTGCTCCAGTCTTGGGCAGGAATTGGTCGAGCAGGATATCCGGGAATACGGCCTGACGAGGGTGGTGGTGGCAGCTTGCTCGCCCCATATGCACGAACCCACCTTTCGGAGGGCCTGCGAGCGGGCGGGCTTGAATCCTTACCTGATGGAGATGGCGAACATCCGCGAGCACGCAAGCTGGGTGCATCAGCATAGCGCTGAATCGGCCACCGATAAGGCAAAGGCATTGATCAGCGGTGCGGTTCGGCGGGTGCTGGAACTGGAGCCGCTGGAACCGTTCCGGGCGCCCATCAAAGAGACCACGCTGGTTGTTGGTGGTGGCATCGCCGGGATCAACGCTGCGTTGGAGATCGCAAACTCTGGCCATCCGGTGATTCTGGTGGAGCGCGAGCCAAGCATCGGCGGCCATATGGCCCAGTTCGACAAGACCTTCCCGACTCTCGACTGCGCTGCCTGTATCCTAACCCCCAAGATGTTCGATGTGGGCAACCACCCGAACATCACGCTGCTGACGTACAGCGAAGTTGAGCAGGTGGATGGGTATGTCGGCAACTTCACAGTGCGCGTCCGCAAGAAGGCTCGCAAAGTCGATACCAGCCTGTGCACAGGTTGTGGCGAATGCTGGGAGCGCTGCCCGGCCAAGGTGGTTGATACAGTCTATGAAGCCGGGTTGGGCTATCGCACGGCTGTTTACCGGCCCTTCCCACAGGCTGTTCCCAAGTATCCTGTCATCGACGTTGAAACCTGTATCTACTTCCAGAAGGGCACCTGCAAAGCCTGCCAGAAGTTCTGCCCCACGGGGGCCATCAACTTCGAGCAGGAGGATGAAACGATCATCATCGAGGCTGGCAATATCGTGCTTGCCACCGGGTACGATCTCTTCGATGCGCGCCGTATCCCACAATATGGCTACGGGCGGCTGGCGAATGTCTTCAGCAATCTTGAGTTCGAGCGCATGACCAACGCCTCCGGCCCGACGGGTGGCAAGATCGTGCTGCGCGACGGAGTAACCGAGCCTCAGACCATTGCTATCGTGCACTGCGTTGGCAGCCGTGACAAGAACTACAATGTCTACTGCTCGGCAGTGTGCTGCATGGCAGCCCTGAAGTTCGGGCACTTGGTCAAAGAGAAAACCGGCGCAGAGGTCTACAGTTTCTACATCGACATGCGCACCATCGCCAAGAACTACGAGGAGTTCTATCTCCGCCTGCTGGACGAGGGAATGCACTTCGTTCGCGGGCGTGTGGCCGAGATTACCGATGCGGCCAGGAGACCCGGCGAGGAAGGTAAACTGATCGTCCAGGTGGAAGACACTCTGGTTGGCAAGCAACGCCGCATTCCGGTTGATATGGTCGTCCTGATGGGAGCCATTGAGCCACGCCACGATGCCGCTGAGGTGGCACATCGGTTCGGAATCGGCTGTTCCGATGCGGGATTCTTTACCGAACGGCATCCCAAGCTCGATCCGGTTGCCACCATGACCGATGGCGTGTTCATCGCTGGCTGCTGCCAGGGGCCGAAAGACATCCCTGAGAGTGTGGGTATGGGTGCAGCAGCGGCGGCTCGTGTGCTCTCCTTGATCAGCCAGGGTGAGGTCGAAATCGAGCCGGTGCGGGCCCACATAAATGAGGAGCGCTGCTCCGGTTGCCGCATCTGTAATAACCTGTGCCCCTACAGTGCGATTGACTACATCGAGGACCTGGGTGTCAGCCGTGTTAACCCAGCTCTATGTAAAGGCTGCGGAACCTGCGTGGCTGCCTGCCCCAGCCAAGTGATTGAGGGTCAACACTTCACCTTTGACGCGATCATGTCCCAGATCGAGGGCCTTCTCTGGGATAGACGTGGTGATGGCCATGTGACCTACGTCGAGTCTGAACCAGTCGAGGCCGCGTAGAGGAGAGACCTATTATGCCTAAGCGAGACTATAGCCTCACCAACCCGGCCTGGGGCGATAGACGCCCGGTGATCGTCGGGTTTCTATGCAACTGGTGTTCGTACCGCGCTGCTGACCTGGCTGGGACAAGTCGAATGGGTTACCCCGCCACCCTGCGTGATATTCGAATCATGTGCACCGGACGCCTCGACCCCACATTTGTGATCAAGGCGTTGCGTGAGGGGGCTGATGGCGTTCTGGTGATGGGTTGCCACCCAGGCCAATGCCACTATCAGGAGGGCAACTACAAGGCAATGCGCCGGATGGCCCTCCTGCGCCGGACGCTGGCGCAGCTTGGCGTCCACCCTGACCGCGTTCAACTGGCATGGGCATCCGCCGCTCAGGGCACGATCTTTGCTGAGACGGTCACCCAGATGACTGAGAGCATTGCTAAACTTGGCCCACTGGAGTGGCGGGACAACATCGAAGATGAGGCGCTACACACACCGCCCTTCCCTAAAATGGAAGCAGAGGAGGCCGTCCATGGCTAAACCCAAACTGGCGCTCTACTGGGCGTCCTCGTGTGGAGGGTGCGAGATCGCTGTTCTGGCGATCCACGAAAAAATCCTAGAGGTCGCTGAGGCATTCGACATCGTGCTCTGGCCGTGCGTGATGGACTTTAAGAAGTCCGACATTGAGGCCCTGGAGGACGGCGAGATCGACGTATGCCTGTTTAACGGGGCAATCCGTAACGACGAGAATCGTGAATGGGCGATGCTCCTTCGCCGGAAAAGCAAGGTCATGGTCGCCTACGGAAGCTGCTCTTCCGAGGGTTGCATGCCCGGCTTGGCCAACTTCTTCGACCGCGAACACATGCTGAAGTACATCTATGAAGACTCGCCCAGCGTTGATAACCCGCAGGGCGTGCGCCCCCAACATATCACGGTTGTTCCAGAGGGCGAGCTGGAGCTTCCCAACTTCTGGAACACAGTCCATTCGCTTGATCAGGTTGTCACGGTAGATTACTACCTGCCAGGCTGCCCGCCGGAGGCCAAGTGGACAGCGGCTGCCGTTGAAGCGATCCTCAGTGGCCAGCTCCCACCCCCCGGCTCGGTGATCGGCATGGACGTGACGGTATGTGATGAATGCCCGCGTGCTCGCCACGAGAAGAAGATCAAGCGCTTCTACCGGCCCTATGAGATCATACCCGACCCTGATCTGTGCTTGCTGGAGCAGGGGATCTTCTGTGCGGGCATCGCAACTCGCGCGGGCTGTGGGGCGCTGTGCCCGCAGGTTAACCGTGGCTGTGAGGGCTGCTACGGCCCTAATGAAGGGGTGATCGACGGTGGCGCGAAGCTGATCAGCGCCATTGCGTCGGTGATCGACGCCACCACGCCGGAAGAAATCGACGCAGTGCTCGACACGCTACCTGACCCGGCGGGATACTTCTACCGCTTCAGCCTGGCACACTCGCTGCTGCGGCGGGTGCGTTTGGAGCCGGAGAATGGCAACCGGATCGCTAAGCCCATTGACGAAACGCCGCGGCTGGACCCAGAGCTGGCTAAGTAGGAGGTAAATGATGAAGCAACGGATCACCATTGACCCAATCACCCGCCTGGAAGGCCATGGCAAGATCGAAATCTTCCTGGACGAAGCCGGCGACGTTGCCAACACGTACTTCCAGATCCCTGAACTGCGCGGCTTTGAGGTCTTCTCCCTGGGGCGGCCTGCTGAGGAAATGCCGCGCATCACCAACCGCATCTGCGGTGTGTGCCCAGAAGCCCATCACATGGCAGCAGCCAAAGCGCTCGATATGCTGTACCATGTCGATCCGCCACTGGCAGGCAAGCTGCTGCGCGAGTTGTTCTACATGGCTTTCTACTGCACCGACCACACCACGCACTTCTATGCGCTGGGCGGGCCGGACTTCGTTGTCGGGCCTGATGCCCCTGCTGCACAGCGCAATGTGCTGGGCGTGATAGCGAAGGTGGGCGTCGAGGCGGGCCTGAAGGTCATCAACACGCGCAAGACGAATCACGAGGTCATCAAGATCATCGGTGGCCGCGCGATTCATCCGGTCGCAGCTCTGCCCGGTGGCATGAGCAAAGCCATCAATGAGGAAGAGCGCCAGTATATCGAGCAAGTCGCGCGGGCCAACATCGAGTTTGCCCTGTGGTCGCTGGAAATCTTCGATCAGATCGTGCTGCGCAACAGCGCGTATGTGGACTTGATCGTCAGCGACACTTACACTCAGAAGATCTATTACATGGGATTGGTGGATGCCAACAACCATGTTAACTTCTACGATGGAATGGTGCGCGTTGTTGACCCGGATGGCGTTGAGTTTGTTAAATACGCGCCTCACGAATATACCGAGCACATCGCCGAGCATGTTGAACCCTACAGTTACCTAAAGTATCCCTATCTGCGGCGAGTGGGCTGGAAGGGTTTCGTGGATGGCAAGGACTCTGGGATGTATGCCTGTACGCCACTGAGCCGCCTAAATGCTGCCGACGGTATGGCAACTCCCCGCGCCCAAGAAGCCTACGAGAAGCTCTTCGCCACGCTCGGAGGAAAGCCGGTACACCACACTCTGGCAACTCACTGGGCTCGTCTGGTCGAGCTTCTATACGCTGCTGAGCATATGCTGGAGCTGGCGACTCATCCAGAGATCACCAGCCCGGACGTGCGTACGATCCCGACGGAGAAGCCTACTTGGGGAGTGGGCACTGTCGAGGCCCCGCGCGGCACGCTGACCCACCACTATGAGACCGATGAGAATGGCATCCTGACGCGGGTTAACCTGATTGTCGGCACGACGAATAACAATGCCCCCATCACTCTCAGCATCAAGAAGGCCGCCTCAGGGCTGATCAAGAAGGGGCAGGTTAACGATGGCATTCTGAACATGGTGGAGATGGCGTTCCGCAGCTACGATCCGTGCTTTAGTTGCGCTACGCACTCGCTGCCAGGGCAAATGCCACTGGAAGTTATTGTGCACGATGCAGAAGGCAAAATCATAGACCGCCGCGCACAATACGTCGATATCGAATAGGCAATCCTTCAGCCCAGCAGATTACCCAGCGTGGTCTGCTGGGCCTTTACACAGGGCGCTGTTCTCGCTCATGAAGACTCTGGTGATCGGGCTTGGGAATCCCATCTTGAGGGATGATGGCGTGGGCATCCATACAGCGCACGCTGTGAGAAGTGCACTGCCGCCCGAAGCGTGCGTGGATGTGATCGAAGCCTCGGTGGGAGGATTGGCTCTCATGGAGGCCATGATTGGCTACGAGCGTGTGGTGATCGTGGATGCCCTTTGGGCCTCGCAGGAGGAGACGGGACGTGTTTTTGAGTTTGACGTCAGGTCTCTACCGCAAACGCTGAATACGGCGAGCGCCCACGATGTTGATCTACCAACCGCACTTCGCGTGGGGCGACGCCTAGGCGCGGCCTTACCCTCCGACGAGAACATCTGGATTGTGGCAGTGACTGCCCACGATGTGCTGACATTTGACGAAAAGCCCACCCCCTCGGTAGCCGCTGCCATCCCAGAGGCTACTCAAAGGGTGCTGAGGCTGCTGGGTTATTCCGTGCCCGAGTTATCTGAGTCGATTGACTTCGCATGTGCTTGGAGGACATGATGATTTCTCCCGAGCTGTTGCGCCGCTTCCGGCTATTTGCTGGGCTTGATCCTGCATTGTTCAAAGACCTTGCCATGGCGGCAGAGGAAATCTCGGTGCGAAAGGGCGATTGGCTATATACTGAGGGGGAGAAAGCTGACGCACTGTATCTTGTCGCCTCTGGAACCGTCGATCTGACCATCAATCTCGATGCCAAAGGTACGCGCTATACTGAGTTGACGAGGCTCGTCGATGGCGAGGTTACAGGATGGTCGGCAGTGCTCGAACCCTATGTCTACACAATGGGGGCTGTCGCGGGGACGGACGGTAAGGTGATCCGGATCGATGGGGAATTCCTGCGCGAGTTCATGGCCAAGGCACCGCAAGTTGGCTACGTTATCATGACTCATCTGGCTCAGGTGATCAACCAGCGTTTAGCCGACCTGCGCGTCCGGTTTGTGAGTTTGACCGAGGCTTGAGCCGGCACGCCTCGGCTGTCCTGAAGCCGCGGGGCCTAGTCGCAGACCAGGCCCCGTGTGTTTTTGTTTGGCTTAGCAGATTCTGGGCAGAAGCTCCCCGGCGGGTAGATCGACCACACGCGAGCCACCTATCCCAGTACGCGCCACTACCAGGCCAGGATGGTCTGTCACCACCTGCCCAATACGCTCAGCAAATGTTCCGTTGGGGTGTGCACGCATCGCAGCTAATAAGGCATCTGATTCTGCCTCTGAAGCAATCGCCACCAATTTTCCCTCGTTCGCCACGTAGAGTGGGTCCAATCCCAACATCTCGCACGCAGACTGAACGGCGGGGTTGACAGGCACTTTGCGTTCATCGAACTCAATGCCAAGCTTAGACGCGACGGCAAGCTCATTGAGCACCGCGGCTAATCCACCCCGTGTGGCGTCCCGAAGGCAGTGGACGCCGGGGGATGCGGATAGCATGGCCTCCACCAGGCCATTGAGCGGTGCAGTATCGCTTTTGATCTGCGTCTCAAATGCCAGTCCTTCGCGCACGGACATAATGGCCATGCCATGGTCGCCCAGCGTACCACTGACGATCACCGAATCGCCGGGGCGTATGTGTGCTGGACCGATATCCACCCCCGGCGGAACCAGCCCAATCCCGCTGGTATTGATGTACAGCCCATCACCATGGCCCTTATTCACCACTTTGGTGTCACCAGCCACAAGCTGGACGCCTGCCACCTCACAAGCGCGGGCCGCCGACGCAGCGAGCTGGCCGAGGGTGTCCATTGACAGACCTTCTTCGAGAATGAACCCCGCGCTTAAAAAGAGGGGGCGCGCGCCTCGCATTGCCAGGTCGTTGACTGTGCCGTTGACAGCCAGCTCGCCAATATCCCCACCGGGGAAGATCAGCGGACTGACCACAAATGAGTCGGTAGTGAAGGCCAACCGGATAGGCGACTCGCCGTTAGTGGCAATCTCCAGCACAGTTGAATCGCCCATCTGTTCGAGCAGTGCGTTGGCGAACAACGGCGCGAAGAGGTGCTGAATCAGATCGGCCATCATTTTGCCACCACTGCCGTGCCCCATGACAATCGTCGGGTAAGTACGAAGCGGAAGGGGGCACGTCCAGCCGCTGAAATTGGGCCAGGTCTGGTTGCTCACGAGGTAATCTCAGGGTGGGTCAGGCTGGCGGAGTAACGGCCATACCGATAATAAGCGGCACAGGCTCCCTCGGAAGAGACCATCGTTGCGCCGAGAGGGGACTGGGGGGTGCACTGCCCGCCGAAGGCAGGGCACTGGAAGGGTTTCTTTATCCCTTGGAGCACTTGGCCGCTAATACATAGGCCCGACTCTCGAGTGTCGATGGCCTGAACTTCTGGGAAGCGTTGCTCAGCATCGTATTCCGCAAACTCATCACGCAAGCGATAGCCGCTCAAAGGGATGATGCCGATTCC
>DAOTYF010000027.1:0-7010 GCA_034434995.1 Anaerolineae bacterium
GGTCATGGGCAGGGCGGCTTCTGTGGATTGCAATGGGTTAGCAGTGTCGGAATCGGGTTGGGCGCACGTCACCGACGTGAGGATTGTATCTCGCTCCACATCACCAGCGTAATGGCTGCCGCCAGCCCCACCAGGAACAGCCCGCCGCAGGCCCACGGAATCACCAGCCCGCCCAGCAGGATGCCCAGCGGGCTGCTCAGGCAGGCCAGCCCCGCGCCGATCCACAACAGGTACACCCACAGGGGCAGCGCGGTCAGCGGCGGGTTGGCATCGGGGTAGGGCGGCGCAGACTTGGGGACTGCCGGGTCGAGCCACTGATCGTCCGAGGCGCGCATCGAATCACGGGGATGCATCGGGTCCCTCCTGGGGGCCGGGGAAAAGGGCGCCGCTGAGCCACGCCGCGGCGATGATCCCCGCCCCGGCGGCCAATGCCCACGGCAGCCGATACCATGCTCCAACCACCATCACTGCCAGCCCGCCCGACCGCGCTAACTGCACCGGGAGCGTCATGTAGCGCCGGACGTACCGCCCTAGCGCTGACTGTTTGAGCGGCTCCAGGTTGCCGCGCCGGATCAGCACGCTGGAGACAAGGGCCGTCGGCAGGAGCATCACCACCAGCGCCGGGAGCACTGAATGCTGCCACAGCAGGTACAGCGTCAGCCCTGCCGCGCCGAGATCGACGGCGACCTTCAGCGGGTGAATCTGCTGGTAGAGGAGACGTTCCTCCAGGTTCATGTCGGTCTCTGGTGCAGGGGTGGGCTTCAAGGGTTTTCTCACCACAGGAAACGGTCTGACACTGATTGTACCCAGGATCGGGCTGAGCACCACTTTAGCGTTGCAGCGGGCCAGCCCTCCGTGATGCAGCCCGGCCATTCATTGCTGGGCTGCCAGCGCCGCCAACAACTCAGCCCCCACCCGCGTCGCATCGCCCGCGCTCATCACGATCACCACGTCGCCGGGCTGAACGCGCGCCGCGAGGTACGCCACCACCTCATCCAGCGTGCCGACGTGCCGCGCGTCGGGGTGATCCATCCGCGCCAGCACGCCCCCCGGCGTGATCCCATAGTCGTCCGTATCCCGTGAGCGGTACACGTCGGTGACGATCACATGGTCGGCGGCGGCGAAGGCAGCGGCGAACTCGGCCAGCAGCGCCCGCGTGCGGCTGAAGGTGTGCGGCTGCCACACGGCCCACATCGGGCGGTCGCCGTAGCGGGCGCGGGCTGCGGCCAGCGTGGCCCGGATGGCCGTGGGGTGATGGGCGTAGTCGTCAATGACCGTCACGCCGCGCGCCTCCCCCTTGACCTCGAAGCGCCGCCCCGTGCCGCTGAAGGTGGCCAGCGCGGCAACAGCCTGATCGAGCGGCACGTTCATCTGCGCCGCCACCGCCAGCGCCGCCAGGGCATTCCGAACGTTGTGCTCGCCGGGCAGCCGGATCGATGCCCTGTGGCTGCCAACGATGAATTCGCCGGGGCCTTGTTCCTCGCGGTAGCTCACGGTGAAGTCGCTGCCGCCCCCGGCCTTCGGCTCGATGAACGGGGCGTTCCACTCGGCGGCGATGGATAGCCCGTAGAACAGCAGCCGGTGCTTGGCCGCCCGATCCTGCATGGCGAGACGGCGCACCTCCGGGTCGTCATAGCAGGCGACCAACAAGCCATCATCCGGCAACAATCCCAGGAACTCCCCGAACAGCGCCCGCACGTCTTCGAAACGTGCGAACATGTCCGGGTGATCCATCTCCAACGAGGTCAGCACGATGATCTGCGGGCGCAGGCCCATGAACATCCGGTCATATTCGTCGGCCTCGATCACGAAGGCATCGCCCGACCCGGCCCGCGCGTTGGTGCCCAGATCGAGGGGAACCCCGCCAACGATGAACGTGGGGTCGAGGCCGCACACGCTTAGCAGGTGGGCGATCATCGCGGTGGTGGTGGTCTTGCCATGCGTCCCGGCGACGGCGATCCCGGTCTTATCTTGCATCAGCGCGCCGAGGATATCGGATCGCTTGTAGACGGGGATGCCGCGTGCCTGGGCGGCTTGCACCTCCGGGTTATCAGAGGTGACGGCGGAGGAGATCACCACGGCGTCGGGCGCGAAGCGATCCAGGTGGGCGGCGGCGTGCCCGATCTCGACCGGGATGCCCAACGCGCGCAGGGGTGGGATCAGCGCCGACTCCTGCGCGTCGCAGCCGGAGACGGCGTAGCCCATCTCGTGCAGCACGCGGGCGATGGGGTTGATACCGAACCCGCCAATGCCCATCAGGTGCAGGCGGGCGTGGGGCGCAAGCGAAGCCATCATGGGCCGATCTCCCAAATGCGAGTGCTTCCCTGTGCCAGCGCCAGGGCCAGGAAAAGCCCGCCCCCGGTCAGCAGCAGGGGCCAGTTGGGGGGAGGGGGAGGCATCTCCGGCAGGCCGCGCCGCCACCAACGCCCCACGCGGATCAGCGCTGGCCATGCTGCGGTGTCTGATTCCCCTAGGCGGGGCGGGGAAGGAGTGGCTCGCTGGCTCATGATACCTATTCAGGGAAGCAGGTCAACCTCCCCTCATAGTATACCTGCGGCGCTGAAATCGGCGTGAAAAATCGTCGGGGATGCTCTACCTTGCGGTACTATTGAGGGTGGAATCCGTCAACCCTCGGCGGCGCCGATCACAACGCGCCTTGCCCACCCGGAGGAAGAGGATCGATGAGCGATTGGCCCGGCTTGCCCACCTTCGACGACCTGTGGGATTACGATCACCCCGACCAGACCGAAGCGCGGTTCTGCGACCTGCTGCCCGACGCGCAGGGCAGCGGCAACACCGGTTACCTCGCTGAGCTGCTGACGCAGATCGCCCGCGCCCAGGGATTGCAGCGGAAATTCGATGAGGCGCATGAGACGCTCAATGAGGCCGAGAGCCTGATCAGCGATGACCTGGTGCGGGCGCAGATACGGCTGTTGTTGGAGCGAGGCCGGGTTTATAACTCGTCCGGTGCGCCGGATCGGGCGCGACCGCTGTTCACCCGGGCCTGGGAGTTGGCCCGTCAGGCGGGCGAGGACTTCTACGCGGTCGATGCGGCGCATATGCTGGGCATAGTTGAGAAGGGGGAGACTTCGACGGGCTGGAACAGGCGGGCGCTCGAAGTCGCCGAGGCCAGCGCCCAGCCCCGCGCCCGCCGGTGGCTCGGATCGCTGTACAACAACCTCGGCTGGACATACCACGACATGGGCGAGTACGAACAGGCGCTGGAACTGTTCGGGAAGGCGCTGGAGGCACGCCGGGAGGAGGGCAAGCCGGGGCCGATCCGCATCGCGCGGTGGTGCGTGGCGCGGGCCACCCGCTCGCTGGGGCGCGTCGAGGAGGCGCTGGCGATGCAGCGTGCCTTGCTGGCGGAGGAGGAGCAGGCGGGCGAGGAGCCGGGCTTCACGCTTGAAGAGATCGGGGAATGCCTGCTGGCGCTCGGCGAGGCAGAGGAGGCGCGTCCCTACTTTGCGCGGGCCTACGCGGCGCTCTCCAAAGACCCGTGGCTGGCTGAGGGCGAGCCGGAACGCCTGGAACGGCTGCGACGGCTGGGGGAGGACGAAGAAAGTTAAGCGTCTGGCCGAAGAACGTTCGGCCAAACCACTTAGGCAAGGTTGCGCTGCGGCGAACGGATGGATCGCCCCAGCGTCTGTCAAATCACCGCGATGATCACGATCAGGAAGAACACCACCACCAGAATCTCCAGCCATGGGCTGGCGAGGTAGCGCAGCGGCAGGGCAGCGATCATCTTGGCGCTGGCCGAGTCGGGGAAGTTGACGGGGCTGATCATCCACTCGAACGGGTACTGCGCCACGTGCAGATACCACCACAGCGCGCCGACGATCAGGTAGCCATTCAGCAGGCCGATCAGCAGCCCCAGAATGCCCTCCTGAATCGACTCACGCGCCTTGGAGGCGCCGCTGGCACGCCCTCCCGTGGCGAATGAGATCACCACCGGCCCCTGATAGCCGAAGAACACCACGATCAGGATGATGGCCGCCTTGAGCATCACCAGCCGACGCAGCGTGCCCAGCGGGTCGGTAGCCAGCATCTCCGGGGGGGTGCGGCTGATCAGCACCTCCCACACCCAGGGGCTGATCTTCTCAATAATGAACATCGCCAGGACGGCGGCAGCGGTGGCCTGAATCTCCCGCACCCAGCCCCGCATCAGGCCAATGATCCCGAACATCACCACGAAGATCCAGAAGACGGCGGAGAGTTCGATCACGTGTGCTTCGTCCTTGTGAGGGCGGTGTCCAGCTTATGGCCTATGGCTAATGGCTAGCCGCTAACCGCTTCCCCGATCAGCGCCGCGATTCGCCCCGCCGCGGCGGGGCGGGCCAGCGAGCGCATCGCGGCGGACATCTGCCTGCGCTGGGGTTCATCCTTCAGCAGCCACAGAGCCGTCGGCCCCAGATCAAATGCCACTCGCTCATCGTCGAGCCGCACCGCAGCCCCCTGCGAGACCAGCGCCTCGGCGTTGGTCTTCTGGGTGCGCCAGGCGTGCGGGTATGGAACCAGTATAGCAGGCAATCCAAATAGGGGAAACTCGCCCAGTGTGCTGGCTCCGGCCCGTGCCACGACGAGGTCCGCCGCGGCCAGCGCCCATGCCATGTCCTCGCCGTGCAGATAGTCGTAGAGGTGGTAGCGACCCGCAAGGTCGCTGGGCAGCCCAGTGGCGGTGGTCTGCGCCTCTTCCCAATCCAGCCTACCACTGATGTGCACGATCTGGCAATCCGGCAACAGGGCCTTCAGCCAGGTCGCTAGCGCCCGGTTGATGCTGCGCGCGCCATGACTGCCGCCCATCACCAGCAGGGTAGGGACTCCCGCCGCGAGGGCGAAGCGCTGCGCCGCCTTCTCCCGCCCCGCTGACGAGGCGGGGGTCGGCGGGGTCAATGGTTCGCCGAGTGGGCCGTAGCCCGCCGCTGTCAGCAGCTCCGGGCGCAGCGGGTAACCAGTCACGACGGCCTGCCCGGATCGGAAGAAGCGGGCTGCGCCCTCGGTGGTCACTGCGACGCGGGCAGCCAGGCGGCTCAGGGCGCGGATCGAGGCGCTCGGCTCCACGTCGGGCATGTAGAGCAGGATCGGGCAGCGGCCCCAACAGGCCAGCGTCGGGGCGATGGTGGGCCAGCCGCCGGTGCTGAGCATCGCCTGAGGGCGGAAGCGGGCGACGACCCGCCGCGCCCGCATCGCGCCGATGGCGATCTTCGCCGCGCTGAGCACGGCCCGCGCCCCAACCCCGACCAACGGCCCGCCGGGCACGCCCTCGAAGGGCAGCCCGGCCCGCGCCACCATCTCGCGCTCTGGGCCGGTCGTGCTGCCCAGCCACACGCACTCCGCGTCCGGGTGTTGGGCTTTCAGGGCTTCGACGACGGCCAGGGCGGGATACACGCCGCCACCCGTGCCGCCGCCGGCGATGAGGACTCGCATGTGCTCTCCTGCCAGCCAACGGACCCCCTGATCGTGGCGGCCCGGCCATTCAGGGCTGGGCTACCCGAAGAGGGGCGGCTTGGTTGGTGCGCGGGGACGGCCCCTTTCGCCTACCGTCCCCGCCCCACCCGCTCGATGCGCCAGCGCCGGGGCGGCGACGCATCGGCGTCCACCCGGCTGGCCCGGTACTCGATGGTGCGCGGTCGCTGGCGCGAGATGCTCATCAGCAGCCCAACGCCGGTCAGCACCACCACCAGGCTTGAGCCGCCGTAGCTGATGAACGGCAGCACCACGCCGGAGAACGGCAGGATGGTGGTCATCACCGCCACGTTGAACATCGCCTCGTAGCCGATCCACGCGCCGATCCCGGTGGCCAGCATCTGCCCGAACGGCTCCGGCGAGTTGGCCGCGATCTTGAACGCCCGCCACACAAACAGCCCGAACAGGATCACCACCAACAGGCAGCCGAACAGCCCCAGCTCCTCGCCGATGATGGCGAAGATGCTATCCGTGTGGGCGGCGGGCAGAAAGCCGAACTTCTGGCTGCTCTGCCCCAGCCCCACGCCGAACCAGTTGGGGCTGAAGGTATCGGCGCGGCTGCCCGATGCCCGGAAGGCGATCACCGCCTGCTGGACGTGCCAGCTTGCCTGCGTCAAATCCTGCATGGCCTGCAGGTGGGCGATCAGCCGCTCGCGGGCGTAGTCGAACTGGGTGGCAAGCAGCCAGCTCAACCCCACCGCCCCCGCGCCGATCAGCCCGATCTGCACCCAGTTCGCGCCCGCCACGAAGAACATCGTCCCGGCGGTCATGACGATGATCGCCGCTGTGGACAGGTCGGGCTGCAGGACGATCAGCCCGCCGACCGTCCCCACCAGGATCGAGAACGGGATCAGCCCGTAGCCGATCTTGTGGAGCTGCTCCCGGCGCGAGGCCAGCCAGGCGGCAAAGTAGATGATCACCGCCAGCTTGGCGACCTCGCCCGGCTGGAACGATCCCTGATACAGCGAGCGCTGCGCACCGAACTCGCCCCCGCCCCGGCTGTTGTTGAGCAACAACAGGCCGCCCAGCGCGGCGATAGTCACCAGCATAATGGCGGTGGCGACGTAGCGGTTACGCAGGATGCGGTAATCCCAGCGCCACATCACCAGCATCGCCGCCAGGCCGATGATCGCCGAGCGCACCTGCCGCAGGAAAATCCGCACCGGCGAGCCGAACTCCAGGTAGCTCCAGTCGAAGGTGGTGCTGTAGACCATCAGCAGGCCGATGGCCAGCAGCGCCGCCACCACCAGCAGCAGGTAGCGGTCGAAGTCCAGGCCCGATGGGGGCCGGGTGGCGATGGCTTCGGGCGTTTCGTCGGGCAGGGTATCGGCAGTGGCAGCCATTTTTTGATTCTCGGGTTGTTGCTAACGGTCAGGTTCAGCCGCACGCGAAGCGAAGCGCATCGGCTGCGCGTGCTAGCTTAGCCAACAACAGCATCTCCATTTGGGCGTTGTGCGCCTCTTTGTGGTAGTCTCCTGCTTGGGTGGGGGTCCGTGATCCCGTGCGCCAGCCTCACCCCCACCCCCGCACTTCGTGCTCCCCCC
>DAOTYF010000028.1:0-9716 GCA_034434995.1 Anaerolineae bacterium
ACGTCAACATGACCGTCACCCTGGATAAGCCCGTCGCCCTCGACAAGGGCGCCAAGTTCGCCATCCGCGAGGGTGGCCTGACCGTCGGCGCTGGCTCCATCACCGATATCCTGGAGTGACGGGCCGGGGGCAGGGGCGCCCTGCCCCCGCTATGGTTGCCTGAATCGAACGGACAGGCGGCGGCAGGGTGTGCCGCCGCTGTGCCCGAATGCAGGTTGAGAGATAGATCGTCATGGCTAAGAAAGATATCCGCGCGGTGATCACCCTCGAGTGCACCGAGTGCCGCGAGCGGAACTACACGACCCAGAAGAACCGCCGCAACGATCCGCAGCGCATCGAGTTGAAGAAGTACTGCCCGCGTTGCCGGACTCATCGGCTGCACCGCGAGACGAAGTAACTGCCGCGCATAGCCATCCCGATCTCAGCGCAGACCGGGATGTTGGGTTCGCCGGGGTGGCAAGGGGAGTCTGTGCAGCTTGCGAACCCCATGCTATAATAAGCTTGTGGGATCAGGTGTTGGGGGTTCGTGAACCCCAGGCCCACCTTACGCGTGTAGCTCAATTGGCAGAGCAGCGGTCTCCAAAACCGCAGGTTGCAGGTTCGAGTCCTGCCGCGCGTGCTATACAAGATGTGTTCAAGACACCGTCCCCATGGCGGTGTCTTGAGTTGTGGATTGCTGCCGCCAAGCAAGGACATTTGCGTGTTCAAACACAAAGAAGCCAAAGCCGGGCAGAAGGAGAGCAAAGTTGCCCCCAGGCGTCGCCTGGAGCGCCGGGAGGCCCCACGCAAGAGCGCCAAGAGCGGGAGCCGCCTGATCCGCTACTTCCAGGACACGGGCGAGGAGTTAAGGAAGGTCTCGTGGCCCAGCCGCGAGACCGCCGTTCGGCTGACGCTGCTGGTGCTGGGCACGACGCTGTTCTTCGCCGTGGTGCTGGGGGCATTGGATGTGTTGTTCCAACGCCTAGCTGCTCTGTTGGTGGCCTTCTAAAGCGTTTCATGGGGGGGAAGCCTTTCCCGAAAAGACTTGTCTGGGCAACCGACGGGGCCAGCGCCCGGCTGACAGCGGGTGGGGTTGTGTAAGGGAGTGCGTTTGGTGAGCGCCGCTATGTATGACGATGATGAATATAGGGATGACGAACCCCTGGACACGGAGCCAGTGGAGGAACCGCCGGTCAAGCAACGGCAACCTGCCAGCAGCTACCAGCGCCGTCAGATGGACGATGACAGCGAGGGCTACAGCGCGCCCGATGTCGGTGATCTGGGCGACGAAGCCGATGATGGGCGACGCTGGTATGTGATCCACTGCTACTCAGGCTACGAGAACAAGGTGCGCTACGCCATCGAGCAACGCACCGAGACGATGGGGATGCAGGATCGCATCTTCGAGGTGATCGTGCCGACCGAGGAGCAGATCGAGATCAAGGACGGCAAGCGCAGGACGGTCGAGCGGCGGGTCTTCCCTGGCTACATCCTGGTCAACATGATCATGGACGAGGACTCCTGGTATGTGGTACGCAATACGCCGGGAGTCACCGGGTTTGTCGGCATGGGCAACAAGCCCACCCCGCTGCGCCCTGAGGAAGTTGCCCAGATCATGAAGCGCATGGAGGCGGAGGCGCCAGCGGTCAACGTGACGTATAAGCCCGGCCAGAAGGTGCGGATCATCGACGGGCCGTTCAACGATATTGTCGGCGTGGTGGAGGAGATCGACATGCAGCGCTCCAAGGTGCGGGTGCTGGTATCGTTCTTCGGACGCGAGACGCCGGTCGAGCTGGACTTTTTGCAGGTTGAGAAGCAGTGAGATACAGTCTGGGCCTGGGTTCCGGGGCGACCCTCTTGGCGCGGTCGCCCTTATTTGTGGGTGGCGCAACCCGCTGATCCGGACGGAGGCCCCCCTCAGGCCGCACGTCGATACTCGATGAGGAGTCGTTATGGCCAAGAAAGTTGTCGCCGTCGTCAAGCTGGAGATCGAGGCTGGCAAGGCCAACCCAGCCCCGCCCATTGGCCCTGCCCTGGCCCAGCATGGCATCAACCTGATGCAGTTCTGCAAGGAATACAACGCCCGCACCGCCAACCGCATGGGCGATATCATCCCGGCGGAGATCACCATCTACCAGGATCAGTCGTTCACCTTCGTGCTGCGGACGCCGCCGACCGCTTCGCTGATCCGCAAGGCGCTGGGGATCGCCAAAGGCTCCCCCATGCCCCACCGCGATAAAGTGGGCACGCTCACCCGCGCCCAGCTCCGCGAGATCGCAGAGATCAAGCTGCCCGACCTCAACACCGACGACATCGAGAGCGCGATGCTCCAGGTCGAAGGCACGGCTCGCAGCATGGGCGTGGTGATCAAGGATTAAGGGTTGGGCCGAAAATTCTTTCGGCTAAAGCGGCGGTTTCACGGATCGTCTTTCGGCCAAACACGGATAGCCGTTCAGCGAACAACGAACAACTAACAACCAACAACTGCCTGCTGACCATCTGACAGGCTGGGTGGGAGGAGCGGCCCGATGCCGGGACGCCTCGCTAGGACCACAGGAGAAATCACCATGCCCAAACATGGCAAGCGTTACGTTGACAGCATCAAAGCGTACGAGCCGGACAAGCTGTACTCGCCCAGCGAGGCGATCCGGCTGGTCAAATCTCTGGCCAAGGCCCGCTTCGACGAGACGATTGATGTCCACATGCGCCTGGGCATTGACCCCCGCCACGCCGAGCAGCAGGTTCGCGGCGTGATCCTGATGCCCTCTGGGCTGGGCAAGACGGTGCGCATCCTGGTCTTCGCCGAGGGCGAAGCGGAGCGTATCGCCCGCGATGCCGGGGCGGACATCGTCGGTTCGGATGAGCTGATCGCTGAGATCGAGAAGGGCTTCACTGCCTTCGATATCGCCATCGCCGTGCCCGATATGATGCGCAAGATCGGCAAGCTGGGCAAGGTGCTCGGCCCACGCGGCCTGATGCCCTCGCCCAAGGGCGGCACGGTCGTCCCGCCGGAGGACTTGCCGCGCGTCATCGAGGAGGCCCGCGCCGGGCGCATCGAAATCCGCAACGACCGCACCGGCAACCTGCACGTGCCCATCGGCAAGGCCAGCTTCACCGAGCAACAACTCGTGGCGAACTTCATGGCGCTGATGGACGAACTACGCCGGATGAGGCCCCCGGCTGTCAAGGGACAGTTCGTCCGCAAGGTGGTCGTCACCCCGACGATGGGGCCGGGCGTGCGGGTCGATCCGTTCGAGGCGCTGGCGATGAAGGCCGAGGAGTGAGCCTCGCCCCCCCTCTCTGTGCTTGGCTATTTGGCTGCTAGAACGGAGGAGGCGCTGAGTGTCGCGCGGAATCCAGGAGGCCCGCTTCTTCCAGGCTGCCGTGTCGGGCGATTACTACGCCGTGGAGGCCCTTCTGAGCAGCAACCCGGCCCTGATCCATGCCACCGACTCGGACGGCTGGACGGCTCTCCATCTGGCTGCCCACTACGGACACCGCGAGATCGCCGCCTTGCTGATCGCCCACGGCGCGGACGTGAATGCCCGCTCTCGGAACTCGCTGGCGCACGCGCCGATCCACGCCGCCGCGGCAGGCCACAACCCCTCGCCGATCATCCGTCTGCTGCTGGCACGCGGGGCCGATGTGAACGCCGCCCAGTATGGTGGCTTCACCGCGCTGCACGCCGCGGCCCAGAACGGCGACGCCGCGCTGGTGGCGATGTTGCTCGATCATGGCGCCGACCCCAACCGCCGGGCGGACGATGGCCGCACCCCTCTCGCCTTGGCGCTGGCGGGCGGGCACGCTGGCCTGGCGGCCCTGCTGCGGCAGCGCGGCGCGTTGGATTAGCGGGTGAGGCCAGCCAACCTACTTCACGCTCACCCCGCCCTTCACCGGGATTTCCACGCGGTACTGGCGCAGCCAGCCGTAGGTTTCCGGGTCATCGAGAATCAGTTTATCCAGCGCCCTGGCGTCGTAGGTCGTCCGCACGCCGTCGGCGACGACCCGCGCATAGCCCTGCTCATCTGACCAGTTCGCGCCGCGATATTCCAGCAGCATCCTGAGGCGTAGCTTGGCCGCCTCCACGATAGGCCCCACCTCCGCCTGCACCCCAGCGATGCGCTGGTGTGCCTCGCGCACCAGCGCCACCAGCTCTGCGATCTCCTGGTCGATCCCCTTGATGGCCGTGGCCACCAACCGCTCGCTCACACCCTGTCCCATCTTCCACGATCCTCTCTGGAGATAGCGTTAAATCCACACCCCTATTATACCGCAAACAGAACCTCTGTTCTACTCCCTCGCCCTGGGGATGTCTGGCTGTTGGCCTCAACCCCCACGGCGCTGGCCAGGTGCGGATGTCGTCGATGCGGTATACTCTCAACAGGGGGCGAACCAGAGTCGACGGGGTGAGCTGCCCGGCGAGTAACCCGAAGGCGCGAGCAGCAAGGTGAAATCCGGGCGCACCAGGCTCACTGCGGACCGCAGGGCAGTGCTGCGCGCCTCCACTGATCGACGCAGGGCCGCCTGCCTTGTGGCAGGCGATTTTTGTTGCCCAGCTCGGCCTTACTGGCCCGTCCCCGCCGTGCCGAACACCCAGTCCCAGATCGGCGAACTCACCCCAAAGCGCGTGTCCGGGTCCTTGTAGTGGTGCATCATGTGGTGACGCTTCAGGAACTTGGCGAGGCCGGAGCGCATCGGCAGGTGATGCGTGGCGTAGTGGGTCATATCATAGATCAGGTAGCCGGTGATGAACCCCGCCATCAGGGGGTTGACCCACTGCGGCGCCCGGAGCAACACGGCCATCACCAGCGTGAACAGCCCGTAGAACAAGACCGCCATGGGGATGCTAACCGGCAGCGGCATCACCAGACGGGTTTTGTCCTGTGGCTGGGCGTGATGGACGCCATGAAAGAGAAAGAAAATGCGCTCCTGGCGCGGCGTGCGCGGGCGGTAGTGGAACAGGAAGCGGTGCAGGGTGTATTCAGCCAGCGTCCACAGGACCAGGCCCACGATCACCCCCAGCGGGATGTGCCAGGCGAAGCCGGGGCCGCTGGCCGACCACACCGAGTAAGCCAGCAGGAAGATCGCCACCGGCACCCACATGACCAGGACCGTCACCGGGCTGATGTGGGTGAAGAACTCCAGAAAGTCGGACTGGAACAGACGGATCGGCTCCGCGTTGGGGTCGGTATCGATAGCGACGTGTGACATGGCTCATCTCCTCCGTGGGGCGTGTGTGCTTCGATGGTAGCAACACCCCAGCGCGGCATTCGGTTCAGTCCTCGCGGCGGTGACGGCGCTCGCGCTCACCGCCACCGACCAGCGTGCTGAGCGCCCAACTCACCACGCTGACCACCAGCGCGCCCCACAAGGCGGGCCAGAAGCCTTCCACCCGGAAGCCAAAGCCAAACTGCTGCCCCACCCAGCCTGTCAGGGCGAACATGGCGGCGTTGATCACCAGTGTGCCCAGCCCCAGCGTCAGGATGATCAGCGGGCAGGTGAGAAAGGTCAGGATCGGGCGGATGATGGCGTTGACCAGCCCGAAGATCAGCGCGATCAGGATGATCTCGACCAGGCTATCGCTCAGCGGCGTGATGCCCGGCACGTAGTGGATGGCGATCCAGATCGCCACGGCGTTGATCGCCCAGCGGATCAGTAGCGAGTTGCGATCCATGTTGGGTCTCCTGTTCTATTGGTGAGGCTCTGGCCGGGGTGAGACTGGCCTCACCCACCGGCGGGTGGTTGCCATGACGAGGGTAGAGGCCATCACCCGTTGCGATCCTGCGGCGGCGCGACGAACGGAGGCGGCATGGGCGGTGACCCGGCGGGCTGGGACGGCATCGGCGGCTGTGGCGTGCCTTCCAGCGGACGGGGGGCCATCTGGATCGAGATCAGTTCCGCGCCGGGCGGCAGCAGCTCGGAGCGAATCTCGTGCACCAGCCCGTACTCAACGGCCTGCTCCGGGAACAGCGTGGTGCGGTTGAGCATGTCCAGCACCACCTCGTCCCGATCCCGGCCCACCGTGTCGGCGATCACGCGGGCGATGTTGCCCATATCGATCTGGAGGCTCTTGAGGCGCTCCTCGAGCTGCTTCTCCTCCAGCGCCACCGGGCGCGGGAAGTTGACTGTCGCGCCGTGCAGCAGGAAGCGGGCGTGCGGCACGCACAGCCGCAGCGACCCGGCGCAGTATAGCACCACGCCCATCGAGTCGGCGCTGCCGAAGTTGTGGGTCGTCACCTCCATCGGCAGCCCGCGCAGAAAGTTGTAGGCCGACAGCCCATGAAACACATCGCCGCCGGTGCACGAGATCAGCAGTACCAGGTGCTGGTAACCCTGCTTGAACTTGCCCTCCACCACTTGCATCAGCGCGTTGACCGATTCTGGCAACACGGGGGCGAAGAACTTGACGTAGAACGTATCGTTGGATGGCATATTGCGGTCCTGGGTCGAGCGGGATCGGCGGGTCGCTGCCTGCGATCTTACGCGCGTTGGGCGCGGTGCGCCAGTGGCCAGCCCAGCGTGTTATTCGGCACTACCCGGCGGTCGTCTCTCGTCACGGCGCGGCTGGGCGTTGCTGACGCGCTACCTCAGCCACCTTGACACCCGCCAGATGCGCACCGCCGCCCGCGCCTCCGGCGTGCCGATCCGTTCCAGCGCCTCGGCGGCGATGTCGCAGATGCGCATTTCGTCGAACGGGTAGGGCTTGTGCATGTCGTCGAGCACGCGCACCAGGTGGGGCACGGCGCGCGGGTCGCGGATCACCCCCAGCGCGCCGATGGCGTACCAGCGCACCGTCTCATCCACATCGTCCAGCGCCGCGATCAACGCATCCACCGCCTTGCTGGCCCGGCCATGCCGTTCGGCCACCTGCTTCAGCACGGAGGCAGCGGCGCTGCGGACCTGCATCTGTTCGTCGCGCAGGGCGTGGATCATGGCCGGGACGGCGTCGGGGCCGATCAGCCCCAGCGCCCAGGCGGCGTTGGTGCGGACGTTGACGCTGGAATCGCGGAAGGTGTTGAGCAGCGCGGGAACCACCTGCCCGCGCAACGCCGGGTCGTGGTGGGCAGCGGCGACGCGCCCCAGCGCCAGCGCGGAGAGCGCCCGCACACCGCTATCGGCATCGCCCAGCGCGGCGATCAGCGGCGGGATCAGCTCCGCGCCCCGTTCGGGGTGCAGTGCGCCCATCGATCCCAGGGCGGCAGCGGCGTTGCCCCGCACGTGCGGGCTGACATCCCGCAGCGCATCGAGCAGCCCCGGCAGCGCCTCCGGGTCGCCGATCTGCCCCAGCGCCCGCGCGGAGGCCATCCGCACCGGGATGTGGCGGTCGCGCAGCAGGTGCAGCAACGCCGGGGTCGCGCCGGTTGCTGCCACCATCCGCGCCCGTTCGGGGCTGTCCTCGGCAATGGCGCCCAGCGCCGCCGCGGCCACGCTGCGTACCTGCATGTGGTCGTCGGCCAGCGCGCCCAGCAGCAACTCTACTGCCTGCGGGTCCCGAATTTGCTTGAGGGTGCGGCCTGCCGCCAGCCGGGCCTGGAGGTCGCGCCCGCGCAGCGCTTCCAACAGGTCCGACACAATGGCCCTGCCGCCGAGACGTGGCTCCCTGCCGCTGACCGGGCCATGCACCTGCCCGCCGAGCAGGGGCGCGTTGTCGGCAGAGGGGTCGCGATGAGAGGGCGATAAGGGCTGGGTCATAACGCGCTGCCTGGGTGCAGCGTCCATTGTAGCCGATTTCGCCAGATATACATAGCGCTGCCCCACCTCCGAGGGTGGCCGATGGAGCAAGGCTCACCAGCCTGGCGAAAATCACTTCTGCCTCAGCGCTCCTTGCTCAGCACGGCTTTCAGGGGGCGGTGGCAGGTATCCGCTGCTGTGCGCTTTCTACTGCCGTTTGGCCCGCCACGTTGCAAGCGCGTGGGCCGCCTGGGGGGTGTTGATCTGCTCCAACGCCCAGGCCGCCACCTCGCTGACCGTCCGCACCGAGCGGCCATCCACGGCCAGCGGCTTGCCGAGCTGGGCGGTATCGGCCAGACAGACGATCAGGGCGGGCACGGCGTGGTCGGCGTGCTTGCCCGTCATGCCGATCAGCCCCAGCGCGCGGGCCGAGAGTGCCCGCACCCCGATATCGGAATCAGCCAGGGCGCCGATCAGCGGTGGGACCGCCTGCGGATCGCCCACGTTGCCCAGCACCACGGCTGCCATGCGCCGCGCACCGGTCAGCGAATCGCCCAGCGCCTCCACCAGCCCGGCGATGGCCTGTTCACCCGCCGAGCCGGGCCGGGCGGCGATCTGCCCCAGCGATTTCGCCGCCAGGCTGCTGACAAAAACGTACTCCTGCCTATCGCGGCTTCGCACCAGGCTCACCAGCAGCGCCACCGCGCGGGCATCCCCGATCTCGCCCAGCGCGCGGATCACGCTCAGCCGGGCGCGCCCCCGCGTGCCGGGGAAGGCCGCGATCAGCGCCGGGACAGTCGCCCGGCCCAGCGCCACCAGCGCCTCGTACGCAGCCTGATGGGCCTGATCGTCGGGGCTGTGCAAGGCTGCCAGCAAATCGTCCACCTGTTGGTTCATCCTATTCCTGTCCATTGCTCCCACGCGCTGCGGCGTGATGCTCTGTGGAGTAGTTCACGCGCCGCACGCTCTACATCTGTATCTTTAAAACGCCTAGGGATGATCGGCGCCCAACTGCCGCGCCGCCCACTCTTCCAGCGCCCACTGGGTCCCGCCCTCCGCGCCCGACCCGGCACGGCGCACCGCCCGCCGCGCCGCCTCGAGGCCCTGGCCGAGGGCCATCAGCACCAGCACGGCCAGCATCCCCGTGCGCCCGATCCCGGCGGCGCAGTGAATCAGCACCCGCTGCCCCGCGCGGAGATCGGCGGCCACCTCCCGCGCCAGCGCCAGGAACGCCTCCCGGTCAGCGGGCGCGTCGCCATCCGGGATGCCGAACTGGGTGGTTGGCCAGCCCAGGCTGCCCTTCCTCAAGACTGCGGCGTAGAAGGGGGCCTTGACCCGTACTTCCTCCGGCCCCGCCAGGCACACGACCCGGTCGATGCCCGCCTGTCGGATCGACGCGATGTCCTGCTCAAAGTCGCCCAGCATTCCTGGCATCGGCGAGGCATACAGCGCGCCGGGCACGTCCTCTGGCAGGTCGAAGCGGCGCAGCGCGAATTCAAAGTACATGAACGCTCCCTGAAACGATGATCAGCCGCCAGCCTGAGGACAGGTTTGCCGGGCGCAACGTTCTCGTGACGCACCAATCTTACCGCGCGGGGGGGCCGCGCCGCCACCCTTTTTCCAGCCGAGCGCTCAGCCGCCCGGCGACGGGCGGCTCTCAATCCCACACAGGCCGCACCATGAACAGCGCGGCAGAGCCGTCGGCGTAGTAGCGAGGAACCGTCGCCACCGCCCGGAACCCGAACCGCGCGTACAGGGCGATGGCGGGTGCGTTGGCCGCGCTGACGTGCAAGGCCATGCGCCCGGCTCGCTGGCCCGCCGCCCACTGGATGGCCCATCGCAGCAGCGCCGCGCCCAGCCCGCGCCGCCTTCGATCCGGGCGCACGGCAATCGAGGTTACGTAGGCGGTGCTGGCGGCCACGTCGGTCACCAGATAGCCCACCACGACCGGCCCCTCCAGCGCCACCAGGAAGGCCCCCGTCTTACTGCCGGCGATCTCCGCGAACATCTCCCGCGTATAAGCATCCGCGCCGAAGGAGGCCTGCTCGATCTCCAAGATACCATCC
>DAOTYF010000029.1:0-8562 GCA_034434995.1 Anaerolineae bacterium
AGTCGATCAGACACAGGCCCTCTTCCGTGGGCAGTAGGATCGCATGGCGACGCGACACCCCCATCGCCTGCCCCCCGAACTCCGCCAGATCGAGATCCGGGGCGGTGTTCGCCTGGGGGTCGGCACGCCCTACCACCGCCACGGCCTGAACATCCACCCCGATGACTCTCGGTTCCGGGGTCATCGTCTGGAAGATGACTCGCCAGGGCTGGATATCGGTCGCCAGCTTGGGCAACATGCGGAGCTGTCGTGTATTGCGGCCTTCGCCAGAGGCTAGCTGGCCCGTCCCCTCCAGACGGGCGGGCAGCTCGGCAGAGGTCGGCTCAGTGGAGGGTGCATTGGGCGGGGAGCTTTTTTTCCCGCTATGGGCTGGTTTCACCCGCAACGGGCCAGTGCCTTTGTCAGGGTTGTTCATCATCACAGGTCTCCGCAGAGTCCACCTGTGGCTCTGCCTGAGACTATACCACAGGCCAGGCAGAAATGGAATCGATCCGGCCAGAAAAGAGTACCTGTCGCTGAGTGTATGACCAACCGCCGCCTCATTGCAGGGGCTAGCCCAGTGGCCAATAACGTCACCTAGCTCTATCAACTGGCGGGGCACAGCGCATCTGTGCCCCGCCGACGTGCCTTGTTTCCAACGTCACCTCCCTCCCTGCATGAGGAAGTGATGATCCTGGCAGAGAGGGAAAGGAGGTAAGACGGCGCTAGTATCGGTCCCGCCGTTCGCGGCGGTCGCGGTCACGTGGGCCGCCTCTCCCGCCCGGCCTGCCTCGGTCTCTGCCACCGCCGTACCGCCCACCGCCGCCAAACCCTGACTCGCGCGGCGGGCGTGCCTCGCTTACAGTGATCTCGCGGTCGTTCAACATCCGGCCATTCAGCTTCTGGATCGCCTCCTGGGCCTCCTCTTCCGTTTCCATCTCCACAAAGCCGAAGCCTCTGGAGCGCCCGGTATCCCGGTCGGTGACGATGGTCACGGAAACCACTGTCCCCGCTTCTGCAAACAGCGTGCGCAGGTCCTCCTCCATGGTGCTATAGCTGAGGTTGCCTGCAAACAGTTTCTTGGCCATACAAATCCTTTCACAGATTGGTTCGGGAGACAGTGGAGCCGTGCTGGGGACGGGGAAGCCAGAGATCGCCCGAAAGCAGGATCAGCAGCCAGCACGCCGGCTGACCATCGATCCCTTGAAGAGGACTACCCAACATTGTCCCCAGTGTACTCGAACGTATTCACGCCGTCAATGGTGCTGTAACCCGCGTTTGCGGAGATGGCCGCATTAGGGAGAGGGGAATGGATAGCCCGCCAACCTTTCCGCTGGCGAATGGCCCGGCAGGCTCCAGGATCATCAGGCGAACGGGTTGATGGGGGTTGGGCCATCGGTTGTCAGGCCGTCCTCGCACAGCATGTCGGGTGATCGCACGATCTTGATCTGAAGGGTCAACGCTCCCAGGCTGATCGTGTCGTTGTGCACCAGAATATGCACACTTCCAGGCCCCAGCAGCACTCCATTGCAGCGGGTTCCATTGGTGCTTTGCAGGTCGATCAGATACAACCGCTGGCGGCTGGGGCGCAGCAGCGCGTGGCGGCGCGATACCCCCATATCGGCGGCGCCGAATGGATCGAGGTCCAGGTCCGGTGCGGCTAGCGGATCAGTGCCCCGCCCCAGCACCGTGTCTCCACAAATATCGAGGCCCGCCGAATCGGCCCCTGTCTCGATGCTGTGCAGCTCGATGCGCCACATGATGCCGTCCGGGCGCCGGTCGGCAAGCCGGGCGGGCAGCACCTGGTAGCTACGCGCGCTGGGCCGCCGCGCGTTGCAGATCGCCGCCGCCAGACTGGGGATGGGCAGCAGCGCCGCAATCTCGCCCGGAAAGCGCTGCGTTCCGCCTAGCTGGGTGCGGCGGGCCAGGTACGCCTCGGCAGCCTGCCGCAGACGCTCCTCTTCCTCCGCGATCCGCGAGCGCTCGAGGCTGACTGTCAGGTCGTCTCCCTCGTCGTCCCAGGGGAATGCATCCGGCACAGGGATGAGGCTCGAGTCCATATGCTGTCTACCCTCCGCTTCCCTGGCAGCAGGCAGCTACCCGCACCACCTAATACCTTAGCACACATTGGCGCTGTAGAGATGATTTTGTAAGTATTTGTTACACGGCGTGGGGATGGGGGAACCCGACATGACCGTGCGGCAAAAGCTCAGGTCGCTGAAGGGGGCATCGGAGGGAGGGACCGAACTTCACGGGTTGGCGCCAACCGCGCGGACGGCGGGGTTGCGCCCATTCGAGGGGGGGGCATCGCAGAGATGACGGCGTTGCCCCCCTGCGGAACTATGCTACACTACCCGCCATATCTAAGCGGGGCCGCGACCGCTGCGCCGCGTCGTTGCGAGGCGTGGGCTGCGGGGCTGTCCCGATGTTCTCACAGGAGGAGTGATAGCATGAAATATCGTATTCAGGGCAATGTCATGCAAGCGCTGGACCTGCTGCTCTTCCAGGGCGAGGCGGTCTTCACCGAGGTGGGCGGGATGGCCTGGTATAAAGGTCAGGTGGATATGAAGACCAACATGCCGGGCGGTCTGATGGGTGGCCTGGGTCGGGCGCTATCTGGCGAGTCGCTGTTCCTGACAACCTACACCTGCCTGGGACAGCAGGCAGAGATCACCTTTACGCCGGAGTCGCCGGGCGTGATTGTGCCGATTGAGCTGGCCGAGGGCGAGTCGATCATCGCGCAGCGTGACACATTTATGTGTGGGCAGGCAGGGATCACGCTTGCGCCGCACTTCAAGCAGCGGCTCGGCGTGGGGTTGTTTGGCGGCGAGGGGTTCATCCTCCAGCGCGTGACCGGGCCGGGCATCGCCTTCTTCGAGGTGGATGGCGAGGTGCGCGAGATGGAACTCGCGGCGGGCGAGGTGATACGGATTGACCCCGGCCACATCGCTATGTTCGACGCGACGGTGACGCACGGCATCGAGCGCGTCAAAGGGGTGACCAATATCTTTCTGGGGGGCGAGGGGCTGTTCCTGGCGACGCTGACCGGGCCGGGCCGGGTATGGCTCCAGACGATGCCACTCAACAACTTGATCCAGAAGATCATCTCGGTCATGCCCAAGAGTAGCTAGGTGAGAACGGCTGGACAGGGAGTTCTTTTGGTCGGGTATTGAACCGCAGACGGGGGGTTCCATCCCGGCAGGACATGGGTGTGATTTGACTTGGCGGTGCGCCGCCCGTATACTGTGCGTTGATTGATCGCGATCAACACGTCCGGCTGAGTTGACGAAAGGAGGTGGACTGTGCCTAGTGGTCAGTCGCCCCTTTCGGGAGGCTTATCCTAGCCGGGGCCAGCGCCCCGGATAGTCGCCTCTCGTGGGACAAACCACAACCGCCCAGGCTAAAAGCGCCCTGGGCGGCTTGCTTTCTCTAGCTGAGGGGTTGGTCTATGGCGAGTCCGGGGGCAGGTATTCGGTCAGGTCGAGGGCGGCGTACAAACGCTGGCGGGCGTCCCGGGGCAGCGATGGACGCTCCTGCTCGCGGTACAGTTTGACCGTCATCGCCAGCGTGTCGATCACCACCCGGCAGTTCTCGCACTCGGCCATGTGCCGCTCGATCTCAGCGCACAACGCTTCGGCAGCCTCCCCATCCAGGTATTCGGACAGGTGTCCCAGCAGTCGGTGGCAGCTCTCATGCCGGTGCTCAGTCATGGTTCCCTCCCGCCCACTCAGCAAAATACTCGGAGAGCCGCTCGCGCAGGAACAGCCGCGCACGGTGCAGCCGCGATTTCACCGCCGACTCCGATAGCCCCAGTACCTCGCCCGTCTCCTCAGTGGATAGCCCCTCGATGTCGCGCAGCACAAAGACCGTTTTCAGGGTTTCCGGGAGCGCTTGAATGGCCTGTTCCATCATCTGGCGGGCTTCGGCGCTCATCAGGTCGGGTTCCGGCAGGCAGCACCAATCGAAGAGCTGGCGTGGCACCATTTCGCCGTCGCCCAGCGCCAGCGGCTCGTCAATCGAGACGCTATCCGGTTGCCTGCGGCGCTGGTGCATCAGGGCGACATTGGTGGCGATCCGGTACAGCCACGTCCCGATCTGGCTGCGTCCCTGGAACCCGCCGATGCTCCGGTAGGCGCTGACCAGCGTTTCCTGGAGCACATCCTCTGCATCCTGGGGGTGGCCGGTCAGCTTGAGCGCCAGGTTATACAGCGGATCGGCGTAGGTCTCCACCAGCCGGGCAAACGCCACCCGGTCGCCTGCGCGTAGCGCGTCCAGATCGATCCCCGCATCGGTCGGCGCCGAATGTGTCATAGGGTTAGATGCTCCATCCCAGGTCCGAGATGCACGCCTTGATCGGACTAGAGCGTACCCATCCGGGCAGGATGGGATTCAGGACATAGGTCACCGATTCTACCTGAGGTTGCCGTGTCCGGGCGAGGTGAGGCGGGGAGGATCGGCTCGCTACCACGCATAGGCCTCCGGGGCCGCCCCACCGGGACCGGGCCAGATTTCGTCGAGCCGCGCCATGATATCTTGGTCGAGCTTCAATTCCAGCGCCCTCAGGCTGCCATCGAGCTGTTCCATCGTGCGCGGCCCGATGATGGGGGCGGTGACGGCGGGGTTTGCCAGCAGCCATGCCAGGGCCACGTCAGCGGGTTGCTGACCCCGCTCCCGGCACAGCGCTTCGTAGGCTTCGATCTGGGGACGGGCTTGGTCGATCTTCTTCTGGGTGTCCTCCCTGGTGCGCCGCCCTTCGGCCAGTTTGCTCAGCGCCCCGCCGAGGATTCCGCCGCCCAGCGGGCTGTAGGGGATCAGACCCAGGCCGTAGTGCTGGCAGGCCGGGATGACCTCCAGCTCAACCGTACGCGCCGATAGGTTGTACAGGCTTTGCTCGGAGACCAGGCCCATGAAGTGGCGTGACCTGGCCGCCTCCTGGGCCTGGGCGATGTGCCAGCCGGCGAAGTTGCTGCTGCCCACATACAGCACCTTGCCGTCCCGCACCAGAATCTCCATCGCCTGCCAGATTTCCTCCCAGGGCGTCTCGCGGTCGATGTGGTGCATCTGGTACAGGTCGATGTGATCGGTCTGCAGGCGGCGCAGGCTGCCCTCGATGGCATTGCGGATGTGATAGGCGGAGAGGCGCCGGTCGTTGGGGCCTTCCCCCATCCGCCCGTAGACCTTCGTCGCCAGCACGATGCGCTCGCGCCGCCCACCGCCCTGCGCCAACCAGCGCCCAATGATGTGTTCGGTGATCCCCTCACCGGTCTTCCAGCCGTATACGTTGGCGGTATCGAAGAAGTTGATCCCCGCCTCCAGCGCTCGATCCAGGATGGCAAAGCTGTCTGCTTCGCTGGTCAGTGGGCCAAAGTTCATCGTTCCCAGGCACAGCCGGCTGACCTTTAGGCCCGTCCGGCCCAGATTGACGTACTCCATGTTTCATCCACCTTGGTGAGCCAGATGATGATCATGCGCGCGAGGGCTACCCTCCGCCCGCGCCGAGGATCGCTTCCGCGCACAGCGGATCGGGGGTGCAGGTGGGCACGTCCGGCGCGCAGGCGTAGTTGACCGCCATCCCCAGGTAGCGCGATGGGTCAATGGTGTTGTCGAAGACCAGCTCGTTGGTGTAGTTCCCCTGACCGTCATCCCGGACAATCGAGAAGTGCAGGTGCACGCCAACTGGGTTGATCGAACCACTGTAGTTACCAGTATAGCCCAACAGTGTACCCTGCCGCACCCACACCTCGCGCACGCCGCGCGGGAAGGCGTCCTCGATGAAATCGGTCTGGCCATCCGCCGGGGCCATGTGCGTGTAGTACAGCCAGATCGGGCGGCCCGGCTGGAGTGGGTCGTCGGGCAGGCGCTGGATCAGGGCGCTGGTCCAGGCCTCATCGCGGGAGATGTAGCCATCATAAGCGGCGTACACGGGGGTCTCGCCTGGCCCGGTGGGGCTGAAGATGTCGATCCCCTGGTGGCGGCGGCTTGCGGAGTACGGGCCGCGCGGATCGCCGTACAACAGCCCGATGTAGCCATCGGCGGGCAGGATGAACGGCGCGCCGGGGCAGGCGGTGCGCCGAGCCGTCACCAGCCGGGAGCGATCTTCGGCGCTGCCGGTCCACCAGGTGGCGAAGGTCTGGCTACGCGGGTCGCGGGCGATCTCGACCAGGCGTACCACTTGGTAGCCGAAGTACAGCCCGGCGATCAGGCTGGCAACCAACGCCACGCGCTGCCGGAGAGGATCGGCAGCGACCCAGCGCAGAAAATGCCCCAGCAACCGGAACAGCCGCTGAGCCAGCCAGCGCAGCGCCCTGAACACCCCCACCGCGATCAGCCGCACTGCGTTGAAGAGAAAAGCCGCCGTTTTCCGAACCAAGCCGGATCACCTGCACATGCGAAGGGCGCCCCCCTGGCGATTGGGCTGGGGCGCTGACCTGAATATAGTCCGCTGGTTGGTGGATTGCAACGGCCCAGCAAGCCACAGCGGTAAACCAAAATTTGACACCCTGCCCAAAGTCTCTATACTCCTATGGGTGTTGCACCAGCACAACAATTCGCGCCGCACCCCAACCCGAGGAAAGAGCGTGACCGACAGCTTCGATGACTACGTAACTGTGGCCGAAGTGGCCGACCGTTTGAACATTCACCCCGAGTCTGTGAGGCGGTTGATCCGCAATAAGAAGCTGCCTGCGCGCAAGTTCGCCAATACTTGGCTGGTCAAGCGCTCAACCCTGGAGCAGTTTGCTAGCCACTACGATCCCCGGCCCGGCAAAAAGGCCACGCTCTTCTAGGGGGT
The DNA here is from genome assembly GCA_034434995.1 of Anaerolineae bacterium. Taxonomy (GTDB): domain Bacteria; phylum Chloroflexota; class Anaerolineae; order Aggregatilineales; family UBA3940; genus DAOTYF01. The sequence goes on from DAOTYF010000029.1 coordinate 6,770, forward strand.
GCGGGCGGCCCGACGGTTGCGCCAACTTTCTGGCTGGACTACAATTTCCAGATCACGAGGAGAGTGCGTGCACCAACCGGCCTTTTCGATCAAGGGGACGCGCGATGGCCTGCTGATCACCACCGGCAATGGCCCCTGGCCGGAGATTGCTGAGGCGCTGGTTAGCGCCATCCGCACCCAGAATGATTTCTTTCGCGGCGCAAGGGTGGTACTGCAAGTAGGGGAGCGGGCATTGGATCGAGACGATATTCGCAAGCTGCGCGACCGATTGGCCGAACATGATGTGACACTGTGGGCTATCCTCGGCAAGTCGCCGGATACCTTGCGCTCCGCCCGCCGTGAGGACCTCGAGACGGAGCTTAACGATCTGTCCGCTGCCGCTCCTGCCCCCGCTAGCGAAGAGACCGAGCTTCCCCCCATCGATTCTCACGAATACGGCGGCAGTGGCGTTCTGATCAAACATACCCTGCGATCAGGGCGGATCGTCCGCCACACCGGGCACGTGGTTGTGATCGGCGATGTGAACCCCGGCGCGCAGATCATCGCAGGGGGCGATGTGCTGGTGTGGGGCCGTCTGCGTGGCACGGTCCATGCCGGGGCGCTGGGCGACGAGAGCGCGCTGGTATGCGCCCTGGATATGCGCCCGATGCAACTGCGGATCGCGAGCCGCGTGGCGATTGCCCCGGACGATGGCCGCCGCCGCCCGCGTCCCGAGATCGCCTTCGTGCGGGGAGGCCAGATCGTTGCCGAGGAATGGGGCAGCGAATGAGCCGATGTGGGGAGGGCTGCTTGCCTGAGGCGACCTGATTGATGAGTGTGTGGGAGAAACGAGAATGTCCGCTCGGGTAATCACGATTACGTCCGGCAAGGGTGGGGTCGGCAAGACCACAGCCACCGCCAATCTGGCTGTTGCTCTGGCGACGTTGGGTCAGAAGGTCTGCTGCATCGATGCCGATATCGGCCTGCGTAACCTCGATATCGTCCTGGGGCTGGAAAACCGCATCGTCTACGATCTGGTCGACGTGGTCGAAGGGCGTGCTAAGCTGCGCCAGGCAATGATCAAGGACAAGCGGCTTAAGGAGGAGTTGTACCTGATCCCCGCCGCCCAAACCCGCGACAAGACCGCCGTCAGCCCCAGCGACATGGTGCGCATCTGCGATGAACTGCGCCCGCTGGTGGACTACATCCTGATCGACTCCCCGGCGGGCATCGAGCGCGGCTTTCGCAACGCTCTGGCCCCGGCGGATATGGTGATCATCGTCACCAACCCGGAGGTTTCCTCCGTGCGCGATGCAGACCGGATCATCGGCCTGATCGAGGCCGAGAACAAAGGCCCTGGTCATCTGGTGATCAACCGTATCAAACCGGAGATGGTCAAGCGCGGCGACATGCTCAGCCCGGAGGACGTGATCGATATCCTCGCCATCAAGCTGATCGGACTGGTCCCAGAGGACGAGACGATCCTCGTCTCAGCCAATCGGGGTACGCCTGCCGTCCTGGGAGAGGACTCGCGGGCAGGCCAGGCTTTCCGCAACATCGCCCGCCGTCTGTTGGGCGAGGACGTGTCGTTCATGGCGATGGAAGAGGACGTATCCTTCACCCAGCGCCTGTTGCGGGCGTTTGGCATCAAGCCTGAGCGGGCGGCTCCGGCCAAAGAAACCAAGCCCGGCAGGCCGCCCAAGGCCGAGCCAGCCCCGCTGCCTGCTGCGTCCCTTGACCGGGCTGGGGCCTGGGAGATAAAAGACGCGCCTGCCTCACCCGCGCCACCTCCCGCCGCGGGACCTTCACCTGCT